>CALMES010000036.1 GCA_937863435.1 uncultured Candidatus Peregrinibacteria bacterium
AGTCTGCACTCAGTATCAATCAGGCTGTAAAACGTCGTTTCTTTGGGCAGCAGATTACTCCACGGTGGAGCCGGCAACACTACCTGTAGCACCTGTCGCAGCGAGCAGACGTAATATTGCGCGATCCACATCGCGGTGCGCAGCTGGGCTTCGGTGAGGAGCGGTTTTTCGGAGACGACGCTGCTTATTTTCTTGATATCAAACTGGTCCTGAGGGTTTCTCTCCACGTTTGTTTTAAGCACGATCCCTTCCAGCACCTGTCTGCGCAGCGGCACCAGTACGAGCATGCCAGGGACAACAGGCTGGTCCGTTTCGTAGGTAAGTCCGCTGCCGATCCCGCGTGAGCGCGAGAGAGTGATGACCGTTATGAGCACTGAGAAATTGAATGAAGTGGGAGTATATCAATAAACAGAGGCGAAGTACGAATTACCAGGCTCGAATTACGATACATATTTTATTCGTAATTCGTAATTCACAATTCGTAATTCGCTTTATGATCATTTTTAATCAAGAAACCACTCGTCACTATCCACATCGCCGGCACTATCATCATCTGCCGGTAAAACGCTTCGGCGTTCATCAAAAATCTGGCATTGGGAGTGAAGAGGTACGTGAACAGGATTTCTGCAAGCAGGAGGATTCCCCACAGCAGAAGGAGCAACACTTTTTTACGCTCATTCATTGGTTTCTGATTGATCAGGAGAAGGATGATCGCTGCGCTGCACACAAAAAAACTGATGCCAAACGAGCCGCGGCCAAAGAGAGCCGGCCATAATTCGCGCAGTGCTTCGCTATGAAAGCCAAAGGCCGTATCCGAACTGTGCGGTGTGAGGCGCAGGTGTTTGAAAAAGGCGAACAGTGGCCAGGTCAGACTCGCAATCACGCCGATACACATCGAGATGATCGCAGACTTTCGCTCGATTAGTTTTGTGATTAATAAGCCTGCAATGACAATCAGCCAAGGGGCCAGGCCATAGAAAAATCCTTCGGATTTCGTCCAGACACTCGCGGCAATGAATAGCGCCGACAGAATCAGCCAATTTTTCTGTAATGCAGGATGTTCGACTGCCATTGCAATAGTCGCGAGGGCGAGCAGGAAATACTGGGCGAGAGTCAGGTCGGCGTAGCCTTGTGCCGTATGCAGCGAGAAAAGCGGGATCGAAAATAAGCAGGCGAGTGTGACAGTTGAGATCACTATTCCTCGAGCGCGACGCAGAAGTAGCCAGAGCGCTGCAAATCCGCTCACACTTACGAGCCAGGTGATGGCATTTGCTGCCCGGTCATTCCAGTGTATCTGTCCTTGATTGACGACAATTTGCAGTGCGTGAAACAGGAAGGGATATTGTGGCTTGGCCATGCCGCGGATCTCGGTCTCATCGAATGCGATTGCGTGGTCGTAAAAAGAAATTTGTGAGCGCATTGTCCAATTGGTAAGGCTGTCGAACTGGAACGTCGGCAGAAGAACCGCGTGAGAAAAGCTGTAGAGAGCTGTGGAGAGAATGATGAGCACCGAACCCAGGAAAATCAGAAGTTTCCAGCCACGGATTTTTTCGTGCGATTGGTGCAAGATATGAGCATTACTATGTGTATGTTTTCGTTTCATCAGGAAAAATCCAAGTACACCGATCACCACTGCGTGACCAATCAGCAGACTTGTAATGGTTAAAGAAATCGATGTGAGTGTGAACAGTGCCATCAGCAAAACGTTACTCAGAGCGGCAATCGGCAAGGCGCATGTTGTACAGAGAAGTCGATCACGTGGTGATAGGATCAGCGCAGCAATCAGCCATCCTTCGATAAGGAGAATACTTGTTGCCAGCAGAAAAAAAAGAATGTTCATGAGCGAGGCGAAGAAGGGGACGAGAATAATTGTGTGCCGTCTTTCAGCGTCTGCACGTGCGTGGCATCATATGTTTTTTCGTTACAGCTCAGCGTGTGAGACGCAGCGTCGTAGGACCATTGGGCTGCATCCATCACGACAATATGCGTCGCCGCTTTCGCACTTGTTTCGACGGACGATACCGAAATGGGATAGCTGAAATACCGCAGCAGCTTCTCGCGGAAATCGGTTCCATTACGACAGACAAATACATTGACGATTCCATGGATGGATTCTTGTTTCAGGAGACTTGCTAGCTCGTAAGTCGATTGGGCTTCATCGTACGTGTAGTTGCTGTACCAGCTTTTCACGTGTTCGGCTGTAAACCGCAGTTCATCGATGCTAAACCTCAGGCCATAGATCAGTTGACTGCCGATCAGGAGACTTAGTGCAATTATCAGTCCTCGCTTACGCCAGATGACACACGCCATGATCGTCAGAAACAGCGCAAGGATGCCAAGCAAAGTGGCAAATGATTGGCCAAAGATAGTATAGCCGTGGAGTGCGTGATAGCTGGAAGGCGTGAAAATTTCGACCAACGAGAGTTGCTTCACTGGCGTCGTTACCAATGTCCCGATGGTCGTCGGTACAAATTCGGTGGAAGCAAAACTGACAATGGGATCTGTCTTGTCGCTCATCAGTGTCATTTTGTAGCTCCTCTTTCCTGGGTGCCAGCCGCTTGAGTGAGTCAGATCGACGTTTGTCTGAACATTATCCCCGGCAGGCAGTGAAAAAATGACGGTATCGGCTGGATCGTAGGAATTATCTGAGTGCAGGTAGAACAGAAAAATCTGCAGATCGCTATCGGATGAATAATTGATGGCAAGTATCTGGCCGTCACCTTCTATGACGGTAGATGAATTGCTTTCACTGCGACTGGTTATAGCATCCACTTGCGCTGATTGCTCAATGCGATGGGGCACGACAAACGAAGCAGGCGACTGTGCGATGGCGGTAGTTGCAATTGTTACTGCGAACAGAAACAGGCCGATGCGCAGGCGGAAAACCATGACATCAGTATAGATCATATTTCTTTCATGCGCCGCGGATAGATACCCGCTTTTTATTTAGCGCCGGCGCCTGCCTCCACCCATGGTGCTTCGGCTGCCGCTGCCGCGGTGACCGCCTCCGCCGTTAAAACGACGAGGGGGACGACTGCCGTAGCTGCGCGGCGAAGAGCCGCTGCCGTGCATATCGAATGATTCGTTGGCATGGAGAGGATGTGCGCTGCGTGGCAGTTCTTTGCGGATGAGACGTTCGATGTCGCGGACATCATTGCGCTGGTCGGGACTGGCAAACGAAATGGCTTTCCCTTCGCGACCGGCACGAGCCGTACGACCGATGCGGTGCACGTAGTCATCCGGATTGTCCGGGAGGTCAAAGTTCACCACAAGTTCAATACCGGTGACATCGATGCCGCGAGCGGCGATGTCGGTTGCAACCAGCACGCGGTAGCGACCGTTCTTGAAACCGGCGAGCGCTTCCTTGCGCTGGCCGAGCGTGCGATTGGAGTGGATTTCCGCAGCACGATGACCCATGGCGTTGATAGCGGTCGTCATTTTCTTTGCTCCGTGTTTCGTGCGCGAGAAGACGAGCACCGTTCCTTTATATTCTTTTAAGAGCGTGCCGAGCAGTTCCATTTTCTTGTCCTTCTTCACAATGAAGAGTTCCTGTTCCACCAGCGATGCGGTAGTGCCGGCAGGAGCAACTTCGATGCGCAGAGGGAGTTTCATGTACGACGTTGCGAGTTCCACAATGTTGCCCGGCATAGTTGCCGAGAAGAGCATGGTCTGGCGTTCGACGGGCACATTCACCAGAATCTTTTTGATCTGCGGAGCAAAGCCCATGTCCAGCATGCGGTCCGCTTCGTCGAGTACCAGTACTTTCACTGTTTTGAGTGTGATAGTGCGTTGTTCCAGGTGGTCGATGAGACGGCCGGGAGTCGCAATAACAATACGAGGACGACGACGGATCATTTGACGCTGCAAATGCATGGAAGCTCCACCGATAAGAACAGCCATGTTCATGCCGAGAGCCGGAGCGAGTTTACGCAGCGTTTCTTCGACCTGCAGGGCCAGTTCGCGTGTTGGAACCACAATAAGACCGTGACTCGCCGGATTGGCAATCAGGTGCTGCATCATCGGAATACCGAAGGCGAGAGTTTTGCCGGTGCCTGTCTGAGCGATACCGATCACATCTTTGCCTTCCAAAGCCACCGGAATGGCAGCATGCTGGATAGGGGTTGGGGTGACAAATGTATGTTTGTCGAGCTGTGTGAGGATAGCGGGAGCAATCGCGAGATCGCGGAAACTATGGGTAGCTGGAGTAGCTGGGTCTGGGGTGTGCATTCGAAAGAGTAAGGTTTAAGTGATGTGTTACACAAGAGTGTCTCATATATATCTATCTAATGCAAATGTTTATTAGTCAAGAATAGTGCGGACAGAGCAAATGCGGTCATGCGTCTTGGTAGTTGTCTCTATTTCTTACTTATTCCTCCTCTCTCTATGGCTGAAGTTCATCGCGACGATACGACCACTGCAATGGGTGCCATTATCGCAGTTATTGTCATCGCTCTCATAATCGGGCTTGGTATTTATGCCTATAACGCATCGGGCGGCACTTCTCTCTACCCAGAGACCACCTCTCCGGCGGGCACCAGCGGCACAACAGACGGCACAACCGGTGGTGTCTATGAATCAGATAGCAGCAGTTATTCGCTCTCCAGCAGTTTTAACAGCAGCAGTGTCACTTCTATCGATTATTCAAGCGGCATGATTAACAGTACGGGCAGTTTTTCGACATCCGCAAACACCAGTCTTTCAACATCATTCTAGCGTCACTTTATAAGAGCCGGGGCCTGGCACCCCGGCTGCTTTGCTGCGCACTGGACCATTATAAAGATACGAGAATGATGCCGGTTGCAAGCACGCTTGCGAGATAATAGCCCGCGTCGATTGCGAATAACTTAAGCGGCTTCTGATTGAAGGCGTAGTTATTGGCGAGAGTGGTTGCTATAAATCCTGCCCAGAGAACAAGTCCGTATACACATGCCTCGCCGGCACTGTGGACACTCATTGTCTGCAGAATGGCATTGAAGATGAATGCCATAATGATGCCCGATCCCAGGCTTACCATATAGCCGAGCTTTGCCTTCTGCTGCATTTCTTTTTTCGACATTTTGGCGAACGGCGTCATGGCTAACCATTGTCTGCCAAAGAGAGAAGGGGAATACCACGCCATGCCGATGGCCATAATGGCGATCACTGACAAAATAATACCAATAATATTGGGAGCGAAGAGCAGCATAGGCAAAGAAGGGAAGGAATTGCCGAAGTATAGCAAGAGTGGCTACCGGATTTGCTTTACTGCCAGCGTTTGAGTGTTGGAATGACTGATGATGCTAACTCGTGTGCTCTTGTTTCATCAAATTTTAGTTCACTCATCATATGCTTCGTCGATAGGTCAATCATGCCCTGGAGCGTGAGTGCAGGATTTGTGAACGATCCTGATTGATAGCAGAATGTGCAGTACTCCGCGGAATCGGAGTCATCTTTTTGTGTGCCATAAAATCCGTTTCCGAGTGGCATGCCGCAACTTTGGCAGCGAGGAGGGGCGATCTTCTTGGAGCTTACTACAGCGGTTCATAGTTGCTCCAGTTGAGTTTTATTGATTTGTATTGATATTTATTCTACTTTTTTCATCTTCTTCTTTTCTTTTTTATTATGTCGTCATTAGAAAGCCGTGAATTGCCGTATTCAGACATAGCCGTAGCAATAAACGTTTCAGCATTAAATTTAGATGGTAAAAGATATGTAGATGATTGCATGGCCAGCATGCGCCAGTTATTAATGCGGCAAGGATATACTGTTCAGGGCTTACGATATGATTTAGGAAGTCCTCATCGTACATTACCCAAAAAAAAGCCACATCTGGATACAGCATCAGAAAATCCGGTAGTTTTGGTGGTGTCCGCAAAAGATGGAGATCCAGCTGCCCTGGTTGCAGAAGATATTCACGCGCTACTTTTTCCTCTTCTGAGCCGTATTTTTTTGAATGGCAAAACAAATGATCCTTTGATTATTGCAAAAAGAACAGTGAGTACTCCTGTGAATACGGATAATAACTCAGGCAAGGTTATTCCTGCGATGACTAATGCGTCGCCCACACCATGCTGCGGCCACAATGGAGAAGGGTCAGGTTTGATTCCTCCAAAAAGCTCCGGGCATTCTTTGCCCACACATCCATCGACTGGTGCTCAGGAAATAGTTCTTCCGGCAGAGTCGCAATCAGCAGTCCGCCAGGCTGTAGAGTAGATGCGATTTCCTGCATCAGTTTTTTGCAGAGAATTTGATTGTGCTCGAACGGGCTTTCAGGTGCGTTGAACAAACTCAGGCATAGCACAATATCGTAGGGTGGATCGGTTTTCTCGAGCCACGATGATTGGCTTACATCAGACACGCGATGATCATAATTTGCTGATGGATTCGGTCGGATGTCGGTACCGGTTACTTCTCCACCGAGTTTCATCAGCATGTGTGCCATGAGTGGGGGATAACGATCGCGAAAGGTATCTTCTAGCACGTACTTTTCCGTTGATCCGCAGCCGATGTCCAGAATCTTTTTGCCTTGGACGCTTTCGCCAAGTGCAGCCGCAATATGCGTTTCGCGCATATCGGCGATATCAAAATCAAACGATCCACCCAAATCGTTGGCAGCTGCGAAAAGCAAATCTTGCGCTTGCAGAAATTGCGGTTCCAAAAGAAGCAATTGCTCCTCTCCAGCTTGGAGTGAATCGATATGCTGGAGATAGAATTTATCAAAAGGGAGCATCTGTTTTGATCGAGAGGGTTATGCGATTTACGTGGTCGGGACGGCGGGGCTCGAACTCGCGGCCTCCTGGTCCCAAACCAGGCGCTCTACCAACTGAGCTACGTCCCGAAGATGTGCATCATTCGTTTGTCGGATTGATTGGGGGCAATCTGCGACACTTTCACTGTCTGTCAGCGAAGTGGCAATAGAGTAGGGAGAAACGCTGCAAAAATAAATAGATATTTACAATTTCGCCGGATTTACCGATGCCAAAGCTGTTTACGCAGTTCGAAGCATGAATTTTTTGGCAATGTCTGTGCGCAGCTGCTCTCTATTTACGCCCATTCCTTCAAATTCGCCTTTCATTCGTTCATATGCTTTGATCCAGACAGTTTCTTCGTACGCTGGACTAAGAGTTGAGCTGGCGTATCTAGCCGAGAAAAATAGCGGGGGCTGCTGTACGCTTGCTTCGTATGCCCGCGCGCTGCTTCTGGTGGGCTTGGCTATTGCTTCCATGATTTCTTCATACGATAGTAATTTTTCTCCGTTCGTTTTAGCTAGCAGTCCGGAGAATTCTACAATTTTCTGTTGCAAAGTCATGGTTTCCCACACTTGCTTATGGCGCTTTTCAAACATTTTATCGAGCTCTGCTGGTTCGTGCTGTGCGTAGCGGGAGACAGGCATCGGGCCGGCGTCCACGCTTGCGGGCCGAAGATAGTTTCGAATGAATTCCTCGCTTATACCAAGCTCTCGACAGATTGTCGCAGACGTAAGCTGCTTCCTATGATAGCCGCGCTCGTCAAAAAACATTGCAATATTACGTAACAAGCTCATGGCACCAAGGGTAGGCGTATCGACAACTTCGGTATCAAGACGGTTATTTATCTGTGCGCCAATCATTTCTGCGTAGTGCCGTGTAATCTGTAGATGTTCAAAGAGTTTTGGTTTGCTAGAAGCCAAGCGCGTATCTATATACATTTTTTCAATTGCATCACCATCGGTATGGTCGATCTTTTCTGATGTGTCTTCGTTCATCAAAGGATGGTCAGGCAGCGAGAGCATAACGTAGCGTTTAAGCATGCTGATTCCGGCAATCGTTTTTCTTTCCTGTTCTGTTTGCTGATTTGCGCGCGTGCGTAATTGAACTTCGTTTGCCGGTATTTCTGTATGCAATGCTGTTGCTATGGATAATCGGGTTCTATTGATACATTTTCGTGCCAACTTTGGCACCTGTGGATAGAAGCGTTGCAGGAGAAATCCTTCACGACGATTTGCACGGCTATCTGTATAAGCTATGGCTTGCTCATAAAGGTGGGGGATATTTTTCATAGTTTGTCAGTATAAACTATATATAGTGTAATTCAATGAAAATCATACTTTGGATAGTGAGGACATTTTTGTGTAATGGACGCCCCTTTTCTGCTACTATGCGTCCTCTATGGCCGATAACAATGCTCCATTGGCGTACCGATTGCGTCCTGCCACGCTCGACGCGTTTTTCGGTCAGACGGAGGTAATCGGCGAGGGCACGGCGCTGCGCAAGGCGATAGACAGCGACACGCTCTCATCAGTCATTTTTGCCGGGCCGCCTGGCACCGGAAAGACGACGCTCGCCAAGATTATCGCCGAAACGACCAACCATCCGTTTCATCAATTATCCGCTGTCACGAGCGGCATTAAAGACATCAAAGAAGTGTGTGCGCCGTCGGCGAGCGGCGCGGTGAGTTTGTTTTCCCGGCGCAAGGTTTTGTTCATCGACGAGATTCATCGGTTCAATAAAACGCAGCAGGATGCGCTGCTTCCGTATGTTGAAAACGGCTCGGTCATTCTGATTGGCGCCACAACCGAGAATCCGTACTTCAGCGTGAATAACGCGCTGCTCTCGCGGTCGCAGGTCTATCTGTTCAAACCACATTCCGTGGAGAATCTATCTGCCATCATCAAGCGCGCGCTGGCCGATAAAAATGGCTACGACGGGAAAATCAAAATGACGGACGACACCATTGCCTATATTGCCGGCATGGCCGATGGCGACGCCAGGCGCGCGCTCAATCTGCTCGAGGTTGCGGTACTGACCATCGGTGCAAATATCACACTCGAGCAGGCCGAAAAGCTCTTAAAGCAGCGCAATATGCGTTACGATAAAAACGGCGAGGATCACTACGATACGATTTCGGTGTTCATCAAAACCATGCGCGGGAGCGATATCGATGCCGCGCTCGTGTGGCTCTATAAAATGATTGTGAGCGGGGAAGAACCACGCTTTCTGTTCCGTCGTATGGCGATCTTTGCGAGCGAGGATATCGGCAATGCCGATCCGCGCGCGTTGCAAATCGTCATGTCGGCGTGGCAGGCGTTCGAATTCGTCGGCTTTCCCGAAGGGGAATATTTTCTGGCACATGCATGCGTGTACCTGGCACAGGCACCCAAGAGTAACGCCATTACGCGCGCAATGGGAGCGGCGCGCAAAGCCGTGGAAAGCGCGTCGGCACTGGAAGTGCCGTATCATCTGCGCAATGCGGCCGATGCACGCATGAAGCAGCATGGCTACGGCGCCGGCTATCAATATGCGCACAAATCTGACGCAGGAGTCGTGAACGATAACTATTTTCCCATCGGCATGCCAGTGCAGAATTTCTATGATCCCAGCGACAGGGGATTTGAAGCCGATATTCGTGAGCGCTGGCAGAAGACAAAAGAAGTGGTTCGTGGAAAATAAGCCGGGAATTTGTTATCGATTTCTCGTAAAAGCGATAAGCGGTTAGCGGTAAGCCTTAAGAAAATTCTTGTTTAACTTTGCTCAGAGCGATATGCTATTTGCTTATCGCTAACGCCTCTCTGTTCTCATGTTTCTTTGTCTCTCTGTATATTTGATATATATTAATTATTATGTTATAATATAAAAAACGTCTCTTTACACCAATACCAATTCCTATGCAGCTCAGTCGCACTAAATCAGCTTTATCATCTTCCTATGCAGACGATTCGCTCTTATCGTTCGTGCATAACCATGATGATCTTCCGGTATTTCAGGCTGCGTATTTGGTTGGTGCATTCTTAGCTGCGCTTATCTTCAATATCGGTTTTTTCCTGATACTGGTCACATTGCACATTGCCCTCGACACAGCCAAATATCGCACAAAATTCGGTTTCAGTTACGGCAACAGCCTGCGCCATGCGCTCGTGGAAAGTTTGTTTGATATCTGTCTGTTTTCAGTTGCTCTGGCATGCATGCTCTATCTGAATCATTCCTACGGTCTTGCGGCGATCAGCGGCATTGCCCGCACTGAACTCACGCTCATGCGCGTTTTTGGAACAGTCGGTCCCAAAATGAAAATATTGCGGGATACCGTCCGTGCATCTCTGCATGCAACCGGCCATACGTTTGCAGCCGCCGAACACGGGCGGATTGTCCTTACGACCGCACAACAACTGATGATTGGCATCAGTGTGGTGGCGTTCGGAGCCATTGCGTATGCCCCTTTTGCGTATGCGCAGCATGAAATAGATCTGCTGTTTGTTCTCTATCACAACCTGGTGCCGTGGGTTCTATAAAGAATGAATAATTGACAATTGAAAATGTACAATGAGTTTCAGATTCTGATTGATCTGAAGGAGAGGAAATCAATGAGAGAAAGAGGGCAGATGTCTTGCTGCAGACATCGATCGTTATAAAGGCGCCCTGTCTCCAAACAGCTCTTTCTCCAATCTTTTTACAGATTCTCGCCAATTCCTGCCAAAATCCGATTCTTTGCCTTTGCAGTAGCGCACTGCGAAGTCATCGAATCGCTCGTCAACTGTCACGATTTCGTTATGCCTGACGCGCTTGTCGCTGTAGGTGAGGATTTTCTGTTCAATCGTTGTCGGGATATGGCCGTGATCCGGCGAGCCATGACTGACAACGATATGTGCGATCTCCGCATAGCCGCGTTCTGTCAAAAATGCGGCAGCGGCTTTTTCATGCACATCGCCATATGTATTCTTAAGCTGGCGCCATTTTTCCTGCTGCCTTTCGTCAACTGCTTCATCCGGTCCATTGCCTGCCTTGAAATCGACGAAACGCAGCAGATCGTGCAGTTCGCCGGCTGCGCGCAACGCCTCCTTGCGTACCGGCTGACCGTTTTGTATCAGTCTGTCTGCACAGACCATGGCGACGTGTGTCACCTGATTCATGTGATCGATGATATGAGGCGCGATGCCGACTTCCTTTTTCCATTGTTCGCGCAGTTCCGGCGGAGGAACAGGAGCATCGCGAAAATCCATAGTGATGGCGCGATGGGATTCCGTCGTTTCTTCCAGATGAATGATCAGATGTCTGTCATCTTTAAAGGCGTCGTCTCCCGCACGTGACGGCCATTCAATCAGACGAATGCCTGAAAACGGCGGCAGATGATGTACGAATACTGCCGCTTCCGTCTCCGACAGGCGATAGAGGTCGATGTGGCTCAGCCGGTCTGCATACCTGTTTTCAAGTGCAAATGTCGGACTGGTGATTTGGTCCTGTAGGCCGAGACCCTCGGCCAATCCTTGGGCAAAGGTGGTTTTCCCGGCGCCCATTTCCCCTTTAAGGAGAACGGTGACGGGAAAAGGAAAAAAAGTTTTTGTGAGATTTTTGGCTATTGCATGCGTAGAAACAGGGGAATCGCTAGCCAATGATATAAGATCATATATTGACATATTGTCAAAAAAGTATTATCATAGGAACAGTACACATACTCTCACAGAGAGACACAGAAAAATCCATACCAATTCCACATTATGCCTCGCGCCACTGCCGCTTTTCGGGTTCAGTCGATCTATAGGGTCAGGCGACCACGTCTGCTTCGCAGTGCCAAGGATCAAGTGTCGGTCTTCGTGGCTGCATTCACCCTCGTCGCGTTTATTATCGGAAACATGGTCGGCCAGCATGGCTGGTATGCGTTCTGGCGTGGTGTTATGGGAAAGGAGGAGGATACGCAGATTGTGTTTACAGGCACCGTCTCACCTGTCGAATTTGTGCCGAACTATGAATGCTGGGCTAAATTCGGCGGTGGCGGCAAGGGGTCAACCTACAACCTCATTCCTCAGCAGTGTCTTATTCCGATTCCGTCGTATGATGCCGTGGCTCTGCGCGGTGCCGATCCGATGAAGAATCCCGTCAAGCGTATCTACAGCATTGGTAACCTCGGTTCATATGAAACGGGCGATGACCACGGTGGCAGCCATACCGGTATGGATATTGCCGTTCCTTTGGGCACACCGGTACGGGCTATTGCCAACGGTGTTGTCGAAACAGCAATTTTGCAGGAGGTCGGATACGGCCATCATGTCATGATCCGTCATCCGAATGTGCCGGATCCGGATAATCCGGGTAAAACCACAACGATCTACAGTATCTATGCCCACATGACGGACGTGATTGTGTCCAAAGGCCAGATTGTGTCAAAGGGACAGCTCATCGGGACAAGCGGACAGACAGGTTTCGCATCCGGTCCTCACCTGCACTTTCAGATTGATAAAGCCAGCGCGCCATATCATCCGTACTGGGTATTTACCGACAAGGAGGCGAACGAGGCGCGTATGTCATTTACACAGGCGATCGATGCCGGATTGCACAGGGAGCGCGGCGATTTGTACACGCTGAGTCCGATGCTGTTTGTGCAGCAATACAAGACCTATACCTCTCCAACCATGGTGGCGCAGCAAACACTGCAGCAGGCGGACAGAGCTACGACCGCGTCGAGCAGTGCCGCACCACTGACTGTTGCCCAGCGCATCAAGCTTGCGCAGGAAGAGCGCATTAAAGCTCGTGTCGCCAAGACGTCGACTGTCTCTGTCACGAAAGTGGCGTATGCCGTCAGCGATCCGGTTCCGGCTCTGCAGTCGAGTGCGTCATCCGAAAGCAGCGCAGCTGTCGTCAGTTCGGCCGCCTCCGCAGTTGTGAGTGCCGCCGAACGCAGCGCGAAACAGATTGATCACATCGAACTTCGTTTTGCCGACAGTACATACAGCAATAAGTGGATTACGGGCAAAGTGGTTGCCTACGACAAAGACGGCGATGAAATCACCTCTCCGTTCTTTACTGGCACACTGTACCTTTCGGCAAGTTTCGGTACCGCCAAGTTCATTCCGCCGACACTCAGTATGGGCAGTTTTGCCGGCCGCAGCAGTGCGACGTTCAATATGCTTGGCGGTGCGCCGAAGACGGTTATTGTCAAAGTGAACGGTCCGTTTACAGCCGAAAGCCAGCCGCTGACGTATCAGAAATAATATAACTGCGCAGCATGGATTTCGTAACCTGTGCGATCCGGCGAGGTGACCGAACCTCACCAATGTGATCTATTTCTTCTCGTCTGCATAGCGATGAATAATAATCATGACGACAATGAGTACGGCAATTTCCACTGCTTTGCCGACTGTGGTGAGAAACAGAGCGGTTGTTCCGAAAACGGCGCTGACGAGTGCGGTAAAAACCACGACTTGCCGTTGTGACCAGCCTTTTTGCAGCAGCAGATGATGCAGATGATCCCGTCCGCCTTTAAACGGTGATGAGCCACGGTGCAGGCGTCGCATCACGACAAAGACGGCATCGATCAGAGGTATGCCCAGAACCAGAAACGCTGTCGCCACTTTTCCGCCCTGGTAAATGCCGATAAGGCCAAGCATGAGGCCGAAGAACATGGAGCCGCTGTCTCCCATCAGCACTTTGGCTGGCGGAAAATCGAACAGGACCGCCGCTAATGCAATGCTGGCTAGTACGAAGCACAGCAGTGCAATCTGCGGCTGATGCGACCGAAAGAGCGTGAGACAGCCAAGCAGCAGAAAGCCGACGGTCGACAGTACACTCACCTGTCCGGGAATGCCGTCAAACCAGTTCAGGGCATTAATGGTGAGCATGAGCCATAGGACCGTAAAAATCCCGCTCATAACCGGCAGTGATCCCACAAGAGGCAGGTGAAGGAGAAGCGTATCGAGTTTGAGGTAGCCGCCAAACGGTCCGGTAAGCGTGTAAATGCGCGATCCGGCAACGAATACGAGGAGTGCAATGAGAATCTGAACGCTCAGACGCAACGAAAACGGAAGTGGGGAGCGATCATCAATGAACGCCACCGCTCCGAGGAGAATAATGGCAAGGATCACGCCCAGTTCGTGCATGCCGATCGAAAAAATCATCGGATACAACACTAGAAATGTGGCAGCGCTCAGCATCCCGGTGGGGTAGGGGATACGTGCGCGTTTCAGCCCGTAACGCTCGGGGAAATCCAGCAATCCCAGTCGGGGAAAAAACTTGAGTGCGGCCATGTGCGCTGTCAAATTGATCAGAAACGCCGCCAGAGGAAGAATGAGAAGAATCACAGTGCCAATGCAAAATTGCCCAGTAATTAAATAGGAAAAGCCGGCAACCAACAAGCGCCGATTGAAACCGGGAATATTCTTCATTCCGACAACACAATACTGCATACTGACTGCATGCTCGTGATCGGCTACATCGGCCCGAAGCTCCCCGGCGAACTGCGCAAAAAGTGGAATGCGCTGTTTGCAAAACAGGCGGTCGATGCGTTTTTTGATTTCTACCGGACGCGACAAAACGACTTGCCGCTGCGATTGAGCGAAATGTTCTTGCTCGAGCGGCGCGGCTATATAGTGGATCCCTCTCTCGTGACAGCGATCGTCCCGCTTCTTGACCGGCTGGACGCGTCGGTGCAGGTCTGCGGTGCGGTGAACATGGTGGTGAATGACGGAGGGGTGCTGACGGGGCACTGGATTGACGCTGTCGATAATTCGTACGATGCCTGCCTGAGAGAATGGATGGCTGTCTGACCCGATAGATGTTCCTGTGCTTGTTGAATTCTTTGAGTCCGTTCGCTCCTTTGGTAGCATGAGCGCCTATGACCACTTACCGCACTCTTGATACCGCTCATCTGGCAGGCAAGCGCGTACTGCTTCGCGGCGGTTTCGATGTTTCCATCGAGAATGGAAAAGTGACGGACGCCACACGCATCGAGGCCATCTTGAAAACCATGAAGCACATTCTCGATCAGGGGGCTCTTTTGATTATCATGGCTCATCAGGGTCGTCCGAAAGACGGTCCGGATCCGCAGTTCAGCCAGCAGCCGATTGTGCCGGTTTTAGAGCAGTTGCTTCACGTAAAAGTACACTTTGCCGCAGACTGTGTGGGGCCGGAGGCAGAGGCTGCTATCGCCAAGGCCAAAGCCGGCGAAGTGGTACTGCTTGAAAATCTGCGCTTTCATCCGGAGGAAAAAAAGAATGATCCCGCATTCGCCAAAAAACTGGCGTCTCTCGCCGATGTCTATGTGAATGATGCGTTCACCAATTGCCATCGGGCGCATGCCAGCATGGTCGGTGTTCCAAAGCTCATTCCGGCCTTTATGGGATTCAATTTGGAGCAGGAAGTGATGCATCTCGGTACGGTGCTAAATGCGCCGAAGCATCCTCTGACGCTCATTATCAGTGGTGCCAAAATGGAGACGAAAGTGCCGGTAATTGAGAAATTCCTCCATCTTGGCGATAACGTGCTTCTTGGCGGCTGCATTGCCAATACATTCATTGCTGCGGCCGGTTTCCCCGTCGGAAAATCCAAGTATGAAGCTGAGGCAACCGCTCAGGCGCAAAGATTTTTGACCGAAAGCCGGGAAGAGGGGAGTGCGGTCATTCATATCCCGACCGATGTGATTGTGGCAACCGAGTTATCGGAAACGGCGCAGGGAAAGAACGTTCAGGCAGATCAAATAGAAGGGGATTTGAGCATCTTCGATATTGGAACCGAGAGTGCCAGGCACTATGCCGACATCATTGAGAAATCGAGCATGATCATCTGGAATGGTCCCATTGGCGTGTACGAATACAAGAATTTCACCGCGGCGTCCAAAGTCATTGCCCATGCAATAGTACGGGCCACTGCAAAAGGCGCAATATCCATTATCGGCGGCGGTGATACCGTTGATTTCCATACGCGCTATAACCTGCCCCTCGCACCCTACACATTTGTCAGTATGGGCGGCGGCGCCATGCTCGAATTCCTGGCGGGCGAGAAATTTGAGGCGCTGACGGTACTGGAGCAATAGGTTTTCCGCGGCATGCTTGTACTCTTGATTCACATTGTGGTGACGCCATATCATTCCGCATTCCTCATTATTCAGAATACTGGTCGCTTTTTGCAACGCGTCTCGCTATCGCTGCTCTTCAGTCTGCGTCATAATGCCAGGCGATGACCGGTACGCAGCACGACATCACCGTTTTTGTTTTCAATTCCCAAATGAATCTGAAGGATTTGGGCTTGCTTGTGAGGCAAACCAAAGGTTCCTGCATGGTGGTGCTGCCGCCGGAAGGTGTGATAGCCGTGAAAGATGATGTTTTGCGGGCGTGGCTGAAAGAATTACGGTCTCTGCATCGCGATCGCACGCTCATTCTTGCATGCAAGGACAAACATGTCGCTGCCATTGCCAGGCGGGAGCACTGGCAGATAGCAGGGACTGTCCGGCAATTGCGTCTGCTTGTCGGCAGACATGCGCACTATGCCGAAGCCCTGCGTACGTTCAGTCCCAGCTCATGGCGTCAGCAAATCCGCACACGCCTGCAATTCATCGGTTTGCTGTCTCTTCCGAAGCTGAGAATATGGGTTATTTTCGGTTCCAGTGTTCTGGTGTTCCTGTTTACATTTCTGAAACTGCTGCCGTCGTGCACTATCCAGATCTGGCCGAACCAGAACTCGGTCAACTACACCACCAACGTGTTTCTGGTAGCGTCCGGTGCCACTGTGAGTGTGCCGGTGAACCGCATCCACAATTTGCCGCTCCATCCGCTTACGGTGACGCTGGATCGGACGCTCACCTTCGATCAGGTGGGGAAAAACTTTACAGGAACAAGTTCACAGGTGGACTTGACCGTGTTCAACGACGGGAATGAAAAATTTTCGTTGCGCAAGGGAACGCGTTTCAGCAATCAGGCCGGCATGATTTTCCGTTTGAAATACGACCTCATTCTGGAGCCGCACAGCAAGCAGCAGGCTCGGGCTATTGCCGCACCGCTGGATTTATACGGGGAAATCATCGGCAAGCGCGGCAATGTGCCGGCCGGGCTGAAATGGGACGTGGCAGCGCTTCCGGAGAACGAGCGGGCTATCGTGTATGCACGCAATGAAAAGCCGGGCTATGGCGGCACAACGTCCTATGCCAATATCGTGAAAAAGGAGGACATTGATATCGCCCGTAAGAAGCTGGAGCAGGAGCTTTTGGCTTCTGCAAAGCAAATGGTAGAAGACGAACGTACCATGCTGAATGATGCCAGTCACAGCTCGCTTGTACAGCTGAACTACGATGATCTCACAAAAATTGAATACAAGAATTTTAATTTGTCGGAGTCTTTTATCGGTCAGAATGTTTCATCCATCCCTCTGCAGGGGACTATCGCCTACACCGTGTTGCTGTATGACGATTCAGACCTTCTGCACATGCTGCGCAGTGAAATTGAGGGTCATGTGAGTATGGACAAAGTGCTGGTGGAAAAATCATTCACCAAGTCCAATGTTGACATTCGTATCGTTCCGCCGTGGGATGATGATTTCAGATGGGTGAAGATTACCGCCGATCTTAACTATGCCGAAAAGTTCGTTCTCGATTCCCTCACTCCCGCCGGTGCGACATTCGGGAAAAATGTGCGGGATTCAGTGGCAGGGAAGAGCGTGTCGGACGCAAAACGTATCATCAACAATCTGCCGGAAGTATCGAAAGTCGAAATAAAATTGTGGCCGCCTTGGGCGACCGCACTCCCTACGATACCCAACAACATTGCGATAGTGGATATGTAATGATGAATGTGACATACGAAAGAGGTGAATTTAATTATGTACAAGATACATTGTGCGTCTTTAAGCGGTGACCCGAATTGTCTCCCCTCT
>CALMES010000037.1 GCA_937863435.1 uncultured Candidatus Peregrinibacteria bacterium
TTTTGACAGGCAGGAGCGCACGCCCGTCAATGTCATTTCCGCCGATTTTCCATCCTAGCCTTGTCTGAACGTCATCGGCGACAAACTGAGCGCCAAAATCAAAGGCTATCGCTATTTCTTCCGGCGTGAGTTTAGATGGACGGCCCATCGATCCTTACCAGTTGCATACCGTAGTTATTGATGCCTTCCGGTATGACCACTCCGGGCTTGAGGCGAAGACGGTTATTGCGGAATGGCGAATAATCAACCTCATGATGCCAACGGCCAAATTTCCAAACAACCCTCACTACATCGGGATGTGCTCTTTGCAATTCTTCCGCAAACTGACGGCGCTTGTTTGTCTTTTCGTAATAATCCGTCATTCCGCCTTTAACCTGCATCGTTGTAATCTTTTCAGCCAAGAAAGCGCAGAATTGCAGGATACAATTTCCATCCTTTAAGATTCGTAGACACAAATCAGTATCATCGTTAAAAAACGTCACATTGCGATATGGAATGTCTGCCTTAATGAGCATGTTGGAATAGACGCGGGTATTGAGAATAACTGGATAATGCTTCTTTTTCCTGGGAGTGAACTTCTCATAAGCCATCCCGCAGATGTAAAGATTCTCATATCTTTGGGCGAAATCTTCCATGACTTTCAGAAATGTTCCAGACGTAACACGGTATTTAATGTTACAATCCAGGCGGTAAAACTCTCGTATATTGTCATCCATCGTCCAGAAATAAGGCGTTTTCAATTCATGTTGTGCATAGTCCCAAATCCAATTTCTTGTTACCGTAAGTCCCTTGTCTCGGTGCGGAAGGACAAGCAAATTTCGTGGATTGACAACCTCTGAATATTCCTTGTACTGCTGTTCTTCAATAACGGCAGTATACGGAACTCCTATGCGTTCAAGTGCTTTGATCGTGTACGGTGTAGCCCATCGTCCTTTTGTGGGAACAAAGACAGGAAAATCAGGATTCATCAATCACTTGATATCTTTTCAAGTTCTCTCGTTCCTGTTTTGGATACCAAATAAACTTGGTGTTCTCGTTGACTGTTTGCCCGACAAGGTGCGCAAATTCTTGCATAGCCTTATGTGTGGCAATATGGACTTTGATGGTAACAATTGCCCCAAAAACATCCTCTTGCTCAAATTCCGGCATCCCCCGCCATAGCTGTTTCATGTCTACCGGATCACCATCAACATTCAACATTGTGCGCAGATTGCCAGCATCCGCCTGCCAGCTCTTCAGCGTCTCGGCGTCAAAGCCCCACTGCTGCAAGTTGCCTGCGTCCCACCCGCTGA
>CALMES010000038.1 GCA_937863435.1 uncultured Candidatus Peregrinibacteria bacterium
AAGGAGCACCAAGCACTGTTGAGCTTAACGAGAAGACAGGTCTGAAATTTTCTAAAACCCCTAACATTTATTTGAGATGAGCGCACCAAAAGAAAATCAATTTTGGACATTAAGGTCTACGCACGGACGCGCAAAAGCTTTTGAAAGCCCACAGGTATTGTACGAAGCTTGTATGGAATATTTTGAAGTCACCTCAGAGCGGGTATGGAACAAGATTGAGTACAAAGGGGCAGAAATTATAAAAGTAGAGATACCAACTCCTGTACCATTTACCTTAACCGGTTTGTGTATATTCTTAGGCATAGATGAAAACACCTGGCAACGATACCGTAAAAACGATGCATATAAAGATTTTTGGGCAGTCGTAAGTGAAGTGGATAAAATTATTTACACACAAAAGTTTGAAGGGGCTGCCGTTGGGGCTTATAATGCCAACATAATAGCAAGAGACTTAGGATTGATAGAGAAAACGCAGCTGTCCGGAGATGCAGAGAACCCGATAGCGGTAACTCAAACAACGATAGTCTGGGGGGGGAAAGAGATCAAAGTATGAGGATAAACTTCACGGATAAGCAGAATGAAGCCATGGACGCGATAGCCTCCGAGCAGTACGACTTCATCTTGTTCGGAGGAGCGATGGGTGGAGGTAAGACGTTCTTAGGGCTATCTGCACTGTTGATCATGTGTGAACTCTTTCCGAAATCAAGATGGTGCGTAATCCGGGAGAACTTAGAGAAGATTAGAATAACGACAATACCCTCATTCAAAAAACTTAGCGCAAACGGCACATTGAAAACTAACCCCTACGAATACACGCACCACAACGGATCTATCATCATGTTCAAAGGCGAGAACTACGACAACGATAAAGACCTGGACTGGCTGAAAGGCTTAGAGGTGAATGGTTTCCTGTTTGAGGAAATCAACGAATGTCAGCACGACACGTTGAACATAGCGTTCGGGCGCGCTGGACGGTGGGAGTGTGAGCCGAGGCCAAGACCGGTGATACTGGCCACCTGCAACCCGACGAATACATGGGTGAAGCCTCTGATCTATGATCGGTGGGAGAATAACACACTTCCTGATAGATGGCTCTATATTCCATCCAAGATAACTGACAACCCACACCTGACAGAGGCATACAAGGAGAATCTTCAGAACATGCCGAGGTACCAGTACGAGGTGTTCGTGGAGGGTAACTGGAATATCCAACTGAAGACCGGCGGCGAGTTCTACAAGTGCTTTGATCTGGAGAAACACATAAAGCCGTGCAGCTACAACCCGGCACTGCCACTGCACATCAGCTGGGATGACAACGTTAACCCATATCTGCCTATGGCGATATTCCAGATAGCCGGTAAGACGGCATACTGCATAGACGAGATAACAGGCATAACGCCGAACAACACGGTGAAGCAGGTATGCAACGAGTTCAAACGCAGATACCCGAGCCATCAGTCTGGCTTGTTCCTGTATGGCGACGCCACAGCGAACAAGGAAGACACCAAGATGGAGAAGGGCTACAACTTCTACCGGATGATCATGGACGAGCTCCGGGACTACCGTCCGAGCAACCGGGTGCTTACGCACAACCCCTCTGTGGTGATGCGCGGCAACTTCATAAATACTGTGCTGGAGAAGAACTTCAGAGGCTTGACGGTGCAGATATCACCGACATGCAAGAAGACGATAGAGGACTTGACGAACGTGAAAGAGGCCAGCGATGGCACCAAGAACAAGGACAGCGTGACGGATCCGGCGACGAAGGTGCGCTATCAGAAGTATGGCCACTTGTCAGACTGTCTGGACTACTTCATGGTGTCGGCTTTTGCGAACGAGTATTCAGAATACCAGAGAGGAGGAGTTCTTACTCTACCTACATACGGTAGGAACATAAGCAAACACAGCTACTAATGTACATTACAAAAAACAGCAATCGTGTCGATTAATATAAATTTGAAAGTATGTATTTGATAAAGAACGATTACAAAAAACAAATACAGGACGTAAATCTGAATCAGATAATCAGTTCTGACGATACTATTCTGAGTTCAGCTCAGCTGACAGCGCAGTCGGAATGTTTATCCTATCTGCGTCAGAAGTACGACACATCGAAGGAGTTTACAGATACGAAGATATGGTCATACTCGACAGCATACGTGCCACACGACAGAGTCTATCTTGATGCAGATGCCTACTCCCCTACATCCACATACGCGCTGAACGCACTGACGCTGTTCGGCGGAAACGTTTACCGCTGTACTACGGCGGTAACGGTGGCGGAGACATTCACGCTATCCAAGTGGTCGCTGATAGGTCCGCAGTACACGATATACTACGCAGTGTATCCTGCACCACTTTTCAACTACAAGAAGATCTATGCCGTAGGCGACATCGTGTATTACGGTGACAGGAAGTACACCTGCAGGCAGGCGACAACACTACCTACGCACTCAACACAGATCCAGTATGGCACGATAGCGGCACTGCCTCAGGGTAATGTCTTCCCGGATGATCCGGTCTATGGCGCTAAGTATTGGACGGCGGCATCAGCATATACGGTACCGGCAGGAACGGCTTTGAGCAATGCTACGTACTGGACTAAGGCTGACAACAGAGATCAGCAGATGGTAACATACATGATAGACATTACGTTATTCCACATCCACTCCCGCATTGCGCAACGTTCCGCAGCTAAGGATAGACAGATATACGCAGGCTGTGCAGTGGCTGACAGCGGCGGCACAGGGGGCGATAACGGCGGCACTGCCGCTGCTGCAGCCTGACCAGGGGAACCGCATCAGGTTCGGCGGGAATGTTAAAAATCAAAATCGATACTAATGGCACAGAAACCGAACATAATACAGCAGATATTCAATGCAATCTCAGTGCCTATTGGTGGTGTTTTCCAGAAAGGAAATGCAAAGAACAACCTTAACCGTTCGATAATGCCTGCGCAGCTGGCTCGTCTTCGCCATGACATAGGCATGTGGCGAGTAGCGGTAGCGGAGGCAGAGCAGGGATACTATCCGCATCGCGTGAAGATGCAGACCATGTTCATAGACACGGTGCTTAACGGCCATGTGGCGGCCTGCATAGAGCGCAGGAAGGATTTGACGATGCTAAGAGACTTCGAGGTGTACAACCCCGATGAGACAGAGAACGAGGACTTAGAAGAGCTGTTCGAGTCGGAGTGGTTCTCACTGCTCGTCTCCTACTCGCTGGATGCGCTGTTCTACGGATACTCGCTGATAGCTCTCAACGATATAATTGATAGCAGCTTTCCATACTTGACTCTGGTGAAGAGGTGGCACATATCCCCTGACAGAAACGAGGTGACGCGGTTCGTGTACGCACAGAACGGCAACAAGTTCCTGGAAGACCCATACAAGAACTGGCACATCTGGGTGAAGACTCCGTCGGATACAGGGCAGTCGGATTGCGGATACGGGCTGCTCTACAAAGTGGCTCTGTACGAGATATTCCTGCGCAACACGTTAGGTTATAACGGAGACTTCGTAGAGCTGTACTCACAGCCATACAGGATAGGCAAGACCACCAAGACCAACGAGGATGAACGCGCACTGCTGGAGCAGGCGCTGCAGAACATGGGCTCATCCGGCTATGCGGTGATAGACCCGCAGGATGAAATCCAGTTCCTGGAGACGGCACTGGGCGGCACAGGATGGAAAGGCTATGAGAACTTAGAGCAGAGATGCGAACAGAAGATAAGCAAGCTGATACTCGGACACTCCGACGCATTGGACAGCGTACCAGGTAAACTTGGCGCCGGCACCGGAGAAGAGAACCCGGTAGCCGTTTCGCTCATGGACAAACAGACCAAGGACGGCAAGTTCATAGAGAACATGGTGAATGGTCAGCTCATACCGAAGCTGCGGTCGTTAGGCTTTGCGATACCGGAAGGTGTGGTGTTTAAGTACAAGAACAGTGGTGAAGAGGATGAGAACCGACAGAGCATGGTGGACTACGCAACTAAGCTGTCTTCCGTTGCGGTGAATCTGAAGAATGCCGGTCTGGGAATGGACGAGCAGTTCTTCACACAAGAGACAGGAATTCCGGTGTATGTGAACATGACAGTGATGCCTTCAATGGACGCAAACACGAACAAATTCGACAAGAAGAGGCAGAATAAACTGGACAATTTGTATAAATGATATTCGACGACAAAGACATAGAGCGGTTCTTGCGTCTAATCTACGCAGGCAAGGTGACGGAGTATGCACTCGACGAGGGTATGTACTTTGCCATAGCCGACTATCTGAAGAAAGGTGTGTATGAAGGGTTCGGAGTATCGTTCAAAGAGTTGAGCAGCATTATCGAGAAAGGCATAGAGTCTCCCTTCGGAGCCGTGGACTTAGAGCTTCTGACAGAGCTGCGAGAAAACATTTACCTATTCTCGGCAGCTAAGACGTTCCATGAGACAGAGGCTCTGCGCGGTGTGCTTATCGGCGAGAATGGAGCTGTCCGCAGCTTCAAGGAGTTTAAGGAAGAGGCGCTGACCATTAACGAGCAGTGGAACGTGAACTGGATGAAGACGGAGTATGAGACGGCATACGGACAGGCGCAGAACGCGGTACGCTGGAACGAAATCGAGAAGAACAAAGACGTGCTGCCGTTGCTGAAGTACTCAGCCGTGGAGGACGAGAGAACCTCAGAGATATGCGCACCACTGGATGGAATAACGCTTCCGGTGGATGATCCGTTCTGGGATACGTTTATGCCTCTGAACCACTTCAACTGCCGCTGCACTGTGGAGCAGCTGAGCGAAGGAGCTGAGACGGATAAGGGGGATGTGAAGGATACGCTGATAGCGTCAGAGCAGAACATGAACGATATGTTCAAGATGAATCCGGGCAAAGAGAGAGTGGTGTTTGATAAAGACCACCCCTACTTTGATGTGGCGAAGAAAGACGTAGCATTCGCGAAAACCAATTTTGGATTACCAATACCTGAAAATGATAACTGATGGTTACTGATATAAGAATATCCAGAAGCGGCGAGTATGTTTTCATGTACATTGAAACAGACGAGAAGTTCACAAGAGATGAGGCTTTCGAAGTATTAAAAGAGGCTTACAAAAGAAAGACGGGTGATGAATTCGCTATCAACGACACTTTCTATCATGATAAGCTACAGACGAATAGCCCTTATTTTTTTATAAAAATGGTTATAAAAGATGGCAAGTAAACGACCCTATAAACCGACGGGAGTATTCGTAGTTGACATGGTGACTAAGTGTATCAACCACTACGAAAACACGTTCAGGCCTGTAGAACGTATCGTTCTGCACCCTATCCGATATCAGGAATTCTGCGACTTCGTTCGTAAGACAGACCCTGAGTATGTTATTGGTGACAGGATAGACTTTGACGACGTGACGATAGAGAAGGGCAGTTCATTTATGAATGAGAGTATGTATTTCTATAACAGACCAGTATTAACGCAGGCATAATGGCAGACAAGTTCAACTTTGACCGGGTAGTCCGCAACATGGAGAAGCTGAAGACAACGCTTCCGGTTATCCTTGCCAACGAGGCACAGAACTTCTTTGCCGGCAGCTGGAAGAGTCAGGGCTTTACCGATAAGTCGCTGAACCCTTGGGCGCCACGTGCGAAGGAGACGAAGAAGACGGCGGGCAAGGCGATAATGGTAAGCACCGGAAAGCTGAGACGTGCGGTGCAGAACTCCATCCGCGAGAAGTCATTCAGCAAGATACGTCTGGTGATAGATGGGGGTAGCATACCATACGCGGCAAGGCACAACAACGGAGAGGATGGTATGCCGCAGCGTCAGTTCATGGGCGACAGTGCAGAGCTTAGGAAACAGCAGAGAAAGACGATAGTTAACCAG
This sequence comes from uncultured Candidatus Peregrinibacteria bacterium, assembly GCA_937863435.1. GTDB lineage: Bacteria > Patescibacteriota > Gracilibacteria > Peribacterales > Peribacteraceae > JAGOTD01. Next base: position 5,872 of record CALMES010000038.1, read on the forward strand.
GTAGACAAGATTTGGAAATGAGTTTAAAGACAGCGATAACAGATATCATGACACGGGTTCGCGAAATCGAAGAGGTGAAGTTTGTACATGTATTCAACAACCAGTTCGAGTACATGGAGCAGCAGCAGTCGTACTCCTTCCCTTTCCCGTGTGTGTTTGTAGAGATACTCAACCCGGCAGCCTTCGCGCAGCTGGGTGGAGGCTATCAGCAGGCAGACCTCGACATCCGCATCCACATAGGCATGGAGCAGTACGACAGCGGCGACGGAAACATGGAGCAGAACCTCGACATCTTCGATCTACGTGACCTGGTATTCCAGAAGTTGTCACTCTACAAGCCTACCATGTGCAGTGAGCTGTTCAAGGTAGCGGAAGAGCAGGACTATCAGCACAGCAACGTTTATCACTATCTGATGGACTTCAAGACCTGCTTCATCGATAAGACGGCAAGCACGCTGATAGAGCCTACGCTGGTAGATCCTGTCACGTTGGAGCTGCAGGTGACAAGAGAAAACACGGACGGCAGCTTAGAGCCGGGAATATTCATAAGTGAAATAATTACAGACTAATGGCAAGAACAGCAGACCAGATACAGACAGAAATAATAGCCGCCGTTGAGAGCACAACGGAGCTGAGCGGCCTCACATCACAGTCCAGACGATCTATCTGGAGGCTATTCACCTATGTGGTGGCATACATACAGTCGCTGTTCGAGCAGAAGACAGACCTGTTCAAGACTGAGATAGAGGCGATAGTGGACAGAGCGGCACCGAACACGGCGGCATGGGTGCAGGACAGGGTGTTCAAGTTCCAGTACGACGCCATCACGCCGCAGGTCATAGACCTTGTCGACCTGGTACCTACGTATCCGACCATTAACACGGATCTGCAGATCATTACGAGATGCAGCGTGAAGGCAGACCTATCCAATAACGTCAAGATCAAAGTGGCAAAGAGCGAGCCTCCGGTGGCCCTGTCGAACGCGGAGAAGTCTGCGCTGCAGGACTACGTCACGACGATAGGCTGTGCCGGTATCAACTACCTGGTATCAAGTGCGACGAGCGATAAGCTGTATGTGCAGGCAGATGTGTACTATCAGGGACAGTACTCCGCGATAATAGCAGACAACGTCATAGCCGCCATAGAGGCGTTTTTAGCGGCCCTGCCGTTCGACGGGCAATTACTCGTCTCGGATTTAGAACGAACAATACGCACGACGACAGGCGTCAAGGACGTCGTTTTGAAGAACGTCAAGGCGAGAGCGAACGGAACAGCGCTGGCAAGTGCCTCATCGCTGGTGGCGTCCAACGCGCTGGTGTCCCGTAGCTGGAACACGGTAGCCGGATACATCGTAGCGGAGACGACAGCGAGCAATACATTAGCAGACACCTTAACCTTCATACCGCAATAATGGGCATATACGACGTCAACTATTACAAGCAGGGCGCGCTGGCAATGCCGCCGAACAAGAGACAGCCCAAGTATCTGATGTGGGTATATTCTCTGCTCAGCCCTTTGAACTGGCTGCGCGATGTCGTATTCAGCAACTACAAGGTGAGTGCTACATACGACGAGTATGCAGCAGGCACATACGCGAAAGGTGACAGGGTGAAGTATGGCACATCATTCTACGAGTCTCTTATCGACAGCAACACCGATGCGCCTACGACAACCAACTGGCTGAAGATAGTTGACAACTTTATCGGGGTTAATGACAGGGTGCTGTTCCGCAGTG
>CALMES010000039.1 GCA_937863435.1 uncultured Candidatus Peregrinibacteria bacterium
TCATAGTGCGGAAAGAAGAGTATCAATCTTCTCTCAGCTAGTCATGAGCCTAATTGAAAACGGAGAATTGACCAGCCTTCGTCAGCTCCGGCTGACTATGGCCGGCAAGAAATTGATAATTTAAAATTGAAAATTGTTATATTTTTTATGGGACATAATTCTTAAAAAGAGAAATTATCCTTGCACAACCAATATACGTACGTTAGAATGTACGTATGTCTAAAACTATGACAGCAACGGAAGCGAGAAAGAACTTCTATACTGTTTTAAAATCGGCGGCGAAACCTGGCATGGCTATTACGATTACGCTTCAGGGGCAATCACCAGTTGTGATGATGTCGGCAGATGAATTTGAGGGATGGATGGAAACTCTGGAAATTATGTCTGATGTATCTTTGGATAAAGATGTGCGAGCAGGTATTAAAGAAATGAAATCGGGTAAGCGTCCGAAAGATACGATTGATCTTGATACACTTAAAAAGGAGCTAAAACTCTAAAATGTATCAATTGGAAATCAAAAATAAGGCGAAGAAAGAATTGCGTACGCTTCCGCAAAAAGATCAGGCTCGTATCATTGCTGCATTCGACATCTTGCTCAAAGATCCTTTTGCCGGAAAGAAGCTAGAAGGAGAGTATGACGGTGCTCGATCATTGCGTGTGTGGCCCTATCGTATTATTTATGTTATCTATCAAGACATTGTGACTGTTGTCGTTTTGAGGGTCGCGCATAGACAGAGTGTGTATAATAAATAAATTGCTATCGACGAATACTGGATTCCCAGGAGAATTTGTGTAGCATGAGCGCCACTATCCTTTTTCTTTTCGCGTATGCAAAACAGTAAAATGAAGAAACTTTCTGCGGATCTCCAGAAGCACATCGTGCATGAAAAGCCGACCAAGGCCAAAACCGAAACTATTTCATCGGTGGTGAAAAAGAGCAAGACGCCGGTGACGACCTTTGCCCAGAACACGCTCAAGCATTGTAATGGCGGTTCGACGCTTCAGGCTGCCTTGTGGCTCAAAGATCACGTCGATAACGGCGGCAAACTGGTTGTGACTGTCGCAGGTGCACTGAGCTCCTTCCAGATCGGCGTCACTCTCGCCCAGCTCATCCGCGAAGGCAAGGTACATCTCGTATCGGCAACAGCTGCCAACCACGAAGAGTCGTACTACCGCTACGTTGCTCATTCGCACTACGCCAATATTCCGCGCTACACGGAGCTCACGCCAGATCAGGAAGCCGAACTGCGCGATGCCGGGCTGCGCCGCATTACCGATACATTTTTGCCGGAAGACGAGAGCGTGCGCATCATGGAGCCTCACTTGCTCAAGATGTGGAAGGAGGCTGCCCGTACCGGCGAAAGCTATTTTCCTCACGAATACTTCCGTCGCCTGTTTGCCGAAAAGCGCATCAAGCCGGATCCGAATGCCAACGAGAACGATTGCTGGACACTGGCTGCCTACGAGAAAGATATTCCCATCGTCATCCCAGGATTCGAGGATTCCACCATGGGTAACATTTTTGCCAGCTACACGTACGGCGGTCAGCATCGCAAGAAGAAAGATCCGCTCCTGCCAACGAGTATCATGAAAGGAGGACTCGATTACTTTACCTATTTATACGACTGGTACATGGAAGCATCCAAGGACGCGCCTGTTGCGTTCCTGCAGCTGGGCGGCGGCATCGCTGCCGACTTCCCGATTTGCGTGGTGCCGTCTCTCAAGCACGACTTGCAGCACCACAAGGTGCGCGACTGGGCGGGTTTTGTGGAAATCGGTTCCTCACCTATGTCGTACGGTTCGTACTCCGGTGCCGGTGGTAAAGAGAAGATCACCTGGGACAAGCTGTCGACCAAGAGTTACTTCCAGATCATCCAGAGCGATGTCACTGTGGCGTTTCCGTGGATTGCGGCGGTGTTGTTAGGGCTCTGATATCGGAATGGATTTCGTTCTTCGATGGAAAACCGAAGATCAAAGAACTAAATCCGAGACAAATCCGATTATGGAAATTTTGAAATTCGTACTCGTTTAGTGTTTGGTTCTTTGATCTTCGTATTTTCTTCACTGTTTCTATCGTTCATTTTCCAAAAAAACTCTTTACACTCAGCGCTCACTCTCTATAATTCGCATCTGTATTCTTTTATCAACTGAATAGAAATGGGCAAACGCCCGATTAAGACAATCAAGCAAGGCACTGCAGATCAACCCGTCCGTCATCCGGTTTCTGCGCGTTACATGCGCGACAGGTGGGAGAATTTTTTGTCGCAGGACGACAGGGGAATGATGATGATCGAAGGCGTGCCGGTCGATTTTCTGGTGAAGAAATACGGAACGCCGACCTATGTAATGGTCGAAAGTGAGATTCGTCATAACTGCCGACGTTTCAAAAAAGTATTTGGGAAAGATATTGGATTACAGTTTGCCGTTAAATGTTCCAGTAACTTAGAAATCCTGCGCATTGTGCGCGAGGAAGGTTTCGAGCTGGATTGTTCCAGTATCGGTGAGCTTATTTTGGGTCTGCTCGCCGATTTCAAGCCGCGCCAGATGACGCTCACGAACCTGTATAAGACCGAGCAGGATCTGCATTTTGCGGCCAAAGTCGATATTCAATCCATCACTGCCGACTCCATCGAAGAGATCGAGCACATTGCGGCGACGGCGATAAAACTCAAGAAGCACATCCGCACCGTCATCCGCGTGAACCCGATGCTCACGGTCGGTACGTATACGACTCGTGGCAATAAATATGGTATTCCGATCGGCTACATCGACCGCGCAGTGGATTTGGCGGCCAAGAGTCCTTATGTGGACTTTCGTGGTTTCCACTTTATGGGTGGCTACGTCTATCAGCCGCGTGTCTACAAAGCTGCTGCACGAACGTTCGTGAAGCTCATCAAGCGCTGCGAAGATCGTGGCGTGCGCATTCGTACTCTGTCGCTTGGTGGTGGCTTTCCAGCTGCTATTGGCGAAGATGTCGCTTTTCCGATTGAGGCGATGAAAGATTTCCCGGAATACTTTAACCGTTTGGTCGAGCGCTCTGGCCTCCGCTATCCGCTCAAGCTCTTATTCGAGCCGGGCAAGAGCATTGTGATGAATGCTGGTATCGGACTCATGAAAGTGATTGCCAAAAAGCGGCTCGGTAAAAACAAGCGCATGGTCAACGTCGATGGCTCTACGTATAACTTTATGCCGGACGCCCTGGTGCAGACAGATGTGAAGTACGATCTTCTGCCTGCTTCCAAACTTAAATCGCCGCGTATTCACGATGTGTTTATCGGCGGCAATACGTGTGACTGCTGGGACATCATTGTCAAAGATATCGAAATGCCCAAGTTGCGTGCCGGCGATCTTATCGCTGCGATGGACGTAGGTGCCTATACCTACGTGATGGCCAGTAACTTCAATACCAACAAGCGCGCACAGATGATCATGATTGCTTCCGATGGCACTACGCGCCTCATCCGCCGTCGCGATCGCTACAGCGAAATGTTCGGTCCCGAATTGGATGTGCTCAAGATGGCAGGGCCAAACGAGCTGGAAATCTACAACAACTTATATCGTGTGAATATCGACAAAATCTGGCGTGAGGGTGGTATGAAAAAAGCTGATGAGAAGAAGCCGAACGGAAATGGAAGCGGTCAGCAGCAAAACGGGGACAGTCATGCAGTGCGCATGGTCAAAGAGACCGAGCAGGCATCGGATCTGAATGCGAGCTCATAAAGAATGAATAATTGACAATTGATAATGTACAATTATTGGAATTTTTTAGAGAGCATAGATTTTTTATCGCTGCAGTAGCGCCCCTTCGTGGGCGCGGCGATTGATGATATTTATCCGCAGCAGTAGTTATCAAGCCGCTGTTTATAGAATATTTTTCCCAATCGCATAGATCCCATATTTGGCTTCTATAGGACGTTTATCGATGTTATGAGTACTTCGCATCGTTCATTTATACCGCTCCACTCACTTGCGCAGATAATAGTGTCACTATGGCTATTAACACCCCTACAGCACCGGCAGAAAACAGGAACCAGGAAGAGGTACTCATTCAAAAGACTCGCGCGGAAGCTCTGAAAACAGCAAGCACGGTCGGCGGTTTTCAATCCGACTACAAACGTATGATGAGCGATATGATGGAAGGAAAAATGCCCAAGAATACAGATGGCGCAAGTGCGCACGACAGTATGGTTTTGGATAAGGAAAAGCTTGGAAAAGTGATAGAAAATGAACGTAAGATGATTGATGAAGTCTCAAAAGGAAATGAGGCAGTAAAGATTGAGAAAATGGAAAAAGGCAAACTTGGTCACAATACTATTGGTGGCGGGCAAAACGATGCGGCTCTTGGTAAAGGAATGTTCGAAGAGCTGCAGAAGCCAGAAGATGTAGATATGATTAAACAGGTAGTAGGACATGAAGTGAAAGGTCATGGAGAAGCAGTTCAGTTAAAAGGAGAATTACGTCTGGATGACGAGAAACCGGTGGATCATCTTCTCATTCACGAAGGATTCGCAGAAGGAGAAGGAAATAAGGCTATTGGAAAAGATATTTCGTATCATCGCCCCAATCAGCCAAAAGAAATCTATAGAGAAGGTCAGCTTCTTATGGCAAAGCTTATAGAACGGACAAGTGCTGCAGCTGTACGTAGAGTGATGACTGAAACAGGCGATCTCTCTGAGTTACAAAAGATAATTGATCGTGAAAAGAAGTCCGGACTCTCGCCAGCTCGTAATTAAATTCTTTAGTGGACCAACGATAAGAACTCGGCGCGAGTACGTTGGTCTTTTTTGAATAAACCTTTCATCGAGCTGGTGACAGCTTTACTATGCTGTTTTTCGACTCCACGCATCATCATGCACAAGTGATTCGCCTCGATCACGACACCAATACCTTTAGGCTGAAGCACGCTATCCAGCGCATCGCAGATCTGCTGGCCAAGTCGTTCCTGGACCTGGAGCCTGCGGGCAAAGAGGTCGACAATCCGGGCGATTTTCGATAGTCCGATGACATGCTCGTTTGGGATGTAGCCGACATGCACTTTCCCGAAGAACGGCAGCAAATGATGCTCGCACAGCGAGTAGCACTCAATGTCTTTCACAATCACCATGCCGTCGGTATCAGCTTCAAACAGCGCACCGTTCACGATCATTTCCAGGTTTTGTCCGTAGCCGGATGTGAGAAACTCCATCGCCCTCATGGCGCGCTGTGGCGTTTTCTTGAGCCCTTCGCGGCTAGGGTCTTCGCCGATAGTTTCGAGTAACTGCTTGTAGAGCTTTTCCATAGGCAGGGGATTATAGCCGCATATCTGTGACTGTGCATGTCTGATTTGCGCTTTTCTCTCCAAGCGATCGAATGGATTGCTCCAATGCTGGATGCATCACTGTGGAATCGAGCTCCGTCAGCGGTTCCAGTACAAACCGTCGCTCATCCATTCTAAGATGCGGAACGTAGACCGTCTGATCCATAGGATCATTCTTGGACTTAGCAGCCTGCCACGACGCACGATCAGGCAAGATGAGGTCACCGTAGAGTACGAGATCTAAATCAATCGTACGCGGGCCAAAGCGATGAGGAGGGGATTTATGGAACTGCTGTTCGATAGATTGAAGCGATTGAATAATTGCATCAACCGGTTCTTCTGTTTGAATCATTGCTACAGCATTCAGAAAAGCAGCCTGATCGGTTCGTTCAACCGGTGCCGATTGGTAGACGTGCGAAAAGCGGATCTGTGGCCATTGTTTCCGTAGTACATCGGCTGCTGCTTTCATATTCGTCTGCGCATCGATATTCGAGCCAAGGCCGATTGCTACCTGTGTCATGGTCGGGTGATGGTACAGCGCACGGAGGCAACACCGGGAATCGGGAATTTCTCGATGGTCACCGTTACCGATTGGATCTTCGTATGAGCCAGAACACTTGTTGCAATGTCCTGTGCCAGCCGCTCAATTGTCAGGCGTTCTGTTTTTGCGAGCGCCTGAATCTCCTGCGCAATATCGGCGTAGTTCACACTGCTCTCAATATCGTCGGACACGCACACGCGCCCCAGATCCATATGCATGGTAACGGAGGCGAGAAGGCGTTGCGGATGTACTCTCTCCTCGGCTGGTACACCGATACGGGTCCAGAGCTCGATTGCATGGAGCGAGAGAGTATCCATGGATTACGATTGATGGTGATGGCCGCGTGTTTCCTCCGGCTTCACGCCAAACAGATTATGGCGCTCAGCAAATGCGGACATTGCCAAATGACGGCAAAGCCAGCGGCTGACAATAATGGAGGTAAACAGAGAGAGGAAAATACCGATGGCAAGCGTAATTGCGAATCCGCGGATAATGCTTGTGCCAATGACAAAGAGAATGGCGCAGGTGATGAGAGTGGACATGTTTCCGTCGCGCACACTCGGCCACGCGCGCTTGAAGCCTGTTTCTACAGCGGTTTTCAGCGACTTGCCTTTGCGCAGCTCTTCCTTGACACGTTCAAATGCGAGCACATTGGCGTCCACTGCCATACCCATACTCAAGATCATACCGGCGATACCGGCGAGCGTGAGCACGACGAACTGATTGGAGACCAGCAAGATCGGCAGCTTCATGGACGCGATGAGCAGCAAGACGTAGAAGAACAAGGCAATAGCTGCCATCACGCCCAGCATGCGATAGATGATGATCATGAAAGCACACAACAGGAGCAGTCCGATTATGGCGGCAAAGATGGATTGATGAAGGGCGGTAGTGCCGAGCGTCGCTTCGACAGTAGATTGGCCTGCAAGGTAAATAGGAGCTGGAATGGCGCCTGTATTCAGATCCTGTGCGAGCTGACGCGCCTCTTCAAAGTCGCGGCTTCCGGTAATGACAGCTGTCCCTCCAACGATTTCTGTCTGGACGGTTGGCGCAGAGACAAGATCGCCGCCTACGAAGATAGCGATACGCTTGCCGATATTGGCCTTTGTCAGCTGTTGGAAGAGCTTGGCTCCTTCGTCGTCGAACTGAATCTGTACCATAGGCACGTTGCTCACCTGATCGGTTGTGACAGCTGCTGAGCGGAAGCGCTGGCCGTTAAGCGCTGTGTCGCGCCAGCCGGTTGGTTCCAGGGAGAGGCCCAGAATGCGCACGGTCATCTGATCCTCAACTGTTGTCACTTTCTTGTCTTCTATCTGCTTTTTCCAGCCATCCACCGTTGATTTGGCAGCGAGTCCTTTGATGCTCACCAGATCGTAGGAGGCAGTTGTCGGCGTGGTACGGGCGGTGTCGTCGGCGCGGATGATATGAAAGCCAAACGGCGTTTCAACGACTGACGAGATCTGACCCTTTTTATTGAGGGCAAAAGCAGCTGCTGCATACGATGGTGCCGGCATAGCGCTTTTGCGCAGCGTACCCAGGCTGCCGCCCTGGGATCTGGAGGTTCCATCGGACTCGGTCTTTGCCAGCGTCGTGAAGTCCTCACCGGCATCCAGGCGCTTTTTAAGGTCGCTTGCACGGGCTTTGGCTTCATCTTTCGTACGGGTGACCGTAGCGGCGGCCTGAGGTGCGCCTTTGTACGATACGAGGATGTGGCTTGTGGCCATTTCCTGTTCCCCGTCAATGCGACTGCGCAGGTTGATGAGTCCGTATTCGCTGTTTCCCAGATCGACGGTGGCCAGTGCGCCGAGAGTGGTGGTGCGCACGGCTTTCTGCACATTTTCTGGCAATGAGGAGATATCCACACCGTTTTTTTGAGACAAAACGGCGCCGGACATTTTTTTCGCCAGGATCGGCAACGCTTCGGTCGGATCCGCAACGGCATGCTCGCTTGGCTTCTTGTCTTCCAGCACTTGAGCGAAATAGATGCCTTTCAGTTCTTTTATTTCCGGCTGTCCTTGTGCGTTTTGCACCACCTGCTGCACGGATCCTTCTGTCCTGAACACAGCGTCACCTTTCTTTCTCGACCACAAGGATTTGAGTACAGGAGGAAGTTCATTTTCATAGATCGGACTCGCGTCTTTGTAGGTGACGCCCAGTTCGGAGCTCATATCCTGTCCGATTTTCTGAAGACTGCCGGTAGCCGTTTTCAGCAGTGCATCAACGCGCGCAGCTTTGGCACGTACGCCTTTGACATAGTCGTCCGACGGACCGCTGAATTCTTCTTTGAATTCCAGCTGAATGGTCTTGCCGACTGTGGCGATGCATTTGTTCACGTCAATCACCCCGGGACATTCGACCAGCAGGTGTTTTTCGCTGCCGAAATAAGATGGTGTGATGGTGGCTTCACTCACTCCCAGAGAGTTGATGCGGCGCTCAAGAACGGCCCGGATGGCTTCTACGAGATTGCTGTGTTGTGACTGGATACTTTGCAGTTCGACCTGCTTGCGTAACACATCCTGGTCCTTGCGTTCGGCTTTCAGTGCGGCGATGTCGTCCTGAACTTTCTTTTCACGTGCGTTGATCTCGTCTTCGGAGATGCGGAAATCCAGCTGCGTACCGCCGGCAAGATCCAGACCCAGATGGAGACCTGGCTTCAGGAAACCCGGAAAACCCGGTTTATACGCATCGGGCAGAACGATAATGAAGCAGAGGATGGCGACGATGATCGTGACAGCGGGCCAAAAGGAAAGACGGGACTTTGAAGCCATGGGAGCGGTCTAGAAGGGGATAATTAAGGATGGGGGACGAAGTGCGCGTGCAAACCGACATTCACATCATCGGCGAATACCTGCGCCATTGCTGGCTTGGGAATGCCGGTAATGATCACGTGTGAGTCGAGCTTTGTGCCGCTTGGCGTCAGAGCGGAAACAAGCACGCCGCGGACAAAGATGCCGATGTTGAGTGAAGCCGGATTTGCAGCCGTCGGCGCCAGTTTGGGGATCGACGGTGCCAGGCGATTGTTTGCGGCTGCCAATTCGGTAAAGACTTTCTCAAATTTTTTGCGGCCGTCAGGGGTGAACTGCAGTTCAACGCCGATCTTTCCTGTCGCCTTGTCACCGATCACCTGAATCCATTCGAAGTCATCGTTGCCGACAGCGCTCATCTTCCAGTTGGAACCGGTTGGATCATCCTGCTTGAAGTCGGTCAGCGGCTTCACCTGCGTCCGGATATCGATGGTAAACGGTTCGGCAAAGAGTTTGGCGATTGATTCAGCGGCCTTTTTGTCGGGGAGGGTGAGATTCAGTGTCGCACCTGTTTCCGCTGGTACGGCCTTGGCGGTTCCTTTGATGGAAAGCGCGGCAAGCCGCCGCGTGGCCACACGTTCGGCTGCATTTACCAGTTCCAGACGATGCGTATTGCCGATCTTGGAAAGGCTGATGTCATACGTGACGGTCCTGGGCGTGCTTTTGCACGATGCCAACAGAGCGCAGGAAAGAATTGCCAGTGCGAAAGCTCGATTTTTCGTCATACTGTGGCAGTGTATATATAGTTGAAAGGGGAAGCAATATGAGGGGGCTGGGGACGTAAAAATTGCGTCGCATAAGAACGTAGAACACGGAACAATAGAACACGGGAAAATACTATTCAACGTTCTACGTTCTCAGTTCTACATTCTACGTTCTTGCAAAACCGTTTCTCTGCGCAGCATTTTTCTCGACAAATCCACGCCTTCCAAATGACAGTCTTCGTCGATAATGCAATCTTCCAGCACGCAGTTATCAATTGTCGTATTGCCAAACACAATACAGTCGGTGAGCGTACTGTTGCGGACAGTTGTCTTGGGGCCGATGGCAATACTTCCTTTTAACTGGCTGTCAGCATCAATTTTTGTATCCGGATGAATGACATGTTTGGTGCCGACAACCGCTTTGTGCGTCGCCAGATAGGAATCGAATGACCCGATGTCGCTCCACAGTTCCGAGAATAAGAAGCAATCAACGGTTAAGCCTTTGCGCAGATATTCCTCAAAAATCCCTCCTATGTTGTCCGGATGTTCTTTGGCGAAGGCGAGGAGAGTGGGAAAGGTGTTTTTTGGCAGGATGTAGCAGCCGGTTGAAACCCACGTTGATTGTGGATTCTTCGGCTTCTCTTCAAACGCTTTGATGGTTCGATCCACAGACGCAGTTGCATCGTTTAAAATGACAGTTCCAAACGATCTGGCGAGTTCGAGATCTTTGATGTCGTAAGCGGCAAGCAGCGGATTGCCGCGATAGTGCCGGCAGAATTTCTGGAGATCGAAACTGATAAAGTTGTCGCCGGCAATCAGCAGAATATCATCATCGATATTGTTCTGATTGATCCAGGCCGCAATAGCGCCGAGTGCCCCAAGCTTGTGATCGTCATGACCGGCATCTTCAATAAGGATGTCGATATTCTTGCGATCCAGCGTCTTAGCCCAATTGCGCATATCATCCCCAAACAGGCCATTGGTACTCACGGTGATGTTCATATCCGCCGGCACTTTTTCGACCAAGTGCGTAAGAAGCGGTTTGCCGGCAAGCGGCAGAAGCGGCTTTGCCCGTTTTTCGGTAAGCGGCCACAGACGAGTGGCGAATCCGCCGGCGAGGATAAAAGATTGCATTGATCAGAGTGTAGCATGAGAATGTCATTCTTTTACCGATAACGAATTACGAAGTACGAATCAAGAATTACGAAAGATGCTTGCCGTACTTCGTAATTCGATATTCGTAATTCGTGTCCTAGCCTACCATAATGACCGACTGGCCCTCTATCTGCTCATTCTTTTCATTCACTCCCACAATACCCAGTACCGATGGCAGCAGCAGGTATGTCAGTTTATGAGCGCGGCAGACGCTCAGCAGATTGATCGTATGCTCAATTTCGGCACACTGCATCAGGTGCGTGATACGTTTTTCCCTGATTGTCTCTTCCAGTTTATGCAGACGGCCGAGTACCGGCACGCCGGCAATCTCTTTGGCGGATGTTCCACGGCTGTCGAGAATGGCAACCGGCTTGAAAACCGACTCGCGATCATTCAGTAATTTGATAATGCGTTCGGTATCGCGGTTGATGCCAATCAGCAGAAGAGGGTAAGCAGGCGGATCCTTGCGCAGGACTTTGCGCTGCCAGACATCGAAGACAGTGTGCCACAGGGTTGTGAGGAGAAAGCTGAATGTTCCCACGTATACCAGCAACAATCGACTGACCGGACTCTTGTCGTTGAGAAAATAGAAAGCGAGCGTAAAAAATGATACGCCCATGGCGCAGGCGAACAGAATGTGCAGAATGTTTTTTCTCGATTGCTGGATGCGCGTGAGGGTAAAGACGCGCAGCGAAACGAGTACCAGCAGCCAGAACGGTGCAATAATGACAACCGTACGCAAGTAGCTGCCGATAGGAAACGGCGCCCATGTGAATGTTTGCACTTTTGCCAGGTACCCAAGTGTGTAGGCACCGACGAACAGAACATAATCGGCAATCACCCAGCAGACGAGAAGGAAGGTGCGGCGCATGAAGGGAGCATACAGGAGACTTTAGAGGACTCAAAAGACTCAGACGACTCAAACGAATGAAATCATGAGAAATACAAAGCGATAGTCAAATCATTATAGAGTGACTTGAATCAGGAAAATCAGCGATCCTTTGAGTCTTTTTATTGCATCCACTTGTACGGGAGCTTGGTCACATCCCACGCGAGCTGTGTGCGTTTATAGGTACTGGTGGCCAGCACAGGCGTATTCTGGAAGACGTGCTCGGCCAGCCAGGCATATTTGGCTGCCAGTGCCGGATTGCGTTGGGCCAGCCGCAGGAATTCCTGCTGATGGAAAACATAGAAGGCGAAACTTTCGGCAAAATCCTCGAACATATCGGTTTTGGCGTAACCCGATACGAAGTCTTTGTCGCTGGATCCCGCTTTTTTCTGGCTCGCACTCGTCCAGCTGATCGCGTAAAAGCCGATGCTCGGATCATTGGCGTATATCGGCTGTTTACCGTCAAAATATGCTGTCTTGCCGCTGTCCGGCGTTCCCACAAGAGCAGCCAGATCCACGATATGGCCGCATTCATGCGTCACCAGAGCACGTTTTACAGCGGCAGATTCATTGCCGGTAATCATCATTGTGCCGGCGGCACCGCTTAGGCCGCGAGGCGCATTTTTGGCATAATTGACGTAAAAGTTGGTTACATGATCGCGACAGAGGGCTGGCAGCGCCTTAAACGTTCTGTCCAGCAGCAGACGGTCCGACAGCAGAATGTCCTCGTGGTTCACGATTTCAAGAATATCGCTGTCCGATGCGGCTAAATGACCGTATTCCGGGCTTTTTAGCGGCTGAGTGCCAGTCTGAGCGGTTTCTATGGTGAATGTCTGGGAAACCGTTATGGCAGGCTTGGAAGCCATTTTTTCCCTTGCCAGATGAGGCTGCGCTGTTACAATTCCGGCAACCGGGAGGCTGACAGACAGTATTCCGATCCCTGCGGTTATCAGTCCGATTTTTGCCTGGCGGATGACAGAGAAGACGTTCTTTCGCATGGCGTAAGAGGTGGGAAACAGAAAGTGTTAATTTATACTATATAATTCATTTTATGTCAAGTACTGAAAGCGGCCTCAAAACAGGCCAGCAGTGCACGGTTACCATCGAAAAATTTGCCCATGGAGGAGCCGGATTTGCGATGGTCGGGACGACGCCCGTATTCGTGACAGGCGCTATCCCGGGCCAGAAGGTGGCTATTGTTATCACCAAGCACAAAGAGAACTATGCAGAGGCCAAGGTGCAGAAAGTTCTTCTGAAATCGAAAGACGAAAGCATGGCCAAATGCGTGCATTTTGGCACGTGCGGCGGCTGTGTCTGGCAGAACGTGCCGTACAACAAACAGATCAAGTATAAGGAGGATATTGTCCGCGAAACGCTCGAGCACCTTACGCCTGTCGATGCTGCTGTCCGCAAAACACTGGCCGGCCGTGTTCTCGGCATTATTCCAAGCCCGCAGGTCTTCAACTACCGCAACAAGCTGGAACTGAGTTTTGGCTACGGCACCATGCGTCACGAAGACAAGCCGGCACCAACGCCGGGTGCCAAAGGCCAGCGTATCTATTTTGACGAAAACCCGGGTCTTGGCTTTCACCTGGCAGGCGAGTGGTCGACTGTTCTGCCGATTACCGAATGTCATTTGTACGATGAACAATTGCCGGCGCTTTTGGCTGATGTGAACCGGTTCATGAAAGAGACAGGACTTCCTGTCTATAACCCGAAAACGCACCGTGGCATGCTGCGCAATCTGCTGCTGCGCAGAGGCGTGCATACCAATGAACACATGATTGCGTTTATCGTGCAGGCCCGAAAAAAAGAGCTGGAGCCGCTGTTCCAGAAATTCATGCGCTTTGCCGGGCGGCCGAACTTGAAATCACTCATGATCGTGGAGCACTTCGGCCTCAACGACAAGCCGGAAAATCCGAAGATCCATACGCTCGTCGGCGAACCGTTTATCCGCGAGCGTCTGTTCGATCTCACATTCGAAATTTCACCGTTCTCGTTCTTCCAGACCAATACACTCGCAACTGAAAAGCTCTACAGTGCGATTGCGCAGGCAGCGGATTTAAACGGTCGTGATACAGTGCTGGACGCCTACTGCGGCATGGGAACAATTGGTCAGTATCTGGCTCGTTTCTGCGAGAAAGTCGTGGGCATCGAATCGCATCCGTCGGCTATAGATGACGCTCTCAGGAGTGCGGGTCAAAACCGCATCGGCAACATCAGCTTCTACAAAGGCCGCGCGGAGCAGGTGTTGCATCAGCAGCTCAAGCCGGGTGGAAAATATAAATTCAATGTGATTGTCGTCGATCCGCCGCGCGTGGGTTTGCACCCGCAGGCACTCGATTCGATCATCACGCATCGGCCCGAGAAAATCGTCTACGTGTCGTGCAATACTGCGACATTTGCGCGCGATCTTGGCACACTCCTCAAGAGTGGCTACGAGCTGCGGACAGTCCAGCCAGTCGATATGTTCCCGCACACGGCGCACATTGAGTTGGTAGCACTTTTACAACGTAAATAGGGCAGCCAGGATCGATCGGATTTGGAAAACTACCAACAACCAATTTCCAACTCCCAAGATCTGATTCTGATTGTTAATTGGCAGTTGGGATTTGGTAGTTACACTGACGTTATGCACAAAGTCCGCCTCATAGCTCTTGGCAAAATCAAAACCGATTGGATTGCTGATGGATGCAATGAGTTTATCAAGCGTTTGGCTCCGCTGTGCGATTTCGAGGTCATCACCCTTAAATCCGGCACACCTCAGGAAGAGCATGAGCGCATTGGGCAGTGGATGGAGAAGCAATCGCAGCCGTGTATTCTTCTCGATGAGCGGGGCAGGCAGCGTACATCACAGGAGTTTTCGGAGTGGATTGGATTGTTTCGCGATCGAGGCGAGTCGATGAACTTTATTTTGGGTGGCGCGTATGGGTTTTCCGATGCGATCAGATCGCAGGCTTCTCACAAAATTGCCCTCAGCGGCATGACGTTTCCCCACGAATTGTGTCAGCTCGTCTTTCTGGAGCAGCTGTACCGCGCGCATTTGATTGCACGAGGGAGCGGGTATCATCATTAATGAAGTACGAATCTCGAATTGCGAAGTACGATTGCAGTTGATCAATATTTCCCGCAGCCGGGACGTCGCGTCCCGGGCGTTTGCGTTAATATCGCTTGATCGAGGTACGATGCCTCTCCTACGGATTTTTTTGAAAGACAATCATCCAATCTGCGTCTTAACACGCACTTCTTTTCTTTTTCCTCTTTTTTTATGCGCAAGCTTTTCGTTGCTCTTCTTATCGCGGCGGTTTTCGGTGGCGGCTGGGGCCTTTTGTACTTCGTGTTCCGTTAAGAAGGGGTTCATCATCATGCGGCACGGCTGGCTTGTGCCAGAATCGGTCGATCCCGCCGGGAATGATGTAAAACGGCGGGATAATGATAAAAATGATGAGGCTGATCAGCGGATGTGCAAAAGAGATGAGCAGTGCAATGACTGACGCGACAGGCGTCACCAGGATGCGTTTCTTCGTCAGTTTCACCAGTTTATTGCTGATACTGTGATCGACCAGCCGGTGGTGAGTGGTGGCGTAGGTCCAGTTCCAGTAATTGATGAGCCCCAAAATCGTCAAATGCGTGCCGTACAAAATGACGGCAAACTGTTCGGTGCCATAGCGCCCCATAATAGCCGCTGAAAAGGGAAGGAGCGCAATGAACATGAGAAAGAGCAGATTGATCCACAGCATCGGGCGATCGACGAATTTGATGTAGTTGTACTGGGCATGCAGTCCGACCCAGAAAATGCCCAGGAGCGTGAAACTGCCGAAGTAGCTGAGGATAACAGGCCATTGCTCCAGCACGTGACGGGCTACATCGCCGTCTGCCAGCTCGGGTATTTTTATTTCCAGGACCAGCAAAGTCATGACAATGGCAAAGACGCCATCCTGCAATGCTTCGATTCTGTTTGGCTTCAGGCTGTCCTGACCGGCCTCTTCGTCTGTAACGTGCGTGTGCATGGTGATAGAGTGCGGGCTGCGCTCTCAAAGGTCAATTGTTTCCGGATGACGGCGGCTTGGCAGAGCATGACCCGAAATTGACAATACGGTCCGGAAACCCAATAATGCAGCCCCGACACGAACAGCTCTTTCTCCACCGTCGTATTTTGAATCCTGCATACATACTTCAGTATTCATCATTCTCCAAAGGCCCCATCGTCTATCGGTTAGGACACTTGGTTCTCATCCAGGAAAGCGGGGTTCGATTCCCCGTGGGGCTACCACTTCTTTATCATTGTTTTAGCGTCCGTTTCGACAGACTGAATACTGGATTCGGTCTTATCTTACATAGTCCGCCCATACGTAGCCTTCGCGTCCGTCTGACGTGCGGATGTGTGCCCATTTCTTGTGCACGATTTCCAGTACTTCTATCTGTTGGCCTTTCTGTGCGGTCCAGAGTAAAGAGGCGTTCAAGCGCGAGTCCGAGCGGACATGCAGGATCGGCGTCTGTACCGTACGCATGTCTGCGCCGGCAGCCGGCTTCAGCGTGACATTCTTTGTCGGTGTCGTACCTGATGAGAGGGCGGAAGATGAGAGCGGCGTCTCTTTGGGGATAAATTTTGTGGAAAGCAGATTCAGGATCTTGCTGATTTCCGCCCGGTTGACCGGAGCGTCCGGACGAACGGTGTGCGTCGTATCATCACCGTTTATTATCCCCACAGCCGCTGCAGTGAGAATATCTTTGGCATATGGATGATTCGCCGGCAGGTCGGTAAACACAAGCTGGGATCTGGCGCCCACGCTGATGCCGTACACTTCCAGTATCGTGCGTACAACAGCGCCTCTTGTTGCTTTGGCATCAGCATTCAGTAATGGGCTTTGATAGACAGACAGCCCCTGTGCTTTTGCCTCCCGTACGTAGGGTTCAGCCCAATGCGTTCGAAAGTCCGGATTGGAAGGGGGCCGCTTTGTCACGCTCAGAATCATCTTCGCAAACTGGCCATAGGTGACATCGTCGGCAGGGCCGTACATTTTTGTTTCCTGGCCGCCTGTGTTCTTGTAGCCGGAAATCACACCCTGGACCCGCATTTTTTCGACAGATGCATGGAACCATGCAGAGGGAGGTACGTCTTTGAAGTAGCCGGCAGCAGCGGAGGAAGAGGATCCGCCCCCGGCGCCACTGGATGAGGCGGTGCTGCCGCCGAACCGCTGAATGGCTGCCTGTTTTTTCATTTCAAGTGTAATGACCCGTGAGCCTCCGCCATGATGCTGAACATTTTCCTGCGACGAGGACGAGCTGGAACTCGACGACGGTGTTGCAATGATCACGTTGGTATTCGTGGTGGTCGAAGCAGGATTGCTCAGATAATCCTGATAAGAGAGTGTAATGCTGTACGTTCCGTTTGGAACAGGGCCGGTGGTGCTGACCACGTGCGACGATCCGGCAATATCGGCGAGATCCAGCGTAAAACTTGCACTCGCAGTGTCGTTCAGCGTGATAGTGGTATTGGTGCTTCCTCCGTCGCTGAAATTCATACTGACTGATCCTGCCGAAGCGGATTCGGGCAATGTAAAGGCGATAGCCAGAGATCGCGTATTGTTGGAAGACGAGAGGGGAGAGGTGAGTATCGGTGACTGCGTTGCAAGGTCGGCTGTTACATCGGGTCCGATTGCAATGCCCTGCGGATTTGAGCCTACCGTTATTGTTCGTACGACAGTGTTGGTTCGGCTGTCGATCACCGATACCGATGCGCTGCCCGAGTTCACGATGTATACACCCGTACCGGTGGCATCGATTCCTCGCGGAGCACTTCCTATTGATACGGTTTTTACCACCGTGCTCGTGCGAATATCGATAATGGAAGCTGCGCCGGTGCTGAGCGGCATGTAGGCACCCGTTCCGTTTATTGTCACGCCGTACGGTCCCGCGCCCAATGATACGGTTCTTGCCACCGTATTCGTGCGGTTGTCAATAATAGAAACGGATTGACCGTTTAAATTGGCCACATACACCCCTGTACCGCTGACGCCGATATTTCCTCCGGGTGCTGCACCCACCGACAGCGTTTTCACAACGGTGTTTGTGCGGATGTCGATAATGGAGACGTTGTTACTGTTCGTATTCATGATATACACGCCCGTGCCGCTCGCTCCGCCGCCAAAAGGTGAGCTGCCAACTGATAGTGTTTTTACAACCGTATTGGTGCGGGTGTCGATAATGGATACAGAGTTTCCCGTAAAATTGATAACGTAGACGCCCGTACCACTCGTGGTGATCGTATCCGGCGTATTGCCAACTGATACGGTTTTTATAACGGTGTTCGTTCGCGCATCAATAATCGAGACGGTATTATCGCTGGCATTAGTGACATACACACCCGTGCCGCTTGTTACTGCTGCGTAAGGATGGCTGCCCACGACAATGCTTTTTACGACGGTATTTGTTCCGGTATCAATCACTGAAACGGTATTATTGCTGTAATTTGCGACATAGCCGTATTTCGCCGCCTCCGCCGTGTGTGGAAATGCAAAAAGTATGACAGGCAACAGAAAGAGCGGAAGCAGGGCTGAAAATTGTCTGTATCTGCGCATATTCAAAAAACGGCTGAAATAAAAAATATGAGATATATCATACCAAGATCCCTGTTTTTTTGGTGCTTTTGCTATTGCGCGTCTACGGCAACATTGCAACGTGCATGGAATCCGGCTGTCAGTGCTTATGTACAATCAGGCGGCTTGGCACCATGATGATCTGCTGTTGCGGCCAGAACAGCGTCCAGGCGGGCTCTGATTTCCGCAAGTTGTGCGGCCAGCTCGTCTTTCTGATGTTGTAATTCACGGTTTTCTCCATTGCGCAGACGAAAGGCATACGAACGCGGATCTTCGGCTTCCAGACGGCGCAATGCTGCTTCTTTGTTTTTCTTCTGTCTGACTTCGGCAAGATCAATTGTTCCCTGGATGATTTTTCCGCGCAGACTCTGAAAGCTTTCGTGTGCTCCATCCAGGTCGTGATCATCTCTCTCCGTTGCCCATGCTGTTCCTTCGGCGAGTGTCGCGCCTCCGCCCGCCACGGACGGAATGAATTTTTCCGGCAGAGAGCTGCGGATGTCGGCAAGTTTTTGTTTTTGCTGTGCTTCGGTGAGCTGTGCAAATGCTTTTCGATGACTGCTGGATGGCAATCCGTATGTTTTGATCACTCGCTCATCGTCAAAATCCAAAAATGCCTTGAGTGTGCGACTGGAGGATATTTCTTCCTGAAAAGACGTGATAACCTTCTCAATATACGCAGGAGTAAGGGGTATCCGGCTGTGCATATAGAGTACAAATTCATCACCTCCGGCCGCCATAGTGATCGCCTTCACGCCGTCTGTGCGCAGCATGCGATTTGTCGATCCGTTTTCGTCTACGAAAATGCATACCATCTGCCGCAAGAACTGGGTCGTATGTTCATGTGACGTGCAGTCTTTAAATGATCGCAGTGCATTGACATCGAACATGATCCATCCGAATTGGCTGAGGCTGTCGGCAGAGGAGTTTTCTGCCATAAGCATGCGCAGATCGTAGCGGAACATGGATGTGCCGTAGGTGGCGGCATGAATAGGGCAGTCGGGCGTCGACAGGGTGGATTCAAACCAGTGTTCCCGGAACATATCTTCCGTAACACTCTGCGTCATCGTCCGCACTGCCTGGTCCAGCTGCTCATCGGACCAGCTATCCTGCATTGCCAGTGCGGCGAGACGTTCCGTTTCCTGTGCTATGAGAGCCAGGTGAGCCCGTTGGGTGGTCTTGCCGATAATCAGGCTGCTCATTCCGTCGAGAATACGCTTGTCGTCCGGCGTGTCGGTAGCGGTTTGTGCATACAGTTGCTTCATCCGGGCAAAGACTCTGTCTCTTGATTCAGGCGGCCGTTGCTGAGGCGTGGAAATGGTTTCGGACATGGTATGGATTCCGTAAGCGCGCCAGTATAGACAAAATGTATAAAAAAATCATGAGGAATGTAAAAATGCAGCTACCAGCTTTTGCGCAAAAATCAGGATTTTACTACATCTTCTTGTTTTTCCTTGTACACTCTCTTCATCATTTTTCGTCCCTATCAATCATGAACATTCATCCTCTCTTCGTTCACTTTCCCGTTGCCCTGCTGACGGTCTACGCTCTTATGGAGTTGTTGCGTCTGCCTGTTCTTATCAGGCAGCAATGGTATGTCCCGACCAAAGCCGTATGCTTGTTCGTCGGACTGATTGGCGGCTTTGCCTCGCTTCAGACCGGAGAGATGGCGGAAGAGATATACAGAGGCACCACCACCATGGAACTGGTCCGCCTCCATTCGTCTTTTGCCTGGTATACGGTGTATGTGTACGGCTGTATTTCGTTGTTATATGCCATTGAATCTTTTCACAGAATGAATGTGTCGGCATATCTGCCTCAGGGGTTGCGCGGCGTGTGGACCGTGTTTCGTCGTCTGCAGCATTCGCTGTTTCATGCGCTCTTGCTCGTTCCTGCTGCTGTAACAGGTCTCATCCTGCTTACCATTACCGGCGCTCTCGGCGGAGCTATTGTGTACGGGCCGGAGGTCGATCCGGTTGTATCGGTTATCTATCATCTCTTTTTCTTACAATAGCAGTGATGCAGGAGCAGCAGCCGTTTCATTTTTCCTACCCGGCCATGGGAACTCAGTGGGCGGTAACTGTCTGGGATCATGTTCAGAAAAAAAACTTGCTTGCATTGCAGGAAGAGGTGATCCGGCAGACCCGGTTGTTTGATGCAACGTATTCGCGCTTTACGTCCGCATCGCTCATTTCGTCGCTTGTTGCCAGGCGGGGACGTGTGCGGGTGCCATCCGATTTGGTGCAGATGCTCCGTCTCTATAGCCGCCTGTATGATCTTTCTTGCGGCAAATGTAATCCGCTTATCGGTTGTACGCTCAGCGATATGGGGTACGATGCACAGTATTCGCTGGCACCGAAACAGCATATTCGCACCGCACCCGATTTTCATGATGCACTCACCATCGTCGATGACGAGACCATCGATCTGCATCAGGAAGTATCCATCGATCTTGGCGCGCTGGGAAAAGGGTATTTTGTTGATGTTCTGTCTGCATTTTTGGCAAATCAGGGAGTCGAGCGTTTTCTGGTCAATGGCAGCGGGGACATTTATTACCGTGGTGCAGGTGTGCCGATCCGCTGCGGACTCGAGCATCCGGGCGATGCATCAAAGGCAATCGGGGTTCTGACGCTTACTGAAGGCGCCTTTTGCGCCTCCGCCGGCAACCGGCGCAGATGGGCGACGTACCATCATACGATTGACCCGCAGACTCTCGTTTCGCCGCAAACAATACTTGCCACCTGGACTGTAGCCAGGAATGCCGCGCTGGCCGACGGGCTGTCAACGTGCCTTTTTCTGGTTGAGCCTGAACGATTTACGCATGCTTTTCCATTCGAGTATTGCATTCTCAGTGACCGGTATACCGTCAATCGCTCCGCCGGATTTACGGCGGAGCTGTTCTAGGATGCTGTGCAAACGGCACTATGCTTTTGCCTGCGCCTTGATATTTTCTACGGCGTTCATGAACCCTGCCGGCGTGAGCGAGGATCCGTTTACCACCGTGAGTGAGAGTTGGTCGATCGGCTTGCCGATGACCGCTTCCTTGAATCCTTCGGAAAACTTTTTCTGATACTCCCGGCTGCGGGTACCAACGGCATTGCCCTTGAATGTCGCATCCGTGATGACGTTTCCTCTCAGAGTAATGGTTACATCTTCGGTTTCGGGTCCTGCTGGCGATGTATATTTGCCTTGAGCGGAATAGGTGCCATCGGTATACGTGCTCGTGGGTACGGACACGCTGATCGAGGCGTCCGAAGAGTTCATGGCAACCGGCTCAGACGAGGTTTCATGAGTTGTGCCCGTTACGCTGTTGGCAGAGCAGCCCGCAAGAAGAACGCCCAGCGTTGCTATGGCAAGCAGGCGATACATATGACCGGAAAACGTGTGAGAAGAATGTTTCATGGCAAAGGTGTGTAAATCGGAAAGAGGTAGAGTGAAAAGAAGTATTGCTCTTCGTGCTGCAGATTACAAGAGTGACATTAAGAGGAGATTATAATCAATCCTTCTTGTCAGCCATGGAATCAAAAAAGACAAGAAATGATCCCGTTGCCGGTTTTTTGCGGGTAGTATCGTACATGCATGCATCTGACCCGCCGAACAGTATCGATTCTGCTGCCTGTGTTCATCGTGCTGTGCGCTCTCGGTGTACGCAGCTGCGCTCATCGTGCATCGTCGCCGGACACGCTGAGGATTTTTACTGTCAGTCGAAGCGCGTCTTTTGAAGACATACGCGAAAAACTGGCCAAGCAGGATTTTATGAAAGGCCGCTGGTTCTTTGGGCCCGCGTTGCTTTTGCATGGCGGCTACTGGCGCGTGCAGCCTGGTGGTTACAAAGTTGATCCGGCTATGAGCTCGTGGGCGCTTGCGGGTGTGCTTACCTCCGATCCGCCGTTACATTGGGTGGTGATCCCCGAGGGGCTGCGCAAAGAGCAGGTGGCAGACAGGCTTTCTGCGGCACTTAACTGGCAAACGCAGCAACGCGATGCATTCCTCAGTGCACCGATTGCAACGCCGTACGATTTAACGGACGGCTTCTATTTTCCGGATACGTACCTCATTCCGGTTACGGAAGATCCGGCTGCGGTTGCCAAAAGGTTCGTCAATCGTTTCAATGATGCATTCAATCCGTACGTACAGAAGTTCCGTGATGCGAATATCAAGGCAGACACCGCCATCAAGCTGGCATCGATCATCCAGCGTGAGGCGGGCGGCAAAACAGACAAGCCGCTGATTGCGGGCATTCTGTGGAATCGTCTGCTCATTAAAATGCCGCTGGAAGTGGATGCGACGCTGCAGTACGCAAGAGGGGATACGGGCAGCGGCTATTGGGCGCCGATTACAGTTGCCGACAAGAAAATCGACTCGTCGTTCAATACCTACAAAAATGCGGGTCTGCCCCCGCAGCCGATTTCCAACCCTGGCATCGATTCCATCGATGCTGTTCTTAATTCCACTGAGACGCCCTGTATTTTTTATCTACACGATAACAATCGCCAGATTCACTGCAGCGAGACGTACGACGGACATTTGCAGAATATTCAGGTGTATCTGAGGAATTAGCAGAGCATGCTATTTCGTAATTAGAATATTGTAGCCCGACGTCTGTTTTTCCGAGATGCGCCGCAGTGCGGGAATCGATATATCGAGGAGTCGTGCGGTACCTCGAAAGAGGCCGACTCTATGCAGCGGCAGGAAGCGCAGGAGTGTTTCAAAAATGCCGCGTACCGGACAAATTTCGACACTCGCGCAGTCGCGAAACAGATAGCTGATGCCGTCTTTGGAGTAGCGGAAATAGTCGCGATAGTCGTTCTGATGTGCATGGTACCGATAAATATAGGGCACGTATATGACAGCTTTGCCGCCCTTTTTGAGGACGCGCACCATTTCCTCGGCAGCGCGCTTCGGGTCATACACATGTTCCAGTACCGCTAAGCAGAACATGCCATCGATGGAATTATCGGCAAAGGATAGCTTGTGAATATCCTCCACAAAATCAGGTTTGTACTGAGCAGTGTAATCAGTTGTTTTGTAGTTCACTCCTTCCTGGCTCAGATACGGATTGAAGAGGGCTTGGCGCACAGGATCGACTCTGTCGGATCGAGTCGGATCGATACGCAGTCCGCCGCCGATGTCGATGATGGTTCCTTTGGCCTGAAAGACTGCATGCACCCATTCGTGAAACACCTCATCCCAAAACGGCTGAGTAAGTCGCTCTGCAAGGCCGCGTGTATCGCGGCGCATTGTTGCTTCCCGAAAGGAGTAATCGACGATATCGACCGGCATGACGACTACTGTAGCATAGCTTAGCGATTGCGAAACATCAGGCAATAACTATGGTCGCCCATAGCTGATGGCAATGCGGTTTTGGTATGACAGAAAATGTATTCCCGTTCGAAGAATAGAATCTCGGAGAGCTCTGCCGCAATATCCCAAGCCAGGGGAGTTATCGGCCGGCCATCGCCACTTATATTGGCGACTTCTAGTATGACGATCGCATCGGGCTTCATAATCTGTTTTATTTGTGAATAGATGTCGCGCAGTTGTTCCAAATATTCACTGTAGCTGCCCTTCTCGCCGTAATTGGTGAGTGGATTTTCCGTGTGCCAGTACTGCATGTACGGCGGCGACGTGAGGGAAAAATCACAAAGAGGAATATCGTGCTCATTCAGTTTTCGTGTATCGCTGTGAATTACCCGTGTCGGCGCTTTCAGTTGCTTGCTGATGAATGCCGCGCGTTTTGAATCGTACTCCACGCCAATGCCTACTCGCTTCAGTTTCTGCGCAGCGATGAGTGTCGTGCCAAATCCGGCGAACGGATCAAATACGGTATCGCCTGGCTTGGTATATTCCAGTATCCATTTCTTTGCGAAATTCTCGGGATACCGAATGCCGGTTTCATCTTTGATGGCGATATCTTTCAGAACATACGGCATCGTAAACCACGTCTTGGATCGATTTTTCGATGATTGTTTGGATGCGAGCATAGAACAAGTCGCAAAGTGTATCAGCAATTATTCTACTCCACCCACAGCAGCATGCTCTTTAGGTAATCTCCTTCCGGGTAATACAAGTTTACCGGATGATCGACTGCGAGGCGATGACGATGAATGATGCGCACAGCGCGATTCGCCTGGCGCGCAGCGTGGAAGACGACGGTCTGGAACAGTGTCGGGTCCATTTGATATGAGCACGAGCAGGTGAGCAGTAGTCCGCCTGGTGGCAGAATCTGCATTGCCATGCGGTTTAAGTCGGTATAAGCCCCTTTAGCCTGATCGATATCACTCGAGCGTTTGGCAAAGGCCGGTGGATCGAGAATGATGAAATCGTAGGATTTGGCCGGCGGCTTACGACGCAGGAAATCGAACGCATCTTCCGTGTACGTTGTCAGTCGGTCACCTTCTATATTGTTGAGCGCCACATTCTCTTTGGCGCGCTTGAGCGCCTCGCCATCATAATCAACTGCATCGGCCGACAGCGCGCCACCCGCAAGCGCATTGAGCGAAAATCCGCCGACGTAGCTGCAAATATCCAGAACCGTTCGACCAGCTGCGTATTGCTTCACCAGCGCCCGCATATCGCGCTGATCCAGAAACAGTCCTGTTTTCTGGCTGCCTTCGAGCGAGATTAAGTATTTAAGACCGCGTTCTTTTATTTCGATTGTTGGGACACCTTGTCCGCTCAGCCAACCTTCCTTTGGCTCGAGGCCTTCTTTTTTACGGGCCTGGCTTGTGGATTTTTCGAAGATCGCTTTTGGCTTACACACTTCCCAGAGTGTATCGACGATCCAGCTACGCAACCTGTCCATGCCGAGAGTCGTGATCTGTACCACAAGTGTATCGCCATATTGATCGACAATGAGACCTGGCAGCGTATCGCCTTCGGCATTGATGAGACGGATGCCGGTTGTCTCTTCGCCCATAAACAGTTGCCGGCGCATATCGACAGCACGCTTGATGGTCCGGCGCATGGATTCCAGTGGATCACCCGACTCAAATGACACCGCCCGCAGCGCGATGTACGCTTTGGCGTTGTAGGTGGCGTAGCATAGAAACTTGTTATCATGGCTGCGGATTTCAGCAATTACACCGGTTTTGACATCAGGCTTGCCGGCAATCGCGCCAGAGAAAATAGCATGATGACGGTTTTTGACATGGGCTTCACGGCCGGGCCGAAGGGTGAGAACTGGGTAGTCTGGCATAAGGATGCCGTACTGTAGCATGTATTTCCTCCTCCGGCACATCCATTTATCCTCATTTCTGCATCGCCTTGCCAATGTATTCCATCAGCTTCGGATCCGGTCCAAATTGTGTAGCGTAGTCCGGGTTTTCCTCGTAGCGCTTTTTGAGCTTCGCTTCGATAGCAGGGTTACCGCCGCTGAACATGCTTACCAGTTCTTTCCAGCGCTTGGCATAGGCCTGCATCACCGGATCCGCCGGATCGGTACCTTTGTCCATTTCAGCTTTTACATTGGCCATCAGCTGTGGCCATTCGTTTTCGACGGACTTAATGCCGTCTTTGCCCAGTTTGTCGCCCTGGGCTTTGATGGTGTTCATTTCATCTGGTGTAAAGGTGTGATCCATAGAATTCATGAGGGAAATAAATGAAAGAAGTTCGGCGCTGGTTGGATTGTCGTTCTGTTTGTATTGGAAGAAGCGGATCATGCCATCGAGACGCTCAGTCATTTCTGTCATGGATTGCATCTGCTTCGTAAGTTGCGTCAGTTGCATCTGCATGATCTTGATCGGCGAGAAGTCCGGTTTCTCCAGGCAGTCTTTGATCTGTTCCAGCGAAAAGCCAAGTTGTTTGAGTGACACGATCTGCTGCAGGCGCTGAATATCGGCTGCGTTATACAGACGATAGTTACTGTTCGTTCTGTCACTTGGCACCAGTAATCCGATTTTTTCGTAGTGATGCAATGTGCGAACCGTAAGGCCAGTAAGATCAGCCAGTTGCCCGATTTGGAGGTTGGAATGTGAGGTAGTCATGAGCCAAGACTACAGGCTGACGTTACGTAAGGGTCAAGAGAGAGAACGTAGAATTGAGAACCTGGAACGTAGAATGATGCCTTAGAATTCTACGTTCTATCGTTCTACGTTCTTTATTCTCCCTCTGTAATCCGACTAAAAACTCTGCTATAATACTATCCATATGCACACAACTACCCAACTCCCGGACGCTATGCCAGATATCGAGAAGCCAACGCTTCTTGTCATTTGCGATACACATCACTGCCGCATCATCGATGTAGGCGGTAAGACAGTTATGACCCACGGTCAGGTCGATTCAAAAGAACATGCCACAACCGACAGGCCCGATAAAATGGGCTCTCCGACAGGCATGACACACGGAGCCGTTGAAATGGACCAGGTGGAAGGCAACCGCCTCCACGAGTTCTCGAATGTCGTCTCCAAGCATCTCGACGATGTTGTCCGCGATCAGAAAATCGAAGAAATTTACATTGCTGCTCCAGACAAGTTCTTGGCAGAGTTCAAGAAGCATTTGAGCAAGCACACCATGAGCATCACCAAGAAAATAATCGACGGTAACTTCATGCACGAGTCTTTGCATCAGATCCTCATCCGTTTGCGTCCGGATTTGGAAGAGGCGATCAAGAAGCTGCGCGCACAGGAAAACTACAGCGAGAAGAATCACTTACCTCAATAAGAAGTACAGCGTACAAATTGCGAATGACGAGGTGGTACATCTCATCATTCGCAATTTTTCTATACCGCAGCTGCGGGACAAATCGACCGGTACGGACACCGCTTGCACTTCTCCACCGTCGGCTTTGGCGTGAAATCCTGCCTCTCGATGCCATCGATTGCGTCGCGGATCGTGATCATTGCATTGGCTAGATGGACTTTCGATCGCTCTGTCTGTATTTCCAGTGTTTGGTCGTCCCGCAGAAAGAGTAAGCTCAAACTCGCAATCGGCTCATTCCATAGCGTTTGTGCAGCTTTGGCGTAAATAGACAGCTGTAAATCTTCATCCACATGCTCCTGCTCTCGTGGCGCTGACGATTTGAAATCGATGATGTGCAATCCCTCTGATGCCCTCTCCACACGATCAAGACGGCCGCTGAGCCTGGAAAGAGGGGAATCTGTATGAGCGACTTCGACAGAGAAGCTTTTTTCAATGCCGACAACCTCGCGCTTTTTGGCTTTCCACCAGTCAAAGAAATGCGTGAGCGCTGCTTTGCCTTTGGCAAAAGCGGCATTGGCGTCATCAACTGATGAATAGGTATTGTTGATAAAATTCTCGTTCCAGAGCTTCAGCAGACTCGGCAAGTCGAGCGTGAGTAGTGGCGTTGGAGTTGATTCCAGAAAGAGCGTGAGCTGATTGATTTCGTTCGGCTTGCTTATAGTCATTTCCAGCTCACCCCAATACTTGAGCGTGTTGTGCAGACTGGAACCGTAACTTTCTGCCGGGGATATCGGCCTGCCGATTTTGCGAACATACGCAAACTCGTACTGCTTGGGGCAGCGCTGGTAGGTGGAAAGCTGGGAGTAGGAGAGTGGCATGTGTGCCTATTCTACTCCGTTTACGGCTTTGGTGCTGGAGGTGTCACTGGAACCGAGGCTGCGACCGATTCCCAATTACCATTTTTAAATTCCCACTTTTTTGTCGTATTCGTTATATCAGCATTCGAGAAAATGGCAAATGCTGCTGGGGGAATATTTGCATCGGCAATGAGCATAGTTGACGTCTCAAGTTTTGCGATATTGATACCTGGTGTCTCGGGTGCTTTCGCTAGGCGCAAAGTAGTAATATTCTTATGAATCTCTGGCTTATCAAACAGTTCATCCATTTTTCCAAGTATCTCCGGTGTCAGATTCGTCGGGATGCGCATTTCTTTCGCTGGCTTCCAGGCAAGCTCCGTTGG
Organism: uncultured Candidatus Peregrinibacteria bacterium; assembly: GCA_937863435.1. Classification (GTDB taxonomy): domain Bacteria; phylum Patescibacteriota; class Gracilibacteria; order Peribacterales; family Peribacteraceae; genus JAGOTD01. The sequence continues at coordinate 27,869 of CALMES010000039.1, forward strand.
CTTACCTGCATCTATCATGCGAAGAGAATCAACTTTCTTTATTGTCGCGAGAACCAATTTCAAACCTTCAGCTTGAGATGCTGTAAGGGCAACTCCGTCTTTGAACTGACTGGCATCGACATTGATGTTCCACTTATCAGCTGCTTTAGTCGCTCCAATTTCATTGCTTGTATTCAGCGTGACGGATCCCAAGTGTGGAATGCCAGACTTCTCCGTTATATCTTTGACGATAGCTGCTTCCTTGGCCTTTTCTTCCGGTGTGGCGTTCTCCATCCGCTTTGCATTCAAGAATGCGGATGGATTGGCAAAATCAGCAACAGTGATCGTAATTTCAGGCAAATTTTTAAACTTCTGACAATCAACAACTAGCTGCGCAGCAGTTTTTTTGAGCGCTTCCGGATTGATTGTTTCCAGCTCCAAGTCCGATACTTTTTCATCGAAAATAATCTTTGGCTGCTGGCCTGGCTTATTGGCTTTCTTGATCATGTTACTGATGTCGCGAATGACGATTTTCTTTTCTTTGGTGGCGATAAAATTCTTGGCGTACTCACCGATAAACGGCACATCTTGCATCTGCTTGGCGATAAAAATGGTGACTTGATCCACAAAATTCGAGAGAGCCGACAGTGGCAGTTTGCTGATAACCGATGCCATCATAACGCCTGTGGCATTCTTCGAATTCGTCAGAAATTTTACGACTGCGTCTTTTCCTTTGCTGAAGTTTCTCTCCAGAAAATGTTCAGCTGTTGGAATCTCTCCGGCACTATTGTCGGGCGCTTTTTTAGAAAGTTCTTGCAAGAATTCCACGCGTGCATTGAGGATTGCGAGATCGCGATCGACTTTTTTTGCATGCTCGACATCATCGATGGCATTTTCTGCTTTCTCGCCTATCGTTCGTATGGTATCTGTTTTCAGCTTTTGCAGTTCTACTGCCCAATTCTTCAGCGTTGGTGCGTCTATATTTGCCTGGCTTTTCGTTACGATCACTTCTTGGGCAATCTGGCCATGCTCCTCTTCGGTCTTTGCTGCATCAATTCGTTTACGTAATTCATCAAGTGTCAGCGCTTTTGGCGCCTCTGGAGGAGTTGATGGCGGAGATGCTGATGGGATTTCTGCTGGATTTGTCATACGAGTGGAAAGAAGGAGTGCAAAGTGATTGGCTTACGCTGCAATAGCTGGCGTTGTAGCAGCAGTTGTCACGTATGTTTCCATATCACTGTTCCATGGCAGGGCGGCCGCATTTGTCAGGATAGTTGCCAGCTTTGTGCGTTGAGTTTCAGTCATGCTAGGAATGATTTGAAGCCAATGGGCTTTTTCAGCATCTGTCAGCAAGCGGGATAGGCGAATCCCTTGTTCTAAATTGGTGATGATATTTGTTTGAGACATTCTGCTTATTATACCTTAAAAAGCCGTTTTTTGGAAGCAGTGGA
>CALMES010000040.1 GCA_937863435.1 uncultured Candidatus Peregrinibacteria bacterium
TGGCGGAGAGGGAGGGATTCGAACCCTCGAGGCCTTTAACAGCCTGCCACGTTAGCAGTGTGGTGCTTTCGACCAGCTCAGCCACCTCTCCGTGTAGGGCGATTATACGCAGGTTTTGTATTTTTCATACAGAAAAGAGGATGCCAGGCTAAAAGAATGCCAGAAGGAGAGAATGTGCGACTAATACCAAAACAGTGCGACATGAGAAAAACACGCAATCCTCTTATCATCGACTCTTCTGATCTTCTTATCCTCTAAAGTCCATTCACCGCCACTATCGCATTTTTATCCTGAATATACTTGGCGAAAGCCGCGTCCCATTTTTGCAATCCTTCGGTGATAAAAGCCGGCAGATCGCCTGTGACAGCAACAGTCTGCTCAACAGCCCGGAGCGAGTCACGGTTCATCAGCACGCAGCCCATACTGGCATAACGCCCGTCACGATCGCGTGACAGGATTTTATCAATGTAAAGCGTACTGTGAATGCCGTACGACGTGCGCTCGCCGGCATCGGTAATAAGACGGAAGAAGGCACCGTCCTTGTCGAAGGTTACCGGATCACCATACTGACGTTCCTTCTTATAGACATGGAAAAGACCCTCCGGCGACGCGGCAAAATATTTGCGGCCTAAATAGTACACAGTCTTTCTCTGACCGGAGCCGATAGTGATATCAACATATTCTCCATTTGGATGCATGAGATATCCGACGTTTTTGGCCGTATCAGCCACAAAGATATCCCCCTTTTGCGGCTGCCATTGATCGAGTGACCGTTCGAAAAAATAGCCGGGGATGGAAAATCCGTTTTGCTCTATCCCTTCAGCAAAAGCTGAGAGGGGGTACAACGCCAGTGCTATCAGTGTCACACTGATAAACCTTGGAATGGAGAAAACCAAAGTACAGCATTTTACATTCATTACAAATTATGTCAAGCTCTACACCCCCTCGAACAGGCCGTTTTGCTCTTCCATTAGACCTAGGAGGGGGTATACAATAGTTCACATTCGGAAGTCTATACAGACAACCTTTTCCTGTATTCTATGAAAATAGGTGTTTTCAGCTACGACTTCGATCCGCCCGTCGGCGGGCTCGGGCGCAGTGTAAAAGCGCTGTTCGACACCATGAAAGAACGCTATACAGATCACGAGTTCCTGCTGTTTTCGCCAAGTGCAAACGCACCGAAAAATGTGCCGGCAATCGCCCGGTTCTGGTGGAAAAAGAAGGGGGGTTGCCCCATGTTCTCGCTCAGCCTCAATACCACCCTCTCTAGGCTCGTAAAAAGGCATCAGCTCGATATCATGCACGTTCACAGCGGCTCCGGAGGTGTTTTTGTACTCCGCAAACCCGCCTGCCGCCTGATTGTCACCTCGCATCATACCTATCGGCAGGAGATGCATACTGTCTTTAAACGCAACAGTCTGCGGTATATATGGAAGGGATGGATGGCAAAGTTCGAGGAGCGGACCTACAGACTTGCAGACAAGATTATCTGCGTATCCGATGATACCAGACTGGCACTGGCCATGCTCTACGGCATTCCTGCCCACAAGTTATGCGTGATTGAAAACAGCATCGACTTCGGACCGCTGGCGCCAGATACGTCGGTACAAAAAGACGGTAATACCATTACGTTTCTCGGCAGGCTCGAAGAGCGGAAGGGTATCTGGACTTTGCTGAAAGCGTTCACCCGACTGGCACGCAAATATCCGCGGCTGAAGCTGCGGCTGGCCGGAGACAATATGATCGGCGCACCACTCGAACGCTATGTGCGGCAGAATAACCTGCAGGGCTCGGTGGAGTTTCTCGGCAAGCTGCATGATCCGCTGTTTCGCAGGGAAATGAAAGCGGCAACAGTTGTTGTGGTCCCGTCACTTATCGAAGGATTCGGACTCGTGGCAGCCGAAACAATGGCTGCAGGAACAATGGTTGTAGCCAGCAACAGCGAAGGGCTCCGCAGTATTGTCAAGCACGGAAAAACGGGGCTGCTCTTTAAGACGGGTGATCCGGATCACTGCGCTGCCATGATCGAACAGGCCCTGCTGAAATCCGATGAGCGCGCGATTATCGAACGACAGGCCATGAAGGAGGCCCGGGAGAGATTTGCCATCGAAAGACAGTCGCAGCAGACACTGGAATGCTATGAGCAATTTTTTATCCGGGAACTGGGAGGAGCCAAAGCTGTCTGACAGGAATTGGCCGGATTTTCAGACACGCGACGCAAGAAAAGACGGACAGGTATACGCGTATGCCTCATGCTACTGGCGCACCGCTTTTCCGTCATTTCTAACAGACACCCAATGCCTAAACCAGCAAGACCAAACGATTGCTATAAAACAAATTTTTTGTACAATCAGTTTCCAGTGACTTTTCGTGCAATCTGAGCGAGAATGTTTATGATGCTGCACGATAAATCCGATCACATTCCGGTCCTTCTCATTACCGTTCTCGATATTCTGCGCATCCAACACGGAGACAGCATTCTCGACTGCACGCTGGGTCTTGGCGGACACAGTAAAGCGATGATCGAAGCAGCCGGAAAATCCGGCACTCTTACGGCACTCGATGCCGATCTGCGCAACATGGCAATTGCCAGAGAGCGACTTTCCGCTTACGCAGATCGTATCCGCTTCATTCATACCAACTTTGTGCATCTGCCAGATTGTCTGGAGGATGCCGGCATGCGCTTCGATGTGATTTTTGCCGATCTGGGCCTCAGCTCACCTCATATTGACCAGGCGGAGAGGGGATTCACCTTCCGCGACAATGCCCCGCTCGATATGCGCTACGATCATACGAAAGGGATGACTGCAGCCGATATTCTGATGCAATACACCGAACAAGACCTGCGACTGGTCTTCCAGAATTATGGCGAGCTGCCGAAAACGCATCGATTTGTGACAGCCGTCATGGAGGCGCGCAGCCAGAAACCTCTTCGGACTGCCGATGATCTCAATAGCATTATCGAAAATCTCTACAGGCGCGATGCCAAAAAAGTAACCGCCCAGATCTATCAGGCACTGCGCATAGAAGCAAACAGTGAAATGCAGGCAGTGGAGCAGCTGCTATCAATCGGACCGTCGCTCCTGAAACCGGGGGGACGCATGGCGATACTCACGTACCACTCGCTGGAAGACCGCCTCGTCAAACGCGCATTCAAATCACTGTGCACGCCGCAGAAAGACGACCACACCGGTGCCGTTTCGGTCCCGGCGCATTTCTCCCTCCTTACGCGCCATGCACTGAAACCGTCTGACCAGGAAATCGAGAACAACCCCCGCGCACGCAGTGCTCATCTGCGTGCCATTGCCCGACTCTAATCTGTGCTTACAGCATCCCTGCCATCATCGCCCTCCTCCAAACGAAGCTCTCTGAGCAATCTTATGCTGTCGAGTACGGCGCTGCTGCTGTTCACTATCGGAACGCTTATTGTGATACTGGCGCTTCTCATCCTGTTTCACCACAACCTGAACGCCACCAAAGGCTACAAGCTGCGCTCGCTTGAATTTGTGCGCAATCAGCTTCTCATACAGCAGGAAACACTGAATACCGATATCGCCAAGGCACAAGCCCTGAACACCTTTCAGACCGATCCGAAAATCCAGGCCATGGCACCGCTTAAAAATCAGAAATACGTGAAGAGCGATACGCCGATTGCAAAGGCAGGGGGGACGATTGAATAAAAAAACAGACGACGCAGAAGAACCGGATGAGTTTTGCAGTACACACAAAGAGGATTGATGTGTGCCGCTTGCGCACATCAATCCTCTGCATTGTCTGGTTGTTTTGAATCGTCTGCTTGCTCTCTACAGGACTTTTCTGATCTGAATGCTCGAGACCGCGGTCTTGCCCGACAGAATATCGGACACAATGACGACTGTCTGGTCCTTGCGGATAAGCTTCTGCTCTTTTGCATAGGCAAGAGCGTCATTTACCGTCTTTTCCGGATCTGCGGAGAAGGAGATGCAATACGGATCAACTGCCCAGCTGAGCATGAGTCTGCGGGCGACACTTTCGGAATCGGTGAAAGCGAAAATCGGCATCAGCGGACGCCAGTTGCTCACCGCGCGAGCCGTGCGGCCGTGCTTGGTAATGACGATGATGGCATCTGCTTCGATGTTGCGGGCAAGCATGCTGGCGGACATGGCCTGCTGGTAACGCGTGTCTGTTTTGTGACCCGACATTTCGTCATCGAGCGCGAGCATTGTTTCAATGCAGTCGATTTTTTCGTTGGCATCGAGAATTTTGCTCATGGCATCGATACACTTGAACGGATACATGCCGCCGGCTGTTTCTCCCGAGAGCATCGTACAGTCGGTCTGTCCCATCGCTGCGTGAGCGATGTCCATCACCTCCGCGCGTGTCGGCATCGGATACTGGATCATGCTCTCAAGCATGTGTGTGGCGACGATAACAGGCTTGCCCTTCTTGCGGCACTCGAGAATGATTTCATCCTGAATGCGCGGCACTTCTTCGTACGGTGTTTCCACGCCGAGATCTCCGCGAGCGATCATAATGCCGTCCGCCTCGTCAATGATATCCGACAGGTTGTCGAGCGACTGCTGTGTCTCGATTTTGGCAATCACTTCGATCTGGCTCTTGTGCTGCTTGAGGAAGTTTTTGAGCTCCTTGATATCCTTGCCGGTGCGCACGAATGACGTGGCGATGAAGTCGACGTCATGCTTGATGCCGAACTCGATATCGCTCCAGTCCTTCTTGGTAAACGATGGCAGGCTCACAAAAGCGCCGGGAATGTTGATGTGACGGCGGGAGCCGATCTTGCCCGGCTCAAGAGCCTTGGCCGTAACGATGTCTCCCTTGATGGATGTGACGCGGAACTCGATGGCACCGTTATCAATGAGGATCACCTTTGTCTGCTTTACGTCTCCTGGCAATCCGTCGTAATCGACTTTCACCACCGGCAGCTTTTCCTTTCCTGTCGGCTTGGACGTGAAGATAATCTCATCACCCTTCTGAATCATGAGCGGCTGGGTGACATCGCCGGTACGGATTTCCGGTCCTTTTGTATCAAGCATGATAGCCACACGCTTGCGCTTCTGGATATCATGAAGCGTATTGATAACTTTCTCATGAGACTCATGGCTGCCATGAGAAAAATTCAGTCTCGCGACTGCGACACCGGATTTGATAAGACGCTCCAGCGTCGTTGGTTCGGACGTTGCAGGTCCGATTGTTGCGGTAATTTTTGTGAAACGCATGTCGAAAATGGGGGTAAATTTGCGCGCATCATAGCAGGGAGAACTTAAAGAGGAAACAGAAGAACCGTAAGATGGGCAGGATTGGCGTTTTTATGCGCAAATCCTGCAACATCATGCACGGATCCCACACCCCGGACGCACGTCGGCGGCCTTATTTCGAGGGCACAACGAGAATGCTTTTTTTGGCGCAGTTCACGCACGTCATTTCCCACAGAGGCACAATCGCACGACGCTGCACCTGTTTGTTGGAAATCGCCTCGTAATAGGTAAACGGACGGTACACCTGAAAGCAGCCGAAAATACAGATTGCAATGACGGTCAGCACAATGCCGCGCTTATGCTCGTTGAGAGTTCTGGAGGCAAATGTATGAAAATTCTCAAATGCAAGCGCAAAAAGAATGTAACTGAAAAGAAGCGGCAGGAAGTAGTGATACAGGTACATCACCCGGTCAAGACGACTGATGGCAATCATGTAACCGAAGTACAGGGCGGTGAAAAGCGCGATGAGAAAGAGATGTTCCGGCTTCTTTTTCAACGGCAGGAACAGCCAGCCGAACAGTATGGCCACACAGGCGAATATGCCGACCAGACCGCACAGCCAGCCGACTGCATTCGGAACCAGGTACAGATAACGGTAAACTGAATCGCTGACTGCCTGCCAGCGGTAATTGATCGTGCGGGCGCCAAACGGCCAGTAAAAGAACGGACTGCCGTTTTCATCGGATTTGCACAAATCGAGTCTGGGAACACCTCCGTTATAATGACCGACAAATTTCATGGAATCGGCAATCATCACCGGAAACGAAAGAGGGGAGCTGGTCAGGTGTTTGGCCAGTATTGTTTTGTATGATGCGGATGCCTGGTAGTAGCCGTTATCCGGCAGCTGCGGCTGGAGAGTGGTGCCCAGAGAAAAATGAATCTGCCACACACCGACAAACGCCACAACAAATCCCAGCAGAGCCAGGCCGAAGAAAGAACCGATTTTCGACACCTTCGGCCACAGGAAAACACATGCGGCAGGGAACAGCAGTATCATGACAAGACCGACCAGTTTGGTAGTCATGATCAAGCCAAAGAGAACGCCCAATGCGATGGAAAGTCCTGCGAACGCTCGTTTTTTTCCCGCGTATCGCAGAAGCAGCAGGAAGACGGCAATCATCGCCGTGCACAAAAACAGCAGAGTGGATTCGATCATCGCGCCGCGCCCGTGCACGATCAGCGCATTATCGAAAATATACAGGAAGCTCAGAAGTGATGAATTGGCTTCGTGCCGGGTGATCAGGAAGAACACCAGAAAGAGCAGGGGAGCGGTCAGCCAGCCGAGAAGAGCCGGGAAGAGACGGTAACCGACGTAGGAGAACCCGGCCGGAACCTCTTTTGCGTAATCCGTATTAATGAACTGGTTATTGACCTTGTTGGCATGCGTGATTTTTTCGCCGAGTGCAATCAGCAATTTTCCAAGCGGCGGATGCTGCTCCATGAAGTAGACACCGTTCAGATATTTTTGAGCGCTTGCTATATGGTACGGCTCATCCCAGAATGTTGCTGCCGGCTGATAATAATTGAAGAAATACGTGAAAAATGACGCAACGACAACAAAGCCCAGATACAGGAAAACAGACGAGCGTTTATGATTGATGGCAGGGGAATTCATGGAGGTGTGCTGTGAGGAAAATATGGGTTTCTCTTTCGGAACGTACACACATTCTGCCACAGGAAAAGCATAATACGTAACACGTAATTCATAAAACAAGCCAGAACATACCGGATGTTTGAAGGATACGCGATCCGTGTGCTAGGATTGTCAAAATTATGCCCTCCTCCCCCCGCGTCATCAGAGTGGTAGTCGGCCTTTTGCTTGGCGGCGTCCTTGGCGTGGTGTTGGCCGGTTCAACCGGGTTTCAGTGGAACAATAACGGCATCCGTCTTGCCGCAACCCTTGGCGACAGCTACTGCTGCAATCCGAACGTCCCGGCGTGCCTTCCGACAACGGGAGACGCCGTGTGTGGCGGCGGCATTTTTCCGACTCTCGGCAGTTGCCAGACGAGCTGTGTCAAAACAATTTTCTGCTGTGACATGTTGCAAGGGGCAGGGCAGGTATGCAGGCAGGGATTTAAAAATCTGAACGGTTCGACCTGTCAGAATCCGGCTGTTTCGTTTGATGCCATGCAGGATTGTACCAACGCCTGTCCGGCCAACGGAACGGGTGTCGTACTTTCCTCTTCCAGCTCTTCTGCGGATGATATTCCGTATTGCGGATGCGCCACGGGGGCTGTCAGCTGTGTTCCCGCCATTGCCTCATGAAGAACCTGCTTGCATCTGTCAAGGCAAGAATGGTACTGCTGGTTGTTTTGTTGATCATCGTCAGCATCATCGGCTATCAGGCATCCCTGAATTTACGGGGTGCAAATGGCGGAAGCGTCAACGGTTCACCTGCTTCCTCTTTCTCTCTGCCGGACATCTGCAAGGGGGAAAGATGTTACTCATGCTGTATTGCAATTGCGGGAAACAATGCAGACGACTGCTCGAAGGCGTGTACCGCCGATTCATCCTCGTCTTTACCAGCATGTCCGCCCGACAGAATCAATTCCAGTGCCGGCACATGCAAATGCAGGCAGGACGGAGAGGATACCGGCGGACCGGATAAGGGATGCTACGCCGATCCCACCCCTTCGGGGTGCGTATGCGCAGACCAACCCGGCCGCATCAATCCGGAGACTCTAGAAATAGAAGTGGGCTATCGTATCTGTCAGCCAAAGCCATACTGCTCCTCTTCTTCGCCGGGAACAGGCGGCACGGGCGGAGGCGGAATCGGCGGGACGGCCGGAACAACCGGAGGCACCGGCACAACAGGCGGCGGCAGTACCGGCAGTACACCCATGCAGACTCCGCCACCCACCACCGGAGGAGGAGGCGGTGCGACTACAGGAGGAGGTACCACTGCAGGCACAACAGGCGGTGGCGGGACGACGGCCGGAACAGGCGGCGGTGGCACCGCCACAACCGGCGGAACGACGGGCACAACCGGAACAACAGGAATTGCTGTGCCGCCCACTATTATCCCACCCACTATTATTCCGCCGACCATTGTGCCGCCCAGCAGTGCTGGCAGTAACGGCAGCAGGGCAAGCAGCATCAACAGCTCGTTTTCCCTTTCCTGCGGCACCTGCCCTTTGCTGCCCAGTCCGATTCCCGACAATTGCACTGTCTTCATTCTCAATCAGGCCTGCAGCTGCCCGACACTCGTTTGCACCGGTTCGCCGGCCAGCTCGTCTGTGTCTTCCGTTTCGTCCGCCTCCTCCGCTGCATCCACTCAATCCTCCCAAAACAGCAATTCATCCGGTGCCTCAAGCAAGTCGTCGAGTTCTGTATCCAGCAATGCCAGTAACAGCAATTCGTCCAGCTCAGCATCGTCCACGGTATCATCCAGTAGCAGCAGTAAATCCGTTTCCTACAGCTGCAAGCCGGGTCTGACGATGTATGCCAATAAATATACCTGCACCAATGTGTGCGCACAGCTCTCCAGCCGTTCATCTGTAAGCAGCAGCTCTTCTTCCAGCAAATCCGGCAGCTCCTCGCGCAGCAGCTCATCTTCGCCGGGCTTCCCGACTTTCTCCAGCAGTGCCAGTACCAGCAGCGCCTCAAGCTGGTCAGCGCGGTTCAGCTCCAGCTCACGCAGCTCTTCCGCCTCTCCTGTTGTTATCATTTCCAGCGCACGCAGCTCTTCATTAAAGAGCTCTTCTATAACCGCAAGCTCTGCATCCAGCATTCTTGCCGCCCGCTACTGCGGTGACGGACGCATTGATGCAGGCGAGCAGTGCGACGACGGTTCAAGCAACGGCCTTCCAAACGGTAACTGTACGGTGACATGCCAGTTGCGCAAACTGCTTTCCTGCGGTGATGCAAAGCTGGACTTGGGCGAAGAATGTGACAACGGTCTGCTGAACGGACGCACAGGCAATACCTGCTCAGCCGAATGCAGATGGACTGTCGGGTCCTGCGGTGATGGAGTGTTGCAGACAGCGCTTCGTGAACAATGCGATCTGGGCAAGCAGCAAAACGGCAAGGCAGGTCAACCCTGCACAAACAACTGTCAGATTGCACCAACCGGACATTGCGGCAACGCATCTGTGGAACCGGAATACAGCGAGCAGTGCGACGACGGCACCAATAACTCCGATACCCATCCGTCCGCCTGCCGCTTAAACTGCACATACCCGCGCTGCGGTGACGGCGTGCAGGATTACAACGAGGAATGCGACGACGGAAATCAGCTCAGTCGAGACGGCTGCTCCGCCACCTGCGAAATAGAATCAGGCGCTGCGCCTCTCGATGGCAATCTGATGAGCTCTTCCCAGCCGTACTACGGAAACGTTCCCCAGCCCGGCAGAACTGAATCTGGTCCGGGTCTTGTCATCTTCCTGGCATCCGGTGCGGCAGCAGGAGTGGGGATTGTGCGGCGCCGGTTGTTTGGGGTGAAAAAATAGCCATGAGTAAATAATCAAGAAACAAGATACAAACAACAAAAAATAATGAATAACCAAATCACAACTTCTTCCGCAGACCCAAAGCGTTCCCCTAGGGACCAGGGCGCCGCGTCCCAAAACTGTATTATTAGAGGAAATTTTCGGCTCCTCATTTTTACTTTGGCTGCTACACTATTCACATGCCCTGGTAGCTCAGTCTGGATAGAGCAAGACCCTTCTAAGGTCGAGGTCACAGGTTCGACTCCTGTCCAGGGCACCA
>CALMES010000041.1 GCA_937863435.1 uncultured Candidatus Peregrinibacteria bacterium
AACTCATAATATCCAATTTTAACTCCCCAACTAACCCGTCAGTCAGAAGATGTTCATCAATCCCGGCACACTCTCCCGTAAGTTCCGGCTCATCCGTGAACATGCAGGGGATTACGGACTCTCATTCACACTCATCGGCAAAGAAAAGGAGAACACATGGAAGGTGTCCGTGACCGATATGTCGAAATTGCAACAGGCACTGTCGCCAACCGCGGCCGGTGCATCCACCTAAGCGAACTCGGAAAAGAGATCGCTTTCTGTCAAACAACGAAGCAGGAACTCTATCGTTCCCACTTCTTCTTTGATGGTACCCTTCTGGACCACCTCCGCGCCTATAAAACGGTGCGGGGGTTCCTGGGGAAGCCCATCATCGACCAGATCACTCTCGATGTTGATAAGGGGAGTGGAAGCGATGAGTATGTCCATACCCGCGCGAAAGCCCTGTATTATCGTCTCCACGATGAACTGGAGATCGACGATATCAACATCCGTCCTTATTACTCCGGTAGCGGGTTCCATTTCGTGGTGCCGAATCTCTGGAACTTTGAATTGGCAGAAGAGGTCAAAGAGACCTTTGCCGAACACTTCCCGGAACTCGATACCATCTACGATAAGACCCGCCTGATCCGCGTCCCCAATACCATCAACTATAAGACCCAGAGGTATAAGATACCGCTGGAGACCAGAGAACTTCTTACCTGTACGATCGCCGAGATCATTGAAGCATCTCTCCAACCGCGCAATGGATTCCGTTTCCCTGAATTCGAACCGAACACTTTGCTTGAAAAGTATAAGAGGAAACCACAGACCGTACTTTCCAGTCAGTCCCCGATGGTCGATGATGGATTCACTCCCATCGTTACCTGCATGCAGAAACTTTATTCCTCAGAACCGAAGAAGGGGATGAGACACATCTCCATGCTCCGGATGATCTCCGCCTATAAACGGGCAGGGATCCCCAGAGCCGGCATCGAAGCGATGATGCGTGAATGGTCCAGAGGACAGATGGAGGTCGGTGAGATACGAAAGATCGTCGGCGATGTGTTCTCGAAGAACTATTCCTATTCCTGCAACGATGAGATCATGAGACAGCACTGCGATAGTCGGTGCATGTTTTATAAGAGCAAGTCGTACAACAACGCGACACCGGAATCCTCTTCCTCAATGGAGGAGAAGCTTCGGATGTTCGCTGCAGAAGGAACCAAGAACGTCGTACTGAATTTGAAAGAAGCACTTCACTTGCAGGAAGACTTTAACATTTTCCGGAAAGAATTCGTTGTTGTCATCGGTGACACCAAACTCGGAAAGTCTGCGCTCGCACAGAATCTCTGTGTGGATGCTCCTTTCCGGAAATTCCTCTATATGAACTTCGAGGTGGGGGAGACCCTGATGTATCGGAGACTCATGCAGATGGCGCACCGGATGAGCAAACAGCAGGTCATCGAACATTACACACAGCAGGAACCAAAATCATTGGCGGCAGCAACAGACCATATCCAGATGGTGTCGAATAAGGGCGTGACCCTTCATGCCTTTGAGCAGTTGGTATCACTCTCTAACTTCGATGCGATCATCGTGGATACGCTGGAATGTTTTAGTGTGCCGGGAATGGACCTGACTCCCAAGACCGAACTGATCGCTCATGAGATGAAGAGAATGGCGGATAAGTACAACCTTGCCATCATCGCTATTCATCATGTGAGCAAACATGGTGTGCAGAATGTCGATGGGTCAAAGAAGAGACTCACTACACACGCCGGTAAGGGGTCGGGCGCTGTCGAACAACAGGCCGATAAGATCATTGCTTTCGAAGGAGACAGCAATAAACCACTCAGACGTATCACATCGCTGGGAGCACGGGATGAGGCACCATTTGAATGCTGGATGAATTTCGATGCAGGTAATACATTCCGTTTCTATCCAGTCAGAAAGGAGTCATCATTAACATCGTCAGAACCTTCGGCAACGAAGACGGGAGAGGCATCACCTTCTTCGATGTCATATCACTCTTCCTGATGAAAGTCATCTCGGAAGAAGAACATTCCACCGCTTATTCCATTGGAATTACGATCCTTGCCATCCAATGGTCCACATCCATTGTTATCTGGAATACGCCGGAAGGAGAATAAATGACACACCTTCACACGATTAAATATCTGGAACGTACGTACGATGTTGTATGGGAGGCAGAGAACTATCGTCCAGAGCGCCGCTATCTTGCCAATGGAGACCCGGGCTACCCCGCAGAGGGTGGCTTTCAGGGTTTGGTTGAGATGTGGACGGTGCTGAATGATAAGAATGAGCATCCCATCAAGATCGATGTACTTCCCATCCTCTACGATCAGAACAGAGAACGTATCGATGAGTTTGAAGAAGAGGTGCTGGAAGAGATCAAGAAGGTGTGTGGAGAAGAACTCATTGAGAGGTATAGTCTTTAGTCCACGGAATGCAAAAAGGAGGAAGTGAAATGAAACTGAACCACGCATTGTCTTTGCTTTTTATGTTCATGTCTGGACTTCTTACGGGAGCGGCTGTTATCGGTAGCATAACGTCTCCGAATGTTTCAGCCGTGTGGTTGTGGATTTTTGCTGTTGTTGGATTCGCCAATTCATTGAGAAACTATTTTGTTGATGATTTTAAGCCGGAGGAATTGAAATGAAAAAGCCGAAAGTGGTGAAAGCGATAGTAAGCATAGAAGTAGCGAGTAACGAGGAAAGATATTTTGTCGGGAATGTAGAGACCTATGGTGACGGCGGAAATTGGAAAGACAAAAATGGTGCAGAATACGGAGTGCAATTTGGCTCCGATGGAACCGAAGAACGCTACGAAGCCACAATCACCATCGGAAGGAAGGTGAAGAAATGAAAACTGAAATCAAAAATGCAATTATTACACATGCAAAGATTGAATACGGTGACAGAGGATTTTTGCAAGTATGGCTTACACTTGATTATGGTGGATGTTCTCAGGGATTCGGCGGTTATGTTTTATACTTACCGAAGTCATTTGACCACCATTCCGTAGAATCTTTTGCCGGACACCATATTTATCGTTGCATGGAAATTGCGGGTGTGGATGTGTGGGATAGAATTACGGGAAAGTCTATCCGTGTATCAATTAAAGATGGACTAATTGACGGTATTGGTCACATCATAAAGGACGATTGGTATTACCCGTCTATTGACTTTAAGAAGGATGGTGATAAATGAAGCACTACGCAAGCAGACTTGATTTTTGGGCTACGATATGACCTGGACACTCGATATCTATAAGACCATCACCCGGCGAGGACGAACTTATGGCTGGAGACTCATTGCCGGAACACTGGAAGAAACACGAAAACAACTCCACCATAACAATGTTCAATCACACGAACTGACAGATCATGATCTCCCTCCGAGGAAGATCGCTCTGGCACGGTTCAAACACTTCATGAAAAAGAAAGGACTCGAAGAATGATGATCGCATTATTCCTTCTCCTGTTCCAGACTACAGATACCGTGCGTATCTCCACCACTCTTCTCGACCAAGCGATCCAGCAGAACCAGCAGATGATCGAACAGAAGACGAAAGAACTGGAACAACTCAAAGGTGAAACGACTGCTCTCTATAAACTCCGCTACTACACTCCTCCGACTCCACCTGCCGATACCACCGCGAAAGCAAAGAAGCCGGGGAAGAAATGATCGACCCCAAAGGGATAGGGAACATCGAGAAAGCCTGTTCCGATGATGAATTACGCCCTGCCATGATGGGCGTCCATGTGGATGCAGAGAAGAAACGGATCATCGCTACCAATGGACGTATTCTGGTCATCTATCCTCTCTCACCGGAAGAATACGATGAACAGTTCACCCAAAGCGTAACGATGCCATCCGCTCTTTTTGCAGAATGGAGAAAGTTGTCCAAGAAAGGGAAGGTCGCTTCTCCTATCGCCATCATGGAGAACGATTCTGTCCTGCAAAACAACTGTCACTTCCCTCATATCGAGGAACAATATCCCAACGTGGACTCCGTCATTCCTCAGCAATCAGTGGGCAGACCAATAGCATTCGAGATAGGATTAAATGCAGAACTGCTGAAACAATTATTGGCATCATTGCGGGGAACGAAACTCAAATTCACATTCTTCTCACCTCATCATGCAGTCCTTGTGACTCCGCAAGATACAGAGGAAAAGGGACTCATTATGCCATTCAGGTTAGGATCGTGAGCGAAAAATCCCATGTCAGCATGGAGCAACATCTATGCGAGGTGTGCGCTACACCCTATGATACTGGAGCGATATTACTCGACAGAAAGCTGAAGCAAAGTCTGGAACGGAACACCATCACCGCAATGGAGGGATTGTGTCCCGAATGTCAGAAACTTTATGACGATGGATTCATTGCGCTTGTTGGAGTTCGTGGGAAATGGGATGGACGCAGTATTAAACATTCCGAGGCAGATCGCAGCGGAGAAATCATCCATTTGAAAGACGTTGCCTATGAAGGCATCTTTGGACAAAAACCGACAACAAAGATGGTGTATTGCGAGCAGGAAGTTATCGAGGCACTCAAAAAGAAAAAAGAAGAAGTAACATGAGACCCATTGTTGCTATTGATCCGGGATTCAATGGAGCAGTAGTTCTTCGTGATGCAAATTGGCAAGGAAGTCTGAATGCAAAATTCCATCGTCATTCAGAGCGAGGAATTGCCATTCATGACCTTGCTGATGCCATTGTTGGCATGATAGCCATGGTTAGAAATTCTGCCAGTGATATTGTTTTTATCATCGAGGATGTTCACGCCATCTTTGGCAGTGCGGCAAAAGCCACATTCAACTTCGGCTTTATTGCCGGGCAACTGAATGCATTGGTCCATACTATCCAGCCCGATCCAAAGAAGATCATCTATGTTCAACCGAAAGTATGGCAGAAAGAGATATGGCTTCCATCCGATATTGTCCTGAAGCCGAACAAAAAAAGACCAACCAAAGATACCAAAAAGACCTCACTCAATGCCTATCAACGGATAACAGGAGACCTCAATGAACGGCATGACGGCATCATTGATGCATACCTTATTTCACAGTACGCACGAAACATTGGTCTCTAACTGCTGTGGAGCACACGACCGATTCGTACCGAACACGGAGACGAGTTATATCGATCTTCAAATCTGTCCACAATGCGAGGAACACTGCACATGGATAACGGAAGAAGAGTTCCTGAGAGAGTAACACTCGAATCGCTGAGAGAAAGATTGCTGAAATCAGATGGGTGGGGAGTGGAACTGAAATTCGTTCTTATTTCTCCATTTTTCTCAAGACACAAACTCACCTGCCAGCAACACAAACGATATATCCGCATCTGGGATTATTCAAGTGTCGATGACATCGAGACCGAGACAACGTGGAATCGTTATATGCGGTCCATGTATGGCAAAGCAATCAGAGAGGGAAGATGTTTCTTCGATGATTAAAGAGATTCTATTCACCAATTTCACTATTGCCAAACTCACCATGCCGGTCTGGCAATGGTGCATGATCATTGTTGGATACTATCTATTCATTCTCACCATTTCACCTTCAAAGAAAAAAGGGAAATCATGAACATCATCAATGTGGCTACATCGGCCATCGTCACCAATCCCGCCAATCCTTCGTCCCGCACGCCGGATGATGAGTTGGTGGAATCCATCAAACAGCACGGCATTCTCACTCCGCTTCTGGTCCGCCTCGACCAGAACACCAAGCAGTATGTGATCATCGCCGGAGAGCGCCGCTTCAAGAGCGCACAGAAGCTCAAACTCGAGAATGTTCCGGTCATCGTTACCGATACTACCGACGAACTCTCCGTTCTTCTGACTGACAATATCCACCGCAAGAACATGAACCCGGTGGAAGAGTATCAGGTCATCCTGCGGATGAAGTCCTCCGGGATGCAGATCAAGGACATTGCCAAGACACTCTCGAAGGACTCGAAGTATGTGGTACGGCGGCTGTCGCTCGGCAATCTGCATTCCACCATCTCCAAAGCGGTTCTTGCCGGGGCGGTGGTAAGCGACCGCGTCCTGTATCTTCTGGCGCAGGCTCCACAGAAGGTGCAATCAGCCAACTGGGATCATAACACCGCGAACCTCAATGGAGTCACACACTGGACACGCGACGACAAGGACTCGGAACGGGTTATCATGGCTGATGTACAGGATGGACTCTTCCGCGGTCAGTTCACGCCGGAAGAGACCCTTCGCCTGTATGGAACAGGGAAGATCGGTGTCACCACGGCCGCAGAACTCCAAAAGAAGCTGGTCAATGAGGAGATGTTCTCTGATACACCGGCTCCGACTGCCGAGGCGCTGGACCAGGCAAAGCAGTTCGTGAAAGCGGTGAAGGGTGGACTCATTTCCCTCTCCACAAAATTCTTCAAAGAGAATAGTGACACCTTCCGCAACAGCGAAGGATGGCGCATGGCAACAGCGGAAGATGCTCCGGAGGATTGCAAGGAAGGTATCATCGTGGATGGACCCAAGGCCGGGAAACTGGTCGAATTCGTTCAGGTGAAACCGAAGAAAACCGAAGCGAAGGATACCCGCAGCGAGAAGCAGATCGAAGCGGACCGGAAGGAGCGTGCAGCGAAGCGGTATCAGAACCGCATCGCCAACGAAACACTTCGGCTTTCCTTCGAGTCCCTGTTCAACGGCATCGTGAAGATCGATGAGAAGTCGGTCTCCATGGTGTTTGATACGCTGGGCAACAATCATTTCCCGCGTGTGCTCCGGTGCCTGATGGACAAGGAAGAATATGCCGAAGTGGACTATGCGAAAGCACGGCAGACCTTCGACAAACTGACCAAGGACTTCAAGCCCGAACGCCGGCTGATGCTGGCACTCTTGACCTACCATGTTCACAGCAATCCCGATGTGCTTTCGCTGGTCGGAGTGAAGCAGTCCGATCTTGAGAAGAAAGCAAAGGCGAATGTCGATGCGGAGATCAAGAAGGCTGCTGCAGAGCGTGAAGCGAAGAAGGTGAAGAAATGAGTCTGGAAATCATTGTTCCCGAAAAGCTTTCGTTGCCGGTTGGATCTGGCGAAGCGAAATTTCTTGCCACTTCTTACGACAAAGAAGGAGATACATGGGTATCATGGGTGGAAAAAAGCAAGCGCTATGGTAAAAATATTATCATCATTCGTTCCTCGCTTGTCAGCGATGTTCGCGAGGGAAATGCTAGCACGGATGACGATAATCGCATCGAGTTGTTCGAAGAAGACTTTGTGGCATTGAAAAAGCTGGCTTTCAATTTCAAAGGAACCAAACCCACAACCGTGGATGAAAAGAAATAACATTCTAATCATGGGGAGGGAAACCTCCCCTTGTTTGATAGGAGTGTCATGGAAAAAACCTATAAGAAATATGGCGCCTTAAAGGAAAATGTTGGAAAGAAATGCACAATTCTTGAATCTGCTATTGCTGGAATGAAGGGACGCGTTGGAGTAATTGAGGATGTTATTGGAGACGATGTTGCTGGCTATCGATACGAGGTTGTTTTCGATTCTTCCAATCTCATCGCAACAGAGGGAGCGCGATTGTATGACAATTCTCTTTATCCACCCACCTTCAATGTTAAAATCGAAGGGACATAATCATTATGAACATCACCAGGGGTACCGCTGTTATGCTATTGGCTCTTGGCCTCATATTCATTTTCTCATCGGGGACCATCATATGGTGGCACATTGGCAATCCCATTAATGAGAGAGATATACCATTCTTTCAATTCATCATCGTACCATTTGCCATCTGGCTTCTTGGCGGCATCATGACGATGTATTCCATTCACCTATTCGGAAAATCCAATGCCGGTACAGACGGAGATCGAGACTCTTGATAAAGAGATCGCAGCACTCAAACTGAAAAAGAAGAGACTGGAACGTGAATTGGCAAAGGATAAGGTGCATAAAGCATTCCATCTGGAAGGAACATCGGTCTGGATGTATCTCTTTGAATTGGATGGGAATGAATTCCATGGTATCGAGATCAACCAAAGCGGCATCATCGAGCGGACTGTAAGACTCAACGATTTCATCATCCAGGACCAATTCATGATACCGGCGAAAGTATTTCTCGACCATTATCTTTCTATTGTTACAGACCAACAGAGGAGTATCAAAGTATGACACATAAATTCAAACCGGGGGATAAAGTAAGGATTGTCCGCAAAGGCAATGACCAGGAGATGAAGGGCAGAGGGTGGACATCAAGCATGGACAGATTCATTGGAACAACGCAGACAGTCAGATCAACAACAACAACAACGCAAAATGATACGCCTGGCTACATCATAGAGGATGGAGGATGGGATTTCCCAGAATGCGTTCTTGAGCCTGTTGTTAAAGAAGTTCCTTCTAAAGAGCCTGGTCGAAAGAAGTTCAAAAAGGGTGATAAGGTGCGATGCGTGCATCTTGACGATATACCGGGAGAAAGCGATTGTTGTGGTGGGAGAAAACCATATTCTTATTTGAAAAAAGGTGGTATCTATACGATTCAAAATGTCGATCTTGAATGCAAAGTAGATAATGCTAATTTCTATATCTCTTTAGTTGAAGACAGTACGGTTCTTCATCCTGGCCGCTTTGAACTTGTGGAAGAGGAAAAGTATGATATTGGTGTTGATACTTCGTTACCGATAGGATTATCTTCCGCTCTGGGTGAGCAGACAAAAGAACTTGCTGAACTCCGAAAGAGAGCAATGGATAAAGTACGGCAGGATGAGATGGTAAGACGAATGGCATTCGCCGAGGGCTACTTGGCATCTTCATCTTTCAATACCGATAAATTAGAATTCAAAAATCTGTATCCTATCATCAGCGATGAAGATCTTCTCTTACTATTATGAGGAAAGTCAATGCTTAAAGCACTTCTGATCGATGCACAGAATGAGATCATCCGGGAGATCGAGATCGAGAATGGATTCCAGCATACGGCCCAAGCTATCGGTGGGGGATGTACTACCATCGAACTCGTCTCCATCGCGCGTAACGAAGACTCGTTGTATGTGGATGGAGAGGGACTTTTCTATGTCGTTCCCAACGAGACGAAAGGATTCCACTATATCGCAGAGGACGGTACACTCTTCACTATTGTCGGCAACGGAGTGATGCTGGGAGGCAATGCCGAAGGGGAATCTGTCGATGTGAAGATGGATGCGGTGGAACTTGCAGAGAGAGTGGTGTGGATGGACGCAGCGCTGACAACGGAATACGCTTTCAATTAAATACCCGATAGGGTATAAGAGGACCGCATAGCGCCTCACTATACCCCATCGGGTGCGATAATACCATAGGCGACCTCCTATGGAGAGGGGGGCATCAACCGCAGATATTGGTTGATGTCCTCCTCATCTTTTTTTGTCCCATCTGAATATGTCCCGCTGCGAAGCATCCCAAGATACAGCTTCATGCCGGAACGATTCTCCATATCACGGATGGTGTACTGGGAATTGAACAGAGGAAGTCCCGTCATATCATCGACAATGATGGACGGATTCTTCTTCTTCTTGGCATCCGTGAATGCTTTATATCCATCGTGCATGATACGCTGTCCCGGGACCATCGAATAAAGTGTCTGCTCTATTTTTTCCGGATCCCCTGAATATGCATAGTTGAGTAGTCCGATGAATCCACGCATCGAGGGAGGAGTCACCGGTTGGGTGATATTCAAAGGATAGGGAAGACCGCCATAGAACGCATCCTGTTTCTCCTTCTCATTGCGTCCAAAGAAGAACTGGACCAGTTGCTGGAGATAGTTATAGGGCGGCTGTAAGGCGGACCCGAAGATGGTGAATGGCATCATTGAGGCAAGACCCATCGCAAACATATCCGTCACCATCATCCTCTGGAAACGGTCATACGCAGGATCGCCAGGACGAGTGCCGACACGCTGAGCAGCTTTCAGGACGTTCCTCCGGAAGTCAATGGAGTTATACGCATAGAGCTGGAACCGGTGGAAGATCTTTCCGACCGTTGTTCCCATGAATGCTGGGCGGTTCGCATTGGAATACAGGAACTGAGAAGCATTTACACCATCACGGGCGATCTGAATGACCCACGGGTCGTTCCACTCCAGATTAAAGCCCTGCATGGAGAGCGCCCGGCGTGCGTTGAAGTAATGAGCCAGCATGGAATGTTGGCGAGCTACACGCTCGGACTGACGCATGAACCATGCAGCCTTGTCCATCAGTTTATAGCCGACACCATATTTATCCATAATGCCCTGCACATCAGCATTCACACCATCGCGTTTCAATGCCTCCAGTACTTCCCTGGTCGCACTATCACCGATCATTGAATGATAGGAGTATTCCTTTGTGAACTGTCCTTCGAGTCCGCCAAGGATACCGATCAGACGTTGTGCATCAGCAATGCTCTTGATGTTCATTGAGCCGAGTTCGTCCTGCATCGCCTTCAGGGAATACGCTTTCCACCAGTCCTGCGCTGATGTATTGATGAGCGTCATTGCATTGGCAGAGACCACGTTGGTCACATACGACTTCATCGAGGTGAGCAGTGAGATCAGTGACCATTTTGCTTCCATCTGGGAGAGCTGAGAGAGTTTATTCTCTGCCAACGTCTGCTTGGAATTCTCCACCCAGATCTTCCGCTGTTTCTCATCCTCGAACTTCATCGACTTGGCGATCTCTTCGATATGCTTGAAGTCCCCCATCACTTTCTGACCGAACCAGGTGTCCGATACCTGCTTAATGCGGTCGATCCAATACTGATCGCTATGGTATTTGAAGAAGTTGGTTTCCAGTCCATACTGATAACCATCGCCAAGCTCCGAAGGTGTTTTATCCATGAATCCAAGGGACTGCTTCATATACCGGCGCAAGAACTCGATGACATGACGAGCCTCCTCGCCATTGCCGAAGACCTGTCTCTTCTGGAACTCACCCAGCATTTGGTTGCCCATGACCGCAAAGAGCATATCCGCGGTCTCCTTGATGAGTTTCCCGTGAGCCTGCAGCAGTGCCACCGGGGAGGCGTCCCACCCGGTGATAGGATCCATGCTACGACCACGTAACGGGGAGGCATTATAGTGCATAGTGGAGAAAACGTCGCTCCCAGCCTCCATACGGGCCATAAAGGTCTTCGCCCCATCATCCCCCGCGGCGCCCCTTGTTTGTGCGCTATAGGCCATCGTAAGCACATCCTGGCTATATTTCTCGCTATCACCGGCAGAAAGGACTTTTGCCTCGGTGAGTTTCCGGGTGAAATAGTCCTTCACGGTCTTTGCAGACCATCCGGAATGCGGGAAGTAAGCACGGCCATACCCCTGCTCGATCTCTCCGAGTTCAAAGCCAAAGAGAGAGCCATGAGAGTACATCTGACGGATGAACGCCTCTTTCTGGACCTCATCCATATCCGAGAACTTGATCTTCTTGGAAGTGACGCTTCCCATCTTGGCAAGTTTGTCCGCCACCTCTTCACCCGCCTTCGGACGAGACGATTCCTTCCCATAGAAGATGCCGGCCGGCGTCGAGTACATATCAATCTCGCGGCTCCCAAGGATATGAGCCACCGCCAGATCGGTCAGCGCACGCTTGCTGAGCATCGGCATGGTCTTATTTACCAGCATGTACTGTACGATGTTGTCCAGAGTTCTATTGAGATCCACTTCGCGAAGGATGCTACCGCTCTTGCCGTATTCCTGTCCGGTATAGGAAATGAGATGGTCATCCTGCATCTTGTTCATCAGGTTGCCAAATTCCTTCTGATATTTGTTCACGAGACCGGTGAAGTACTCCACCAGGGACTTTGCCGTCATCTCGATTTCAGTTCCTTTATTATTCTTGAACCGGAACGTCTTTCCTTCCAGCGATTCAATGAGAGAACGAGCCTCTTCTGCTTTGGCAAGATAGATGGTCGTGGGATTGCGTTTCAGTGCATCCTGATATTCAGGATTGTAGTTCGGCTCCTCCAGTAGTCCGACGGCAGCAGAGAACAACTTAGATGCCACACCGGAATACTTCTCATTCACCTTATTGAACGCACCCAGTTCATCGACCTTCTCAAAGAAGGATTTCACAAAGGTGTCTTGGGTATTCTTTAATGTGGAGAAAGAGGAGGCGACAAGGTGGATAAGATCCATCGGCCCCAGCAGAGCTTTTACTGTGGTCTCCAATTTCACCGGACCATCACTACTCATCACGGTAACATGGGCAGGATAGGAATGGAGATCGAACTTCTTTGTATAGGCACGCGCATCCTCGGCGATCATCGGCATCGTCTTCATATACCATGACTGGCGAACAGCAAGAGGAAGTTTCTCCATGGTCTTTGGATCACGCTTGAGCAGCCCAATGAAGAAATCAATGTCCTCTGCCGATGCGAATTCTGCCGAACGGTGGATGGTCATGCCCGTCCTCATCGCTGTGATGAACGGCCAGATATGGAAGAAGTTATCCTTGATCTCGGGATGGTCACGGAGGATTTGCACCACATCATCAAGACGACGGTTCCACTCGTACCGTTCCAGTGGGTTCTTGAACCGCCCCTGAAAGTCGATGCGTCCTCCCTCGGTGATCTTCTTTGCCAGCGGAGACATGATACGTCGTCCCTCTTTCACCAGGTCCTGATAGATGTCCATGTTCCGGTGTTCGGGCATCTTTGCCATCATTCCCGGAGCAAGTCCATAGGGGAGAAGGTTCAGGTCCATCAGGAGTTTCTGCTTGCTCACTTTGCCAGACGCCAGATCCTCATCGGTATAGGAAGAGAGCTTGGAGAACCGTTTATAGTATTCCCACACCATATCCCGGCTCACAATAGACTCAGTGAATGGCGTGAGAGCATACTCTCCTTTATACTTCATCTCCTTCTTGAGCTTGGCGAATTCCTCTTCCTCGTACTTCCGGGCACGATTGATATCTGCCTCGCTTGCATTGGGGAACCGCTCCCGCATCACCTTCTCGGTCATATCACCACGGGCAATGATGTTCCGTTCCGCTTTGGAGCGGAGTGCTGCATCATTGTTTGGTTGATACGCGCTGATGAACATCGCATCGAAGACAGACTGTTCTCCGGCAGAGAGCTTGGAACGGTAGTTCTCGATGGTCTTCACCACCTCCTGATAATAGTTCCACTTCGTCGTCTTAACACTGGGATTCGCCCTGAAGTTGGTCTTCACATCCTGCTGAGAGTCGATGAGCAACCGGCGATACGATGATGCTGTGTTGAGGAAATCCTCCAGCTTCGTATCAATATACTCTTCCAGTTTGTCCTCCGGCAGTTTCAGATCAGCCAGATGACGGGAGATCACATCATGCAGAAGAAGGGTCGATGTCAGTTCGTGGTGGTTCTTGATGACGAGATTGTCTGACTCATTCACCTTCTCATACCATTCCCGGTCGGGATGAGTATGCTCAAAAACTTGACGCGCCCCTAATTTATTCATTAGGACATGAGCATACGCATCAGCCTTCGCCTTATTCTCTGCGGCGGTTCCACTGCGATAAGTGCGCTGCTGCTCATTGCCATCCTTGTCAATGAAGTTCACCGTATATGCATTCCGATCCTCTCTCACAAGGACATTACTGAATTGCAGTGATGCCTCTGCAAGTTTCTCAAGGAAGTCCCTACGATAATCACCAGGGATACCATTGCGGGGGAACTTCGGAAGAATCTCATTGTAGAGTTTCGATTCACGGGCATCAGCACTCTTGATGAAGTCATCCTTATAGTACTGCTCCGCATCGACCTCCACCTTCTTCCCATTGATCTCTGTGGTTACTTTCTTGCCACGGAAATATGGAACCAACTCCTCGTCCCACATTGCGAATGCACTCTTGGACTTGTTCTTATCGAAGAGATTGGAAGTACGGAACGAGACACCAGTGCGACCAAGGATGCGAAGCAGAAGCCGGGACAGCGGAGTATTCGTCTTTACGAAGTTATCCGCAATGTCTGTCAGTAACTTATAGGACACCGGATGCAGGAACGAACCCTTGATATAGGGATGTTCATGCAGGGACTTCGATAGCTCCATTGCGCCGGCATACCACGGATTGTTCAGAAGGTCCGCAATACGCACTCCATCCACTTCGCCCTGATCGAGATGAGCAGTTGCCTCATTGACCTTCGATGCTATCTCTCCGATCTCTCTTGTAGTACCGTCGAAGTCCACCATACGAAGGGCGTTGTCGATATTGTAGAGCGTACGAATGATAGGAAGCTGGTTGAGTACGAGACTTCCCATCCGAGAGGGATCCTTGGAAGCGTTGCGATGAGAAAGGAGATCAATGGCCTCTGCATCAGAAAGCTCCTTTCCATTGCGGAATACTTTCATCACCGATAGAATGTTGGCAGCACGCACACGGTCATTGTCTGCCATGGAGTTGCCATCAGCAGCATCAGCAGCACGATTGACCGTATCGGTCTGCGTCGCCTTCTGACGCATCTTATCTTCTCTGGGGATGAGCGTATAGCTGACATCTTTCCCGTCCACCTTGAGGTCGATTTCCATTGGACCAGTAGCGTTGAGATACTTCGCCAACTGTTTCCCGCGGAATGCCGCTGTGAGTCCGGGACCAAGTGCGCTCTTCCCGATGTTTGCGGCTCGGTTGGCAATAGCACGCTGATAAGGAGAGAACATTCCGAGACGTTCTTTCTTGAGGAAGGTAAGGTCTTCCTTTCCATTCAGGTTCTCATCCACACCTTTGACCGGCAGGAACCGTCCCTCACTCATAAAGCGATTGCGGACCTCGGGGCGGGAAAGCACATCCGTCCATATCTTGGGCATGCCGAAATAATGGAATGCACTATCGCCATCCAAGTCGGCGCCGTCCATGTTCTGCATGTTCTCAGGATGGACAAAGGACTTCCATCCACCACCTTCGATGAACCCGGCGAAGCGGAGATTGCGTGCACCGGAAAGATCGGACAATGGTACGCGGACAGAGACAACATTGTTGAAGAATTGAGCCAATGCCTCATTTCTTTTTTGGTTCTCATCTGGAACCCCGGTGCTTGAATTAAGACCTTCGTACCATCCAGTTTTTATAAATGATTCTTTTTGAGCATCCGTTAATGTTGGGTCAAGCATCACCACTTCCTTGAAACCGGGACGCTCCATATCAATGTCGTTGACAATACGGTCAGGATTTTTTCCCTCCTGAATCATAATAGAACGCCAAAACGATTTCATTTTCACTTTTTTCTGATACTCATCCCAAAGATCACCCAGCTTCTCCATCTTCCCGTTGAAGAGATACTGTTTCTCCCTCTGCTTGTCACCAAACATGACGGTAGTATTATCGAACACAATGCCCTTTTTCTCCAATTCCATCAGTTCGATCGGAGAGAGATATCCCATCTTGGATTTGAATGAACCCTGATGCGCCGGCCGCTGAAGTCGTTCGGTGGAGAGGCGATACATTGCCTGCTCCATGTACTTCCGGATCGGAGGTTGAGACATGAAGGTAGGATTGTACGCATACTCTCCTGCCGCATTGGTCAGAGCAGAAACGATGGTCTGGGTGCGATGAAGGTTGGCGATGGCTTTCACCTCATCATCATCCATCTCATCACCCTTCTCGAACACATGCTTCATCAGATAGTCCATCGTCAGTTTCAGACGACCATCATTCGGACGCTTCCGGATTACCTCCCAGAGTTCATCGGCATCCACTTTGTCCATATTGATTGGAGCAGATTCTTTTTTGATAGTTTTTGTGGTTGAAGTTGGGACCTTTTCGTATTTGAATTGGACATAACCCTTGTCTTTGATTTTGTCATAGACCTCTGGAGACCATCCCTCTAATTTGCTCCACTCTTCCCGAGTAATATTTGACAAAGGATATTCGTCAGTTGTAGCGCGAACAATAAGCTTCCTGTTGTTATCATAGATCTCTATGATGTCACCTTTCATTATTCCTTTCGCCGCTTTTGGCGAACGAGAAGTGGCTGTTCGGTCACCAGAAAGGCTAAGGTCCATTGTAGATTTGCCGCGGAACTCTTCTCGCATTGCATTCCCATTGGTACCATCGGTAAATACCATTGGAATGCGATGCATGATTTTATACTCGATGGGAACACTAATTTCCATCGTTTGTTCGCCAAGGGGCTGACCAGCGAGGGATTTGAACCGTTCGGTATTGGTGACAAGTGGTTTTTTCTCGATACCTGCCTCGGATGCCGTACGAGCTTCCAATGGTCCTTCTGCCTGCAAAGCGTCTCTGTCGCCATGATAGGAGGGAAGGATAATGTTATTCGTGATATAGCGTGCGAGTTCCGGGTCCTCATCGGAGTGATTGATGAGCTGCTTCACCAGATGCACATCCTTCATCATCTCATCTTCAGAGACGCCATAGTTCATACGTACAGCATCGACGGGAATCTCAAAGGACTTGTTCTGGAATCCATTCTCCAGATCATACATTTCCGGAGCAACATCATCATGTACAATTTTATACTCACCGTTCTCACCCTTCTCAAGGGAGATAGTGGTGCGTGCACGGCGTCCTGCCTGCTTTGTGGCAGACTCCATGAACAGCATGTCCTCTTTAAGGCCGGCAGCAGTCAGGTGCTCCACTTCCTTCGGAGTCATCACATGGATGCCAAGTTTCCCGATAAAGCCACCCGGAGCGACAATAGATGCTTTCCCAAATCCACCCGGGATAAGCATCTTCTCTGCAATCTCGGGGCGGACCCAAAGAACACCATCCTCCTGAGTCTCCATGTACTTATTGTAGAGATCGCGGAAGAGCCCAAGGGATTCAGGCTTCCATTGAATAATGCGAGCAGAGAAAGAGTCCTTCCCTATGAGTCCCTTATCCACCTTCGGATTGCCGTCAACCAATACCTGAGTACGTTTGTTGAATGCAACAGCATTCTGGATGGAGAAGGAATTCTTATCAGCGAAGATCTCACCGATGTTCTGAATGCTATTGAAATGCTTCATGATCATCGCATTGAGAGCGTACATATCGTCATACGCTTTCCGCGCCTGATTGGAGATGGCATCCGGCACACCTTCCTTGAGTTTCTTGTCTCCAACTATATCGCTGACAAACCGCTCACGATCACGCTCGTATTCCTTTCGCGCTTCCTCCGGGGAGGCAAGCATAGCGAATTCCTTGTTGCGGTCAAAAGTGTGTTTTACCCCTTTGATGGACCATGAGTACGTACCATCGGGCTCTACATTGAAGCCAAGCGGGGTCTCGATGAAGTAGTGCTTATTGTCATCCTTCCTGCCGAACATATAGAACAGTCCTTCTTTGAACTGTTCGAATTGCATCTTGGCGAGATTGAAGAGAGAGGCATCGTTGATGGACTTCCGGCGGGAGAGTTCTTTTTCCTGCTTACCTTTCCCCTGTTTGTAGTGCTCGACACCTTCCTTCACTTCGATCAGACGCTGGCCAAGGATCTCCTCAATCGGTGCCTCACCACGCATCTCATAGGATGGAGTACCATCCTTCTTGTGACTGGTTTCCTTGATCAGTTTCCCTGTTGCGGGATCATAGACACGGATATCGGACTGCCGGGCAGACTTATACTGCTGCCACATGATGTGGAGGTCACGCTCTTTATCAGCAGGAATGGACACGCCAAGAGTGCCCTCGATACGCTTCTTGACCACACCATAGTCTTCCACCTTCTCATTCTTCGCATCCATGAAGGTCTTGCCAATGGTGGCCGCAGCATCAAAGACAGTCCTCTCCCCAAGAGCGTCCTGCATCGGAATGGTGATGTCGATGAGGCGCACTGGAGCACCCTGCATCTCCCGCATCGTCTGGTTGTATTGTAAGACCTGATCGAGAGGACGCTGGGATTTACTCGCCTGAAATTCTCCCATGCGGGCATGGAGTTCCACCAGCTCGGCAGAATTGTACTGTCCGGTGAGAAGTTCACGGTATAGTTGTCCTTCTGCGGCCCCCAACGCCTGCTTCTTGATATCTGCCACATCCTCTTCAGATGGAGCTTCACCGGTGCGTTCCGTATGGGATTTGATCATCCCTTCTTCAGATGCTTTGACCAATTCCTCGAAATGGAAGACCGCTTGCGATGCCGTAGCATCGGCGCCACCAACACGCTTGGCATACTCTCCCATCGGGTCTTGAATCTCCGAGGGATCGATGTTGTCCACCGCCGCAATCGAGCGGGCCATCGCTTCTTTGAAGAAGTCCTCTGTTGCCGGAGGGGTGCCGTATTGAGTGGTAAGAGCAAGATCGACGGAATCGAACACCAGCTTATGCGCTTCTACACCCTGCTTCTTGAGATACTCACTGGGATTGAACCACCAATCCGCCTTGGTGTAATCGTTCATCTTATACTTAGAGATCAGATGGAGTGCTTCCTTATCGTGCCAGGGAAGTTCATTCCATCCAAAGATGCCATTGACCAGGGATTCGTACATCACGAGTTCGTTCGGGTATCCAGCCGCCTTGGAATATCCGCCCATCGCAAGACCGGAAGATACCGCACGCATCGTCTTGAGCAGAAGATCCTGCTTCTCTTTCGGAAGAGAAGCAAAGGAGTCCACTCCCAGTTTCTCCATCAACTGTTTGGAGAATACTGAGCCAAGCAGACCAAATCCAGCTCCCATCGGGAGGGACTGTTTGAAGACCTTGAAGCGGTCATGGAGTTCGCGGGAAGTGAACAGATCGATGGGATTGAGAGGACGGGCAGAGGCCGCGGAAGCGAATCCCATGAACAGGGCCGACTCTGCAGCGGACTTCGCAACACCCTTTACCGTGGCGCTGGCAGTGAGTCCAGTCCACTGTTCGCCGAACTCGAGAACGGCTTTGGCGGCAGTCGTCTCGGTGGCCTTCATCACTACGGTAGAAAGATACTTTCCGAAAACGCCTGGAACAGAGGCGATCTGCTGATAGTCTTTGCCAATCGTGGTGAGGCCCTTGTACATGCGTTCTGCACCAGCGAGATTGCCAGTGAGTTCGAATGCTTTCGCCATCGTGCGATAGCCAAGGCGTGCAAAGTTGGCAGGGAGGGGGAGGAAGCCTACAAAGCCCAGTACGCTTCCAAGAGAGCGGGCAATGTGTTCCTGAGTGGTGTCGGGGGAGTCGAGTAAGTGGAAATATCCTGCTGCATCGAACGTGGTAAATCCCTCGAAATACCCAGCCGCAAAGTTACCCACAAGTGAGGCCGCATCCCACTGGGGATCGGCCACCTTGTTCGGGTTCTGGACTGGCTCAGAAGGAAAGATACCAACGGTGGAGAGGTCTTTCATCGGGGCCACCTATGTAGGTTGTTATTCGGTTGAAGAGTATCCTTTGTCTTTGTTCTCACCAACGAGTTTGAAGAGTTGCTGTTTTGCAATATCCCACTTCAATTCCTCCATGGCGTTCTTGGCTTTCGCCGTTTTGTTCTGAGCATCTACTTGACTCTTCCATTGGGCATACCGCATCAACATCCCACGCGCAGCATCATTCAGATTATAGCCATACTGCCCAAAGTTAGAGGCAAAATCAATTCCAGAACCCGGCCCTCCACCGCGAGCAGGATTCTCAAGCACACTATCAAGGATCCCATACACTTCTGCAAGTTTGTTCGGGGTATCACTGGACTTTGTTGACAGACCAGTGAGTTGTAGATGTAGGTTTCCAAGTTTATTCAGATACTCTCTTGTAACATGAGTCTCTTTCTTATCCACAAAATGAGATTCACGGACCGGAGCATTGTTTCCAAAAAGACTTTTAACAATGCCGAACGGAGACTGCAAATAATCGGTATTGAGAAGTCTGTCTCCAAAGGAAGGATCTGTTGATGTTACCACCTTCTCTCTTGATGTACTAGAGGCATAAGGATTGATTCCCTCGGCAACAAATGAGTTGAAGAGATCGGTTGGCTTCATCTCATCGCCCATACGCTGACGGAGAAGATTGGCACGCTCATCGGCGTCGAGTTGGTGAAGTGCAAGCTGCAGTTCTCCTTTGGAGACCCACCGCTCATCATCACTGAATGAAGAAGGATCGAATGCCTTGCCTGCGAATTTTGAGAACTGGTCTTTGGAGATACCGCTATTCTTGAGGTATTTGCCAAGGGCAGAATTCACATTGTAGTGATCGTACTCTGCATTCGCATTGGAAAGACGAGCCTCATCCCGGCGACGATTCTCTGAATCGACACCAAATTGGTACATCTTGTCTTTGTAGGCAGAGTCCTCCACATCCTTCTGTTTTTGAAGGGCAAGGGTCTGTTCGAACCGTCGGGACTGTTCTGCATGCTGGGCCTGCTGCTCTTGCAGACTCATCTGGTGCATCATTGCGGAGGCGAAGAGTTGGGCAATGTCACTCATGGTATCACCTTATGGAAAGACAGGGTTGTTAAATCCGGGGACACCCACAGGACGCTGTGCGGGACGACGCAGCATTGCCGGAGGAGCGGTCGGACCCATCGATCCAACCGGAGCACTCCAGTCATATCCGCCTCTTCCATCGGATTTCCACCCTCCTGATGTTAGGAAGTCGGCATCGGAACCACTGATTGATGGTCCATTCAACATCTTAGCATACTCCTGTCCGAACATCGTGGAGCCGATACTGGCAACATCGCCAAAGATGTCGTTCCATTTGTTGAACTGCATCTGATCTGCCTGGAACTCCCCCTGCGCATTGAAAGAGTCCCGTTTGAAGAGTTGGTCAGCATTGAAGCGGTCCTTATTGAAGGACATATTCTGGATGAATTCACTGGCGCGGTTCCCCGCTTCCGTTGCCTGACCGGTGGCGCGAATGAGGTCCTGAGAGGCACCAAACCGCATTGCCTCATTCTGTCCCGTCATCTGCATGAGCTGACTATCAAGGCGAGCATTGGATGCTTCTCCGGCA
>CALMES010000042.1 GCA_937863435.1 uncultured Candidatus Peregrinibacteria bacterium
ACAGCGATGTGCTCGCTCTGTACAACTTTTACGCCCCAAACTGCAGCGACTTCAAAACGTACCGCGTCACGGCCTAAGTACAGGCGGAAAGTAAATGTCATGCCTGTAACCGGGTCAGGGATTTGCTCCGACATTACGGCAAGGCTGCCGACACGCGGTGTCGCAGGTGCGCGCGTTGCAAACGCAATGGCGTTGCGAGACATCGCAAAGTTTGCGGTGTAGCTGTCGCCGATTGTCATTTCGGTAGTGTCAGGCACAAGAACGCGAATACCGGGGTTACCGATCACAATATCGCCTGACGCTGCGGTCAGCCCGGTGTTAACAACGTATTTGTTGTTAGCGTCTGTCGCGAAAGTTACAACGTCACCGGCCTTGATACCGGTACTGTTTACAGTACCGCCGTCGAGTGTGATAGTAGTTTGGCCTACTGCCTCGCCTGAGCCGTTGTTAATGTCGTAACCAGTGCCAGCGCCTTTAGTGTGCGTGACTACGCCGTCAGATTCACGAACACCAAAACCGACCACGGGCAGCAGCAGACCGTTTCGCAGTGTCTGGTCTGAACCGTTGTTCTGTACGGTCATCAGGTTAGCGAGTGAACGCAAGTTCGCACCGGCGGTCGTGTCGATAATAAGAGACCGATAGTTCGGATCGTTTTTACCTGGCGCGCCGTTGTCGTCGAGAATCTTTTTGAGTTGTGCAGCTTCAGTCAGAGACGACGCAAAGGGGATAGCTGACGTGCTACCATAAGCGCGCGACGCGCTTTTGTACGCAGCGGCGCAGATGTCTGCTTCCATTTGGTTCCTGATAGCGCGGATGCCCTGCGCGATTCGCTGCTTCAGCATTTCGTCTGCGATACCGCCGAGCCCGATTTCTTCTTCGCCTGAAATGGGGATCGGCGCGGCGTATGACTTGTCAAGTACCATGTCAACGTACGACATAGTTGCGCCGCCCGTTTCAGGCACTGCCATTGCAGGGGTGATCGCTTCGAGTGTCGCAGCGGGCGCGATAGGTGCGCGCACTGTTTGGTTAAGCGCGGCCTGCGCCGCTGACGCGTCCATAGAAACCGCCATCAAGGCCCCGACGGGCTCCTGTGAGACGGTGTGCATTGCCCGATACGCCGTGGCGATCAGGCCGGTAAAATCGTTTGCTATTGCCATTGTTTTCTCCTTATGCCGTTAATTTTCCGTCGCCGTTGATGAACGCGAAACGCTCATTTGCCGGCAATGCGTCAAAGTCGGCTTTGCTCATTGAATTTCTAGCTGTCTGCCTCTGTCCGCCGTTTGAGCCGCCGCCGGGTGTGAGTTTGTTTTTAAGTAAATTTGCGTTGGTTTCCTTCGCAATCCACTTCTTGAAAGCCTCGCTCATGTCGAGTTCCTGACCGTCGAGCACGGCAACCGGTTTCAGGTTGCCGTTGTCGTCGATCAGTCGCGGTGCGGCCTCAGCCTTGAAAAGTTTCATCGTCTGGTCAGCGTTGAAAATTTCAGGATTTGACCCCACCATTTTATATAATGCGTTATCAAGGCGCTCGCTGTGCAGTGCGTTCTGCAATTCCTGCGCCTGCGTTTGCCATTTCTTTGTCTCGTTTGCGGTACGCTCTGCGTCGCGCTGTGCTTTCTGCGCGGCTGTCATGTTCGCCGTTTCAAGCTCTTCGAGCCGGCGCTTTGTCTCTTCATAATCGCCGAGACGTGTTTCGTATTCCTGGATTTTGCGTGTGAGCTCGCCTCTGTGCTCTGCGCGTGACTTGCCGATAATGGCTTCAATGAGCCCTTTTGTCTCAATGGCGCTTTCGCCCTCGCCGATCTTTTCCGGTAAAACGACCTCTGTTTTAAGGGTCGGGTGAAAAATCTTAAAGCCTGCCGGTGTTTCCGTTTGTTCTAGTGTCATGTGGTTGCCTCTTCTGAGTTGTTTTCTTCTAACGATATGTCGGGAACATCCGGCCCGCGTTCCATAGACTCTGATGCCATTTTGTCAGCGTCAACGCCCGGGAGCGTTAGCTGTACAATCTCTTTCAGAGTCTCCTGTCTCACTGCCGGCTCGCCGGTGTCGTACAGCCGATAAAGTTTCACGAGACGGTCGTTCACGTCGTCGCCCTGAAACTTTTTGCTGTACTCAACCTCGACCGCATCCTCTGCGATATTCGAGCCGTCCCATTTTGACGCCGTGCGGATGATGAATTCTTCACATTCACTCAGCGCCGTTGACATACCAATTAAAAGTGCTTCTGTCTTCTCAAACTCTTTACCTAACGCCGCGCCGCTTTGAACGTAGCTTTTGTCGCGGTCGATGTCCATTCCTACCTTGCGGAATATTTCAAGGGCGAGCATATTGCGCGCTTCTTTGTACGGCGTGATTTCTTCAAGCTTTGCCCCGGCAAAAAACGGGGCCTGACTCATCGACCCGTTGAAGCCAACAAGCGGAGAATCAGATAGGCCCTTTTTCTTGATCTCTGCCGGGAGTTCGTCTTTGTTCAGGTAAGGGAAAAACAATGTCTTAAACGTGCCGCTTGCGAGCATTTCTTCAAAATAAGACAGAATCGAATAGTCAAGGCGCGACAAAATAGCCACGTCTTCAAACGGGCTGTCAGAAATATAGTCGTCGTCAACGTCGCGGGCGTTCACGAAGTGAAAAGGCACGTAGCCGACGGGGTGAGGCGTCGGCTCGCCGGGCACAACTTTCAGCCCGCCGGTCTGTTTGTTATGCACGATCTCAAAATCCGTAAAGTCGCGTTTCGTCCATAGCCGGTAAATAGTGCGTTTGACCGGGCCGGTCAACGGGTCGGCTTTTTCGACGCGCGAATCGTCGAGCAAAATCCATTCGAGCCGCGAAAACTCGTCCAACGCAAAGTCACGAATCTGCCAGGGCTGATACCAGCACGCGTACGGATTTAGCTTTGCCGATTTGCGGTCAGCTTGCGTCGGATACTCCGCAGCGTCAAAGCGTGGTGAATCGACAAGAACGCCGACTGTATACATAAAACCGAGAGTGCAGACTGACTGCATGAATTTTTCAAGGCTCTTTCGCTTTGATGCGCGTTCGACAATATACTCCATGCCGGGCGGGTACTGACGCTCCGGCTCATGCTTGAAAACGAAACCCGTCAAAAGGTCAATAATGGGCTGCACGAAATTGACGTACACCGAACGCTTGACGCGTTTTTCATACGCCACAGAGTACTCTCTATCGTGTCGGGTTAGGTGGTTTCCCTGGATGTACTGAAATCCGCCTTTGTACGAGTCGTCGAGCAGACGGTAAATCTCCTCTTTCGCGGCAAGTTTGCCGTGTCTACGTGTGGCGATTATTTCGAGCGGGTCTTTCACTGTGCATAATACGTACCCCGCCGGTTACGGCACCGCTGCACCTCGCAGGATACTTTGTCAACTACTATTCCGCTCCGTAAAACTCAGGGCCGGCCCCGCCGCCGACAAGCTCAGACACTGCCAGCGCCATAGACATAACCACGTCATCGTGATAACCGGCCGGCGCGCTATACTGAACGTGGCCTTTCGGGGTTTTCTTAGCCTCAAAAATTGACAACTCGTGAACGATTTCGGGCAGGTGGGGGAATGTGATTTCACGTTTCTCAATTGCAAAAATCAGGCTTTCTACCAGGTGCGTTTTAACTGGCATGGTAATTTTAACGGGCGACACGTTCAGCCCGGCCCGGTTGAGGCGGTCGTAAACCGGGTCACCGACGCCGGTCGCGTCAAGCCGTACCCGCGCGCGGTTGTACTTCGCAGCGAGCGAGGCAATCCGGCCCTCGATTAGAGGCCAGTCAATTTGATTGAACCGCTCAAACGCCACGAGGTGACGCCGCTCCACGTCCCAAACGGTTAGCACTGTCCAGTCAACGTGCTTGGCAATATCCGCCCCGATGAGATACAACGCCCCGGCCCGTGGCGGCTCTAAAACGCCTTGGACGCATTCCCGAAAGTCGCGGAAAACCTCAGAGCCTGATTCTAAAAACTCCGCCAAATACTCCTGACGAAAAATCGCCTCTGACGTGGTAGCCCTGATTTTCTCAAACTCTGAGCTATTGAAAAACGGCGAGGCATTCGACGGCGCGTGGTGAAAGGAAAACTCGTCGTCACGTTTCGCCTGTTCGGCCAGCAGGTAAAACCAGTTCTTGCCCTTTGGGGTGCCGATAAAGTCGCAACCGCCACGACGCACCGCAAGCATTGGACGCACTGCCTCGGCCCAAACGCTATCATGCATCGTGCCACACTCGTCGAGCGTTGCGCCTGTCAGCGTGTCGCTCTTAATGCTGGTGGGGTCGTCAGAACCTTTGTAATGCGCCCAACCGCCTGAAACGAATTGAGCCTCCATATGCGTCCGGTTGATCTTTGTCAAAAATGTGCGGTAGTCTTTCAGCAGGCGTTCAAATTGTGTTCTAGCTTGCGATACAATCGGGGAAACCCAGTAGTGATTAGCGTCTTTCGTTGACGTGATTTTTCGCACCATTCGCAGCGTGGCAAGCGTGCTTTTGCCGTACTGCCTGCCAATAACGCCGACCGTGTGGCGGGTCGAAAGGTTAAAATACTTGAACTGATCGCCCCGGGG
>CALMES010000043.1 GCA_937863435.1 uncultured Candidatus Peregrinibacteria bacterium
TCGCAAAGACGTCATAGGGAGCACCGTAGCCGGTATAGGTAGGATCGGTGAAGTTCGTGGGAGTGATGGTGGAGCAGGAGGTGAGGGTGGAGGAGGCCACCTTGAGGAATCGTACAGCATCAGCGACAGTGCCCTCCCATCCGGTTGCAGTGCCAATCACTCTGACCGTTCCGGTTGTATTGAAGCTGTAGGTACCGAGAAGATTCCATTGGGATCCGTTTACTTCTTGGTTAATCGGTCCAACTGTCGCAGTACCAGAAGCATGAGTGATTTGATAGTTCACATCGGTTGGTCTGCCGGCGACTGCCAGCCATCGAGCATACACCTCGTAGGTTCCTGGAACAAGAGAAGATGTTGTCCATTGGAACCATTCTCCGGCTATGGTGGAGGAGTAGAAATAATCATCTCCATAATATCCAGGATAGGCAGTTGACGAGAGCCAGTTCCCGGAAGAAGAGACGGATACGGTGTCGGTGTTATCAATGATAACTTCGTCTGGATTGGAGACTGTCACGGTGACACTCTGATTTGCTGTGCCCGCAGTTCCAGTACACGTGAGAGTGTAAGTGCTTGTCGAAGTTGGCGAGGCGGACTGAGTACCACTCGTTGCTTTGGTTCCGGACCAGCTTCCAGAGGCTGTGCAACTGGTAGCATTTGTACTACTCCATGTGAGCACAGAAGAAGATCCTGATGCGACACTGGTCGGGTTTGCCGAAAGTGTGACGGTAGGAGCTTGTGCAACAGCTTGCGTCGTCGCTCCCACCACATTGCTCCAACCGGAAGTATTCCCTGCGGCGTCTACGGCTCGGACATGATAGGAGTAGCCAGTGCTTGCGGTTAATCCGGAATCAACAAAGGGAGAAGAGGAAGAAGTTCCTACTTGAGTGAAGGTACTGCAAGAGAGTCCGGCACAACGCTCGATGTCATAGCGGACAACGCCGATATTATCCGTAGCCGCGGTCCAGGAGACGGTGATGTTGGAGGAACTGGTGGCGGTGACAGAGAGGTTGGTGGGAGAAGTGGGAGGGGTGGTGTCGGGGGTGCTTCCGCTACCGATGGTGACTGGATAGCCAGTTGAATTTACTGCACCTGTTGAATCAACCACGTAGAGATAGGCAGTTTGGCCAGTAGCAAAAGAACCGGAATTTACAGTAGCGCTAATGAATCCATCGGACCATCCCGTAGGGATTTGAATTTCTCGGTGAGAAGATGTTGTCCACGTCGAAGCGTTACCGATCTCAATTCGAGACCGCGACCTATCAATATAGACTTCATCCCAATAATGCTTCATCCATGGTGTCGGACTCCC
Organism: uncultured Candidatus Peregrinibacteria bacterium; assembly: GCA_937863435.1. Lineage (GTDB taxonomy): Bacteria > Patescibacteriota > Gracilibacteria > Peribacterales > Peribacteraceae > JAGOTD01. Next base: position 1,310 of record CALMES010000043.1, read on the forward strand.
CGTATCGGTTGCAAAATAGTTCTGTAGCATTACCATTGAGAACGGACAATCGTGCTCAAATATTCTCCCTGTTAAAGATGCGAGAACATTTCCGTCAATCCAGACAGTATACTCACCCTGCGTACCTCCAGAGTCCGTATTAACCCAAGCTTCAAAACGATGCCAAGCATTTGGATATAACTCGCCACTGAACCAAGATGCCTGTATAACTTTGGCATCTTGAGCGTCGATGTCACACTGACCATTTGATGATTCATACGTCATTATTTGTCCAGCAGAGATGTCTGGATACTGATCCATTCGGACATTTGGCATTAACTCAGAGAAACCAGGACCACCACGAAGCCCCCAAGTTTTCACATTCCTCGAAGGTGCACCGCCAACTTCTCGATAAAACCAGCCGCTTACATAAATTGTTCGAAATCCCGGGTTTTGATCAGTGAGTGCAATCACTGAATTATAATTTCCATCAGTAAAATTCTGATAAACAGACTGTTTTCCAGACACTCTCACCCGTGCCGTGCTATAGGAAGCCAAATAACTTGTTCCCAATGTTGAAGAGGTATACCAGCCAGTAACCGGCGTTCCTGGAGTTCCTGTCTCAAAATTGTCCCACTTAAGAGGTAAAGCTTGTGATTTTGTACCAAAGCTTGAGCCAGTAATCGTTATTGATTGACCGTCACTCAAGGCTCCTGATGCGCTCGAAATAGACGGTGCAGCAATAGCTTGATCTGCTGAAATGACTCCCCCTAACAGTCCCAACAGAAAAGAAGAGTAGAACCATTTGCTCATATGAGTTTTGTGGTATTAAATTCTCTTAATTAAGAAGGATAGACTCCTGTATTTATAAATTGTAAAGACCCACCACCTCTTCGGATGAAAGAGCACGATTGTAAACACGAATATCATCCAAATCGCCATTAATATCTCCCATGTATAGGTCGTCTGTATTGCTTACCGATGTCGGCGTATAAGAGAAATCTGCAGAGTCTCGCAATCCATCAATATATAGCTCTGCACTTCCATTGTTATCTACCCATACAATATGATGCCACGAGTCATCGAAAACAACTCCATTGGAAGAAACATCATCCAGAATATAATCACCTGCATTATCTCTTATCCGAACAATGAGGGAATCAGGACTTGTATTTGCGGCCGCAAATAATCGAAATGTTGGGAAACTTCCGTGGTATTCGGTGAAAATAATATTCGGATCACCAGATTCTCCTTGTGGAGAAGCCTTTATCCAGAAAGAGACGCTTATTTGAGTTCCGGATTGGTATACTGGAAGAGCATTCTTCGTGAGTATATCCATACTATCACTCGTCCCATCAAAACTCAACGCCTGTCCCAATTTCCCAATCGTTGGCACTGCTCCTGTTATGGTCCCGTTATTCCCATAGCTACTCCGATCAATCGCGGTCGTTCCTTGGATATCATTTCCATCGAAGGTCCAGTGCCCTACAAGGCTCGTGTCAATCGGTTGCGTGGGACTGGTAGTGTTATATATCTTTTTCACTTGATCCGCAGAGAGGGTGTAGCCGTAGACGCGGATGTCGTCGAGACTTCCGGCAAAGGGAACGCCAGCATCGCTCTCTGCACCAATGGTGAAAGCAAGCGCATTGGAGAGATCGGTCACGCTGGAGAAGGTGCCGCTCGTTGATCCGTTGTCGAGTTTGCCATCGATGTAGAGATTGACGGGATTGGTGGCGGTGGAGTTATTGTCATTCCAAGTAACCGCAAAGTGATGCCAGCCGCTTGCGCTGAAGTCGGTGGTGGATTGTATTTGATAGGTATGTGTGCCGTCGGAGGCTTCAAAGAAGAGATGGTCCGTTGATCCGTTGTTGTCGATCCAGACCACATAGCCAGCTCCGGTGGTTTGATCGTTCTTTTTTGCGATAATGGTGTGATCGGCGGCAAAGGCACTGCGGTTGAACCATCCTGAAAGAGAGAAGTTTGTGCCATTGGGAAAGTCGAGGACGCCGCTTGCGGGATCGGCGATAGAGAGATATTGTCCGCTTCCGGAAAATGTAAGCGAGTAGGGACCGATTTGCCCGGCTACCCAACTTGGGGAGCCAGTCATGGCGAGAGTGTTTCCATTGCCGCTTGCGTCGGTCGCATTCGTGCCGGAGCCGTCGTCGAGTTTCCAGTAGCCACGGAGGGATTGGGAGAGGGGGG
>CALMES010000044.1 GCA_937863435.1 uncultured Candidatus Peregrinibacteria bacterium
GGGGAGGGGAGGGGGGGGGGAGGGGGGGGGGGGGGTGTGGGTGGGGGGGGGGTGGGGCGGGGGCTGGGGTTAGGACTTAGGACTTGGGGATTGGGACTTGGGTTTTGAACGTTTTTCGTTTGTTCGGTATTCGTTATTTGTTTCGGATTTGGTTCTTGGTTCTTCGAATTTTCACCCCCGTTAGTTGTTGGTAGTTGGTCTTTGGGAGTTTGCTTATATGGTGGTGGCACCGCAGCCGGACGTGCAACTTCCACGGCCTTGTACATCACTTTCGCTTCATCGTGCGTGAGCTCTTCGCCGAATATGACAATCTTGCTTCCCTTCAGTTCAAATTTTCCGGCTTTGCCGAACGCGATGAGTTCCTGCACTTTTGACCCCAGGCGCGGCCCGACTTTGCGTGCATCTACCAGCACATACGCTTGTGCGATGCTGCCAGGGTCTTTCACCTGCTTCACTTCTTTCACGTTCAGTTCATCTTTAATAATATCTTCGCGCACGCCGGCAGTGTCCGACGGTGCAAGCGCAAAAGTAATGTTTGCCAGCGGCTGACGGACTTTCACTTTGGCATCGGAGCGTAACGACAGGCCCAGGTTTACAACTGTCTGCGTGTTGCTCATCACCGCCACGTTCTCTTCTTCTTTGGCCGTGAGCTTTCGCGATTTCGGCCAATCGGTAAAGTGAATACTGCCGTGTTCATCGCCGACCAGATTATCGTAAATGGCCTCGGTGATGAACGGACAGAACGGTGCGAGGAGTTGGCAGAGAGTCAGGATAACTCGGTAGAGAGTGTCGAATGCTTCGGCCTGGCCTTCGCCTTTACCGGCAAAACGTCGGCGGCTCAAGCGGATATACCAGTTGGTTAGTCCGTCGATGGAATCCGCCAGCTGCATGCAGGTTGCCGACAGATCATAATTTTCCAGCTCGCCGGTCATCGTATTCACCAGTTTCTGCGTACTGGCGATGATCCACTGATCCATCGCATCTTTGGATTTGGCTTTGGCAAGCGAGAAATCTTTGGGCTTCTTCCAGTCCACGCCGTTGGCGTATGTGACAAACAAATTGTATGCGTTCCAGAGCGGCAGCAGGACATTGCGCACGGTCTCCTCCACAAATTTTTCCGAGAAGCGGAGGTCTTCGCCACGTACGGCCGGCGAACTCATCAGTGCAAAACGCACGGCATCGGCGCCGAATTTCTTCACAACCTCGAGCGGCTCAGGATAGTTCTTGAGTTTCTTGCTCATCTTCTTGCCGTCTTCGGCGAGTACGGTGCCGTTGACAATCACGTGCTCAAACGCCGGAGAGTCAAACAGTGCTGCGCTCAGAACCGTGAGCGTGTAGAACCAGCCGCGTGTCTGGTCGAGGCCTTCGGCGATAAATTGAGCCGGGAAGTTCGGGACTGACGAGCGGTTAGCCGTAAGCGGTAAGCGATTAGTAACGGAGCTATTGTCAGCCGCATGCGAAACCTTGGCATTCTTTTTCTTATTCTTGCTAGCCGCTAGCCGCTTATCGCTCATCGTTTTTCCAGTTGCACTTTTGCCGTCGCCGGCCTCGAAAGGATAATGCTCCTGCGCATACGGCATCGAGCCGCTTTCAAACCAGCAGTCGAGAACATCGGGTATGCGCTGTAGATGCGGCTTGAGGGTGTATTGCTGCACCGATGCATTCTCAATCGGCTTCCAGATAGGATTGTCGTTTTCGAGCGCATTGAAGGCAGAGATCCAGCGTCCGTGCGATACCAGCAGTACACGCTTGCCGGCAAATTCTTTCATCAGGTATGACCGGCCTTTGCGCACGCGTTCACGCAGCTCTTCTCTACTTTCTCCTTTGGGCGGATCGGCCAGATGGAGATACTCCTGCACCAGATGCGGCACCATTTTGAGAATATCGGTTTTGGTTTTTCCTTCCCATTCGCCGAAATGGCGTTCGCAGAACAGGTCCGATGTCAGAACTTCTTTCTGCCATTTGCCGGCAATAATGTCGGCGGTCTGCTTGGCGCGGCCGAGCGTGGAGCTGATGATGACATCGTACTCTTTCGGATCAAGCCGGGCTGCCAGTTCCTCGGCCTGCAGCACGCCGTTGGTGTTGAGGGGGATATCCATGCGGCCCTGCATGCGGCCTTCCTTGTTCCAGTCAGTTTCACCGTGCCGCACGACAGTCAGATTGACGGAATGATGAGCGTGGTCGGCGCCGGTGGCCCATTGCAATGAATCGACTGTTTCCTTGTGCAGGTCCATCTGCTCGCGGGTTTCGTGATCGTAATAGAACGTGCGGTGTCCGGCGAGGCCGGGATACGGCTGATGCACAATCTTGTTTTTGTCGATGCCGGTAAACAGGTGCGTGAAGTTCAGGAGGATGTCGGCGTGCGTCACGATCATGATATGCTCGCCGCGGTGGCGTTCGAGGATTTCCTCAAGGAATGCCTTGCAGCGCACTTCGATTGAACTCCAAGTCTCCATGCCGTCGAAATGATAGACACTTTCAACCTGCTGATTCTCAAATTTGTGCGCGCGTCTGGCGCGGATAAATGCGAGATCATCGAAGTCCACATGCTTGCCTTCGTACTCACCGAATTCCACTTCGCGCAACCGGTCATCGACAATCAGCTTCGCCCCGGTTTTATCCGCCACAGCCCGGGCTGTTTCGGTTGTACGCATCAGTGGAGAATGATAAATGGTCTGGATCGGCAGCTGCTCGGAATACACGGAGTCAGCCAGAGCTTTGGCTTGCTTCTTTCCTTCCGGTGTCAGTTTGGTCCCCGGCACTTTGCCCTGATAAATCCTGTCGACATTGCCTTTGCTCTGGGCATGGCGGGCAATCGTGATTTTTGTAAAGCGGCCGGGAGCTTTCATCATCAGCTCATCGCGAGAGCCGATCACTTCTATTTCTCCCGTATGCCTGTTGCGCCAGATCGGCAGCGGCGTTCCCCAGTAGCGGTTTCGCGAAATCGCCCAGTCACGCGCGCCTTCGAGCCATTTGCCGAAGCGGCCGTCTTTGATGTTTGCAGGCACCCAGTCTGTCTTGGCATTGGCGGCCAGCAGCTTGTCTTTGATTTTTTCCACGGCGACAAACCACGAGGTGGTGGCGCTGTTGAGCAGGGGAGTGTCGCAGCGCCAGCAGTGGGCGTAGCTGTGGCGGAAATTCTCTGCTTTGAGGATCAATCCTCTTTCGTCTAACCATTTCACAATTTTCTTGTCGGCTTTTGTCGGATCATCTTTTGGCTTCACATCCATACCGGCAAAGCCGTCGCCGACCGCGCTCACAAATTTTCCATCGATGCCCACGTGCTGCAGAATGTCGGTCTTCTCGCGCTTGCCGACCTCAAAGTCGTCGGGCCCAAAACCGGGTGCGATATGCACGACACCGGTTCCGTCTTCGGTAGTCACAAAGTCGCCGTGCACGATGCGAAACGCATCTTGCGCCTGGTACTTTTCGGCAAAGTACGGAAACAGCGGCTTGTATTTCTTGCGCAGCAGATCGGTGCCTTTCATCGTTGTTATTAATTCAAATGCATCATATTGATCTTTAAACACACTCAGTAATCTGGCTTTGGCCAGAATAAACACGTCGCCGACCTTGGCGTCGATATCTCCGCGCTTTATATCGGCTTTCCATTTGATTTTGACGTAGTCGATTTCCGGATGCACCGCCAAAAAGAGGTTACCTGGGAGTGTCCAGGGTGTGGTCGTCCACGCTAGAACATAAGTATTAGCCTCGTCTACGAGCGGAAATTTCACCGTCGCGGTGTAATCGGTAATATCCTTGTAGGCTTGCGTGACTTCGAAATTCGAAAGCGGCGTTTCGCACCGCGGACACACGTACATGGACTTGTAGCCCTCGTAAATGAGTCCTTGGCTATACAGCTGCTTGAACACCCACCAGATACTCTCCATATAATCGGGATCCATGGTGCGGTAATCCCAATCCATATCCACAAAGCGCCCCATCCGCTCAACTGTCTTACGCCATTCCTGGGTGTAGCGCAGCACAGCGGTGCGACAGAGATTATTGAAGTTTTTGACTCCCAGCGCCTCAATATCGCGTTTATTGTGCAATTCATTCTCCTTTTCGATCATGTTTTCCACCGGCAGGCCGTGACAATCCCAGCCAAAACGCCGTTTCACATACTTTCCCTGCATCGTCTGGTAACGCGGAATGACGTCTTTGATGGTGCCGGCCAGCAAATGGCCATAATGAGGAAGGCCGGTAGCAAACGGCGGACCGTCGTAAAAGCTGAACGATTCGCCGTCTTTGCGGTGCAACATGGATCTCTTGAAAATATCTTCCTCCTGCCAGTATTTGAGTATTTCCTCTTCCAGATTCGGAAATGATTGTTTCGGGTCGACGGGTTTGAACATTGGAATGGCGGGAAAAGTAGCTCCAGATAAGAGGAATCGATGCTTTCTCAAAGAAATCCTTGAATTGGTAAGAAGTATAGACAATTATCGTCGCGATATGCAGTGAATTTTTGAAATTAGCTACCGCGCAACCTTTTCTATTCGTGTCAGCAGATTTACTTGCTTTTTACTTTATTTCTGGGAGAATATACGGGATAAAATTTATGTCTACAAAGAATGTCAGTAAAGGCGCCGCCAATAATAATCCCGAGGTTGATGCTTTAAAAGCAGCGCTTGTGGGATTGGCAGGAGCAGATGCCCTTGTTTTTATGGGCTTGATTAAAGAAGATGTTAGAAACCGAGCTGCGACAGCCTTATCTGCTGCTGTAAGTGGCCATACTCCTGAGGCTATAGCTCAGTTTTTTACTAAACAGTCCTAAACTTATCTCATGTCTAAAGCTCGGCCCAAAGAAGGCATGGGTAGAGGTATCGAAATACCAACCATTGCAGAGCTAGATGAAATTGTCAGAAAGTTAACAGAAAAAAAAGCAATTAATACGTCACCTAGTCATGTGGCGCCATCTCTGCAAATGCAAAAGATTATTCAGCACATGCGAATTCGTGCTTTTGGATGTGATGATGCTGGTAATTTATTGGATAGAAAAAAATTAATAGAAGATAATTCGATTGTAGAGGATCTTGAAAGACCTAAAGTTATTAATCCATCTTATATTAATCTGCAACTTGCA
>CALMES010000045.1 GCA_937863435.1 uncultured Candidatus Peregrinibacteria bacterium
CGCCGACATACAGGCCGCCGAACAGAAGATAAAAGCGTGTGGAAACGTATTAAGGTCCGTACTGGAGAGGGCAGAAAACCCCTCTCCTGCCCGGAAATCCACCTACAAAGAACAATTCAGAACAACCGGAAAAATTAAGAAAATATGAAAACTATAGACAGCAAAGTACAACACCTCTTCGAGGCACGCACCATGGATGACGTGCTCAGACGCTCCATGACACGTCAGGTATTTCTGGCAAACAAGGGCAGGAACATCAACTGCAACGTGGCGCGATACCGCCACTGGCTGAGCAGCGTAACCAGTCTCGCCATAACGGTAAAAGTCGGTGGCAAGACGAAGTCTCTAATGATCACTTCTAACAATTAAGCTATGTACAATCAGAACGATATCGCAGACGACTGCGAATGTACGGAAGAGATAGGCGGCATTGGTTGCCTGGTATTCCTATCACTTGTACTGTTCATTGCTCTTGGCCTTCTTTCATCACTGATTAAATGGTTATTAAAATGAAAGCATACCACATCACTTTTCTGTTGAGTGCTGACAGTAATATCTGTACCGGAAAGCGTTACGAATCCGCTGATGAGATACAAGCATTAATCGCTTTTAGACAGGAGTACCCGAACTCGAAGTTCTTGTACATCGCATCTGAGGACATGTTCAACTATAAATATTAAGCCATGCAAGAAGTAATAGTAAACACCGCAGTGGTAAACTGGAGACGCGCAGTGCTGAAGGCATTCAAGCTCAACTCTAACAAGATACAAAGGTCAACCGGCATACCTATCTACTACGTCAACCGGTGGATGTCGGGTCATAACGTTCCGGACTATGTAGAGATGACTATCGATAACTTCTTTGGAGAGATAGCATCAGAGCTGAATAAGCTGAAGGGCAAACTGAACTTAAACTAATTATTCAACATAAAACAGAAGAAATGGAAATTATCGTAAAACACGAATTCACAATGTCGCCTGAGCTCGAAACATTCTTTTCAAGAGTGATGGCTCCTTTGCTTGAAAAGGCAACAGCCGATCTGCCCGCTTCTCTTAAGCAGATAGCGCGACTTAATGCCATAGAAGACCTGCAAGATTTGGAGAAAGCAATAGCCCCCAAGAAAGAAGAGACAAAGGAAACTGCAAAGGTAACAGCCTCCGACATCACCGTAGAACAGCTGAGAGCGGCAGTGTCTCAGAAGGCATCAGCGGGAAAGCGTACAGAGTTGAAAAACCTACTTAGCACCTTCGGAGCTGAGAACGTAACGACTTTGGACAAGTCGAAGTATGGGGAATTCTTAACCGCAGTAAAAGCACTGTAATGAGCGCACACGCCATCCTATCACCGTCTGGAGCATCCCGCTGGCTTACCTGCACACCGAGTGCACGCCTCGAGCAGCAGTTCCCGAACAGCAGCAGTGCTGCTGCTGCAGAGGGCACACTGGCACACGCCCTGGGTGAGCTGATGATACTGCATAAGCACGTCGGTCTAGGCAACTATGCCGAACGGCTGGCAGAGATACAGGCACATGAGCTGTACAACGAAGACATGCACAGCCATATCGAAGACTACTCCAACTTCGTTATGGAGCAGTACAACACCGCCAAGGCACACACCAAAGACGCTATCTTGCTGCTCGAGCAGAAGCTCGACCTTACCGCCTTTATTCCTGAAGGATTTGGGACCGGTGACGTCGTAATCATAGCAGACCACACCCTCGACTTCACAGACCTGAAGTACGGCAAAGGTGTTCCGGTGTCAGCACAGGAGAACAAGCAGATGATGCTCTACGCGCTGGGTGCTCTTCACGAGTTTGGTTACATGTACGACATCCGCAAGGTGCGTATGACCATCTACCAGCCACGACTCGACAGCATATCAACTTACGAGCTGACCGTGGAGGAGCTGATGGACTGGGCACACAACGAACTGAAGCCGAAGGCACAGCTCGCATTTGCCGGCGAGGGAGAATACGCACCAGGTGACGCCTGCCGGTTCTGCCGCGCGAAGGCTGTATGCAGAGCGCACGCCGACTACAACTTACAACTTGCAAAATACGACTTTATGGATCCTCAACTATTATCCGACGACGAGATAGCAGATATACTCACACGCGCCGACAACTTCACCAAGTGGCTGAGTGCCGTGAGTGAACACGCCCTGGCAGAAGCCGTCAACAATGGCAAACGCTGGCCGGGATATAAGCTCGTAGAAGGCCGAAGCAACAGAGCCTACACCGACACAGACGCTATCCTTAACGTGCTGACAACAAAGGCAGGCTTCGACGCATCTAAGGTGACAGAGCCGCTGAAGCTGCTGCCGATCACGAAGCTGGAGAAGGCTATCAGCAAGGCGGCATTCGAGAAGCATGTCAACCAGTTCGTGGTGAAGCCTCCGGGCAAGCCTGCCTTAGTGCCTGCCTCGGATAAACGACCGGAGTACAACAGCACAGAGGGCGCTGCGCTAGATTTCGCCTCTGCTCTCAACGAAGAACTTTTATAAACTTTTTTTTCATTATTAACGCTAAAACGAAGACACGATGTCAACAACAACACAAGCGCCAACGACTAAGGTAGTCACCGGCAAAGTACGACTCAGCTACGCCAAGATTTGGGAGCCGGAGTCCGTGAACGAAGGAGAGGACAAGAAGTACTCTACCGCAATCCTGATCCCTAAGACGGATACAGCGACCATCGAGAAAATCAAAGCGGCTATCGAAGCCGCTAAGGAACAGGGCAAAGGAAAGCTCGCCGGCGCTAACGGCAAGATTCCGGCAAACCTGAAAACACCGCTGCGCGATGGTGACGCCGACAAGCCGGATGACGAGGCATACGCAGGTATGTACTTCCTGAACGCATCCACGCGCACCCGCCCGGGAATCGTGGACAAGGACCTGAACGCCATCATGGACAGGGACGAGGTGTACAGCGGATGCTATGCACGTGTAAGCATCAACTTCTATGCCTACAACGCCAACGCGTCTAAAGGCATCGCTGCAGGGCTTAACAACATCATGAAGGTAGCCGACGGAGAACGTCTGGCAGGAGGCTCAACAGCCGAAGACGACTTCAAAGGATTGTCCGCAGATGACGACGACTTATTTTAATCAACAACCGGGAGTCTGCTCAGGCAGGCTCCTACTTTTTCAACTCCATGCCCACATTATTCAGCCATACAAGCCAGATGCCTTTCGGCAGATACCGCGGAAAACAGATGAAGGACGTCCCTGCCGTCTACCTGCTATGGCTCCATGACAAAGGATGTACAGACAAGGCAATACGGCAGTATGTAGAGATGGAATACCAACGATTAGTAAAAGAAGCAGGCAATAAACGGATTAAAGTATAATGCACACACTCGCCATAGATATCGAAACGTACAGCTCCACAGATCTGATGAAGTCAGGTGTTTACAAATACACCGAAGCCCCTGACTTCACCATACTACTCGTAGCGTACAGCTTCAATGGCTCAGGTGTTGATATCATAGATGTAACGGAACAGCCCGAGAAACTTCATGACATTCGTCATATTCTCGTCAATCCGAACGTGCTGAAGACGGCATACAACGCCAACTTCGAGCGCACTTGCCTCTCAAAGTTCTTGGGTATTGACCTGCCCGCGGACCAGTGGGAGTGTACGATGGTGCGCGCCGCTATGTGCGGACTGCCTCTGTCACTTGATATGGCAGCGAAGGTGCTGAACCTCGACGAGCAGAAGGACGCCTCCGGAAAGTCTCTTATCCGTTACTTCTCTTTGCCGTGTAAGCCGACAGCGCGTAACGGCAACCGTACACGCAATCTGCCGATGCACGACCCGTTCAAGTGGGAGGACTTCAAGTCCTACTGTATGCAGGATGTTCGCACAGAGCTCGCAATCCGGGAGAAGCTATCCTTCTACACCATAACCGACAAAGAGAAAGCCCTCTGGGCACTCGACCAAAAGATAAACGACACCGGTATCCTGCTGGACCCTGTATTCGTACAAAACGCCATCAGCATAGACGCCATCAACAAGGAAAGACTGACGACAGAGGCCATCAGGCTGACGTCCATCGGCAACCCGAACTCAGCGGCACAGCTGAAGGAATGGCTGAGCCGTGAGATGGACTCCGATGTGTCGAGTCTATCTAAGAAAGATATCCCGGACCTGCTCTCAGCCACAGACTGTGACGTCGTCTCCCGTGTGCTTACCATACGTCAGGAAATGGCTAAGACCTCTGTGAAGAAGTATCACGCCATGCTGAACGGCATCTGTGAGGACAACCGCCTGCGCGGACTGCTCCAGTTCTACGGGGCGAACCGTACAGGGAGATGGGCGGGACGGCTGGTGCAGGTGCAGAACCTGCCGCAGAACCACTTAAGCGACTTAGAGCTTGCACGCACATTGGTCAGAACGAACGATGCAGATAGTCTGGAGATGTGTTTCGGTAATGTGCCGGACACGCTCTCACAGCTCATACGCACGAGCTTTGTTGCCGGAGAGGGTAAGACCTTCATCGTGGCCGACTTCTCCGCTATCGAGGCGCGTGTGATCGCTTGGCTCGCAACAGAGAAGTGGAGGCTTGACGTGTTCAAGACACATGGCAAGATATACGAAGCCTCTGCAGCTCAAATGTTCCGGGTGCCTATCGAGACCGTCACCAAAGGCTCTCCGCTCAGGCAGAAGGGAAAAGTGGCAGAGCTTGCTCTCGGATACCAGGGTGGGGCAAATGCGCTCATAGCCATGGGTGCTCTCAACATGGGTATCGAAGAGAAGGAGCTGAAAGGACTTGTCAACATGTGGAGAGATGCGAACAAGGCTATCGTGCGTCTGTGGGATGTGGTAGAAGATGCCGCTCTTGGCGCCGTGTCTATAGGCGGAACACCTGTCAGCATCATGCACGGCATCCGCTTTTTCGTTGATAACGATATTCTGTTCATAGAGCTGCCGTCCGGCAGACGCCTCTCCTACATCGAACCGCGTGTCGTAGCTGGACAGTTTGGTCCGGCTCTTACCTACAAAGGTATGGACCAGACAACGAAGCAGTGGAGGACGCAGTACACCTACGGTGGCAAACTTGTCGAGAACATCGTGCAGGCCATAGCCCGTGACTGCCTGGCAGAGGCGCTGCTGAAGATAGATGCTGCCGGCTTTAAGATTGTCATGCATGTGCATGATGAGGCTGTCATCGAGATTGAAGAGAACGCGGCAGATCTGGAAGCGATTAACCGCATAATGGGTGAACCGGTTGAGTGGGCGAAAGGATTGCCGCTGACTGCTGACAGCTATTCAACACCTTTTTATAAGAAGGATTAAAATGAGAATGGATAATTATAACATAACAAACATCTTGTGTGAGGTTTTTAGCTATTGGCTATAACGGCTAAATCTAAACACAGTAAGGGATATGAAATATTTTAAAAAACTAAGTATGTACGATGAAAATGTAGAAACAACAGCCTCTAATAGCACTACACCCTTATTGGGTTTAGATAATGTTATAAGCTGGGTGG
>CALMES010000046.1 GCA_937863435.1 uncultured Candidatus Peregrinibacteria bacterium
TTTTTTGGTGCTGATGATGCAATTACACCCGCAACAAAATTAGTAGTCATTCAGCGGGCACAGAAAAAAGGCCTCTGCAGATAGTTGCAGATGCCACAGAAAGTATGTCGCCAAGTCAGGGGATTGCCTGATGTACGACTCTGTGAAATTTTTAGTATATCCGGCTTTCAGTCAGTCGCTCATTCATTTCGCAGGAAACGAAAACAGGCAATGAATCAGCCGCTATAATCTGTGAGCGTTCTACAGGCCGGATGCGAACACCGATCCGTTTGCCATGACAAATGCCAGGCCCATCATAAGGACGGCAAATGCGGAAACATGCACGCGCAAGTGCTTCGGGCAGCTACTCTTATTGAAATGATTTTTCATATGGGTATTGGTATGAAGTAGAATTATTGATACTATTATAACATATTAATATTTTTTTTACAAACATTTTAGAAGCTCGAGATGATCATGAGAACGGAGAGCCCCATCATCAGGAAGCTGAATGTTGCTATTTGGCGTCGGATGCGCCCGGACAATGCCTGTGTTGCGTAGACTGCACGAGACATAGCAATGAGTGAATGTAAAAAGTATATTTATATTATAACATAATAATGTATAATTTGCAATTATGCAAAGAAGGACTGGAGAGGTAAGGCGGGTATAGCGGGTAAAGTGTGTAAGGTGGGTAATGTAGGAAAGAATGCTCAAAAGTACCCGCAATACTCGCAATACCCACTTTACCCACAATACCTTTCAGATTAGCCATCACCAGATTCGGAGAACCCTATTCCCTCGCCAAACCCGCATAAAACTGCGATACAGAAGGCTCTGCTATGATTCCACTCGGTTTCCAATTCTCAATCCGTAGTCCGTTGCTACTTCTAACACGGCTTAAGGCTACATACGCCTGCCCTGGCTCCCAGAGCCTAGAGAGATCGACCATCAGGTTATCGACTGTTGCGCCTTGGGCTTTGTGGATGGTGGTTGCCCACGCCAAGTTAATCGGGAAGTTCCAGGCTGTTGCCACCTCTTTGCCGTTGCCGTCGAGTGCCGAAAACGATTGCTTACTGATCTGGATCTCGCGGCCATCCAAGAGCTCGATATCAATTACTTCCGAATTCGCGGCAATCACATGCCCCAAGCTGCCGTTCACCCAGCGCTGGGCAGGGGAATGGTCATTGCGCCGGAGCATGACGAGCGCACCGACTTTGATGAATAGTCGTTCCGGAATAGGGGCATTCTTACGCAGCTGCTGACAGGCCTGCCTGTCGCCGTCGTACATCGTTTCCATATCAATCATCGGTCCTTTAATGCGCTCAAGTTTTTCACGGTTATGCGTTTCGGCTGTCGCTCTATGGGCAAAAAGGCGAGTTCCCTCAAACGCGTCATTGGATTCGGCGCGATGCGATTCTAAGAAATCCACCACCTGCGGCGTCACGCGGCCTTCGCGGACGGATTGCAGAACCTGGAGAAACTCCGGCTCGGTTGTGCGCACTGTCGTTTGCAGCAGTGCATTGGCAAAGTGCGACCGATCCCAGCATTCATCCATAAATCCCCAATCCTTACCGCCATACTCGTTCATGCCAACGGGCGGCAACTGGGCGAAATCGCCAACCGCAATCACTTTCATGCCGCCCCACGGCGAGGTGTCATCGCGCACGCGACGCGCAATCGCTTCGGCAACGCGCAGTGTTATGCCGGGCAGCATCGACACTTCATCGATCACAATGCCATCCGCTTTGCGAAGACGGTCGACCAACTTCTTATTACGTACGGCTCTATGAATCGTTCCATCGATGCCACCTTCCATAATCCCTAGTCCAAAAAAACTGTGGAATGTGCGTCCGCCAACGAGGATCGCCGCAGCGCCAGTACTCGCCACAATCGGGTACTTTTCGCGATTGCCTGCCGCCATGAATGTATTGATGAGAAAGCTTTTGCCTGTTCCGGCTGCACCCGTCACAAACACGTTCCGTCCGGTTTTCAGCATGTCCAAAGCACGTGTCTGGCACGAGGTTAACTCACTTCCGCCACGTGATTTTTTGGGTGTCATTTCATCTTCCCGTAGTGCTTCGTGCGATAGCATTGCAGACAGGTGATCCATGAAGCAGGGGAGGAAGATCTGCAGTGTAGCGAAAAATGCTTCTGCCTCCAGTAAAATGGTTGACTTGTACGCATTTGGCTTTACTATGCCGCGCTGGCTCTTTTACATCACCTTCGCGGCCACCTGTCTGGGCACTTGTTGTGCTTAGAAAGTGGTCGTTTTCACAAGGAGCACAAAGATGATCATTCTCGGTTTTCCATCGGAAATTGGGATTCAGAAGGCTCTTATGGATTTGCTTGATCCCCGCTTCCTTCATTATGCCGGTAATATTCTTGCCGGTTTCTGCACCGTGCAGGATTTTGCCGAGCGCCTTGCTCGTCTGCGCTCGTTCATTCGGGTGATCAGCCCTACCTGCAGCTCCGATGTTCCTGCGATTGTCGATCGCCTGCTGGGTTCCGACAGCCCCCATGGCGAAGTGGTCAAAATTGCGTTTGCACAGCTCTCCAACTA
>CALMES010000047.1 GCA_937863435.1 uncultured Candidatus Peregrinibacteria bacterium
TTTACTTTTTTTGTACGATTTCGGGGTCTATCTTTGCGGTAGAAAAAAAAATGGGCGACCCGGCAGGTCGCCCAACGGTGAGTTGGCGGAACTGGTAAACGCGCCGGTCTGAAAAACCGGAGCCTCTGACGGGCTTTTGGGTTCGAATCCCAAACTCACCGCTCAAATATTAGCATTGATACGATGAATGTCAAGTTTTATTTTCCCGCTACTATTACCGCCAGCACGATCGCTCCGGTGCCGAGCGCGCCACAGTACCAGTGATCATACCACGGCGCTGGGTTGACTGTCGACACGTAGATGGAGTCGGTGATGATGCGCTCTATCTCTTTCCGCGGGAATGGCTGGAAGGTGTATATCTCCATGTCCCGCAGTCGGTCGGATTGGTGAACGAGGGTCCCGACCGTATCGAAGGTGACCGTTGTTTCTCGCGGCGCGACCTTCCAGGCGAACAACGACCGGAGCGAATCCATTCCCTTCGCCAGCCCTGCATTGAACACCGAATCGGCGGAGAGCCGGGCTTCCTGCGGTACCGGACGGACCGGCTGCTTCACCTGTTTTTTCTGCTCAGGTAGCGGGCGCTCCTTCACCGTGGTCGTGGTATCGCGGCGGTGCGGTGCGTCCCGATAGGTATCTTCCGTTCGGTCCTTTCCCACGTAGAGTCCCACGGCATATCCCGCACCGATTCCGATGAACAGCAATACGATGAACACGATGTTTTCCTTTATGTTATCCATGGCGCACCGCCTTTCCGAGTTCGTTCACCGCCTCTACTGTTGGCAGCGCCCGGAATAACGCCGCATTCATTCCTTTGCGTTCCGGCGTGCCGATGTTCAGCAGCGCATTGGCAATGACCTTTTGCAGGCGCTCATCCGGAGAATCCACTCCAAACACTTCGAAGCAGTCTCGCAAATGCTTGAACCGGTCCGCCAGCCCGTTGAATCCACCGTTCACGAAGTAGGTGATGCGCAGGAACTGGTCGTCGTCCGCCATGGCGTTCAGGTTCTTCCCGGTGGAGTCCTTTTTGAACACGGTCCAAAACCATCCCGCGGAGTCCGCTGCGAGTTGCGGCTCGGCCACCTTTTCCGGCGCGCCGAGCAGATCGATTGCGCAGGACTCACCGTATGCCACGTACGTCTTCCGTCCGGTGATCTGGATGAACCCCCGACCTTTGAATTTCTTCCCGTCGCTGGTCTCGGTGTTTCCGAGGTCCTTCCGCCCCTCATAGGCACTGCCGTCGGCGAGTTCCTGCGTGTAGCGGAGCATTCCGCTCTCATGCAGCACCTGCGCCATGAAGTGCGCCTGACGGAGCGGCGTGGAGATGTTGTGTCGGACCATAGCGGCGGTGAGCGGAGCGGCATACTTTTCCGCCAGCGTGACGTTGACGCCGAGCGATCGGAGTTCTGCAGAGGTCATTGCGTTGCCTCTGCTGTTTTTGTATCCGGTGCCGACACCACGCCATACTTTGCCTTCATCAGCTCGAGGATTGCCGGGTTATCCTTCAGCAGTCCGCTCACGAGCTGATATCCGATGAGGAACATGAAGAGCGTCATCCATTCGGGCGGGATCGATCCGGTGACCGTGGTGATCCTGATGATCACGTAGACACCGGCGAGACGGGAAAACGAGGTCTTCCCGGTACTCTCGGTGAATCCGTCGGCGATGAACTTCACGGCGAGCAGTATCATCTGCCAGAGCGAGATAACCGCGTCGCGGAAGCGCTGCATAGTGGTGAGGATGATGATTGCGAGCAGAATGAGTGCTGCGGTGATGTAGGTCTGGAAGTGCTGCAGTGTCTCGAGCATGTTATTTCCCTCCAATGATGGTTGTGATGACTTTGATTCCGATTGCTCCGGCCACAGAGAACCCGCCGGCGACCCACGCAATGCGAAGATTGACACTGTCCCTGAATTTTTTCAGCGACCGAACATCGCCGTTCAGTCCGTTCGTTCCATCGACGCCTTTGAGCAGTTGATTGTGCTCCTGCTGTTTCAGGTCGATGTCTACCAGGTGCTCGTGCACCGGTTTCATGGCGCTGTTCACCGATGATTCGATGACCAGTTTCAGGTATTCTTTGTCTTCCGGTTCGAGCATGGCTGGTCCCCAAGGATCAGTAGTTGGAGAGTACGGTTTTAATGCGAAGTTTCTGCAGGTCGTTCAGGTTGTACCGGAACATGGTGGCCGGGTTGTAGTTCGCATCGAGCACCACGCACCAGATCGCTCCGTCCGGATCGATGTAGTAGAACGGTGCGGCGCTGTTCTTCACGGTGAGCAGGAAGGACCGCCAGCTGGTGATGAACGAATCGGAATGGAGTTTGAACTCGAGCTCCCAGATATACCTTCCCCCGGCATTTACGGCACTGCGGATGCGCCCATCGAGCGCTTCGCTGGTGTTGACGTTGTGGGTCGGCATTTGGGCGACCGCTCCCCATTGGTAGCTCTTTTCGAAATCGAGCGTTGTGCCAATGAAGAGGTTTCCAATATAGGGTTTTGCCACCAGTGCCCCGGTGGAATCGAACAAGATGCGGGCATACCGCTTGGACTGCGTTGCGAATGTCAGCATCTGCGCGCTGTCGGACGCGGTGAACGTGCCGAGAGTGACCGCGTCCGCCCAATTCGTATCGTCGTTCGTGTTCACCTGGAACTTAATCCCGTTGTCCGCTCCGACCGAAGAGAAATTGATTCCGTCCACCAGTGCGGCGTTGAAGCTCACTGCGGTGCCGAAATCGATGAGGATATACTGCGCCAGCGTGGTCGTTCCGGCTTTCGAGTAGATATCCGGATATCCGTTTTTCATGTTGGAGACCGGATACAACGAATCCACGCCAGAGTTCCAGGTGTAAGTCGGAATAGAGAGATCACATCCGAGGAATTTGGGGAATGCCATTAGAAAAGTACCTCCAGTTCCATGTTTCCCAGATGATCGATTCGCTGTGCAGTGATCAATCCGGTATCGCTTTTTGCAATTCGTGTTGTGGCAAACGTGACTGCCGCACCGTCCATAACTTCATTCTGCAGGAGTGCCGCGTTGACCGAGATAATATATTTATCGTGCGCTGCGTTATAAAAAGCGAACAAATAGGTGCATACGTCCTTCACCAGGTCATCCGGTATCAATTCGTTTTGAAGCGAGAATTTTTTTGCATCGCTTAATACCGTTGTTTGGTACGTCGTTCCGTCAAAATTATACACCGTGGTCCCGTTGGACACTTCCACAATGCTTACTTTCTGGTATGCGTTTTGCACTTGCGTGATGTCGGTGGCATTGGTGACGTTCACTGTGATGCTGCTTCCACTGTTTTGCACGACTCCCGTATCATCCCCTCGGCGATAGACAAAGAATTTTTTATGAGATGAGATGATCCCGATGAGATTATAGGCCTGCAGCGTTTTACTGATTGCATCGCGCACTGTGATACCGTCAAACTTTGGGCGGTTCACATACATATTGATGGTCTCTGAGTAGCGCCAGATTCTTCTGAGAATGTCCAGCCCATACAGAATCCCTCCGAAATACATCATCGTCCACCCGCGTTGATGTGGCCCGTTGTCGAGAGAATGCACGAGCGTTTGCGTGTTTGTGACGAGTGAATAAAGGCTTCCCTTGTAGTAGTTCGTTCCTGCCGCCAGCGTGAAATACACTTTTGAGTTCAGATACATCATGCTCTGCACATTATCCCCGGCGGAAAGCGTTGAGACTGTTGCGACGGCTGCCGAAGAGGTGGTATGACTTTTGATGTATTTCCCTCCGCTATTGTATAAATAATAGACACGATTCTCGGATTTATGAAGAGCGGCCCATTGGTTATACGATTCCGTTAGTGCGAACAAGGATCCATCGTCCGTCCACGTCCCGGCGGGATCGATACTGAGTCTGTGGAAATTTACATTCACGCCATCGTTGTCGTAGAAATACACGAATTGCCCATTCCAGAATACAAAAACGGTTGTCGCATCCACCCCCAGCGTTGCCGCTGAGAATACCAGCGAATCCGTTGCCGTGTCGCTCACAATGCGAACGGAGTGCGCGCTGTTGTTCACATACACCAGCCCATATAGATACGAGCTGCCGGTGTAGTTATAGTCCACCAGTTCCGCGGATTTGAAGCTTGTATTTGAGCTGACGCTGACCTCGTTATAGCTTGCTCCGGAAAGGTCATACACCCGGACGTATGTGTCTCCGGCTCCGACATACCAGATCCAGAGGTCATTGTTCCGGCTATTGTACCACAATCGATACACGACATAACCTGTTTTTGTCGTTACCAATGTGTAGGTGTCCGTGGACATGATGCGTTTATAGACTGAATCTCCGACTCCGACAAAGATGTCGGTTCCGTTATCCACCGCTGCATATTGTTTTCCGTTTTTTGATGCATCCTGTGGCGGCGTATCGTAAAATGATATTTTTGGATTCGCGTCCCATGAGTCGAATTGCAGCGTGTCGAACGTATCGTCGGTGATGCCGACTTTCTCGTAGAGCTTCCGGAGCAGCTCCTTCACCGACAGCCCATAGTAAGGTTGATTCGGAAGAGTGGTTCCCGGAACCGTCACGATCACATAATCTGTGAGCGTGTAGGTCTGCGTCGAGAGCTCGCTGACATCGACATAGATTTCGATTTTCTCCAGTCCGTCTTCGCTCACCAGTGTATCTGTTCCATCGGTGACTCGCAGTGTCAGCCAGTCCCCGCCATCGAGTCGCATCTGCTCTGTGCCGCTGTTGTATTCATACTCCAGCGTGTGTAGGCCGGCTTTTAACTGGTAGCT
>CALMES010000048.1 GCA_937863435.1 uncultured Candidatus Peregrinibacteria bacterium
CGCGATTCAATTTCTGCGTCTATGATTGCTTTTTCTGCTGCGACTTTTGCGAGTTCTTCATCATACCGTTCTCGCGTTATTGCGCCGGATGCAAGCGCAGCAGCTCCGCGCTTAAATTCGCTTTCGAGCTCTTTTGATTTGGCGGCAAGCTCGGAAAGGCTCCTGTCGCTCAAGTCTTTATCGGATGTCAGACGCTTTTGCGCCTTTTCGAGTTTATCAATAATCTCAATTTTTTTCTCAAGGGAAAGATTTTCTGCGTCGAGAAATTTTAAAAGTACGGCATAAGACGTGACTAATTGTTTGTTTATATCGTTAAGCCGAGCCTTAGCGTCGGCCAATTCTTTTGTTTTTTTACCGGATTCCTGCAGCGCGCCTATCTGCTGAATGAGCGCGTCGCGTTGTTTTAGCAAATCGCGCGCGGCCGAATCGCCCCACTCGCGGCGCAATTTGTTTACGATGATTATCGCGCCGCCGACTGCGGCAATAAAAAGCCCGATAGGCCCTAAAGCTGCCGTAATGCTCGCGCCTAAGCTACCGAATACTGCCGGTAAAGCTGCAGCACCTTTGGCAAATGTGAGTATTGAGGTGTAGGCCAAAGTTCCAAACGCAACGACGGCAACTGTCGTGGAATCCAGCTTGCCGACCATATCGGCGAGCCAGTTAGCGACCTGAGTTCCGATCTGGTAAAGGCTTTTCAGCGCAGGCTCTAACTTTTTCCCTACTGCCTGAAACGACTTTTCGACCGCTGCGTTATACCCCGCCTGAGCCCCTGCAAGCGTCTGCGTTGACCGTGCGGCATCGCCCTGGAATTTTTCAGACTCTTTCAGAATGCCGTTGTAAAACTTTTGCAGGGCTGCGGCCTTGCCCATGGTCGCAATGTTTTTATTGTATTCCTGATTGAGGATTTTAACAGGTACGCCGATATTCTCGACTTTTTCCGCACTGTTAGAAAGCAAACCGGCAAGACCTGACGTGACGGCTTCGGCACCGTTGCCGATTGTGTTCTGATATGCGGCGATGTCTGACAGAGCGCCGATGAATTTGCGCGCCTGCTTTTCGTCAAAACCTAAAGCGATAGCGTCGGCATACCCGCTTGCCGCTTGCGTAAGATTGAGAAAGCCTTCGTCTGCCAGTTCGTTGACGTTCTTTTTTGCTAATTCGACATTACGCCCGAAGCCTTTGGCGATAGACTCGACGCGCTTCATCGCGCCTTCGAGTCGGTTGAACTCAGACTCCGCCCGGCTAAAGAAAGCCTTTAGGCCAACCATCGCCCCCGCGCCGACTACTGCCTGGAAAGCGTCAGAAAAATTCGAGCCAACTTTTTTACCGGCTTCAGACGCTTTTTTCTCGTCATCCTTCAGCCCTTTTTCAACGGCTGCGGAGTCGTAGCCGATTTTGAACTTTACGCCGTCAATATTGATCTGCTCAGACATTCAGCCCCCAAACGATGCCGCGCGCAAACGTCCAAAACCGCAGGTAATTTTCGCGCAGGTAAGCGCGCTCTACCCCGTCGCCGTATCGCTCACCGGCCAAACGGCCAAGGCTGCGCACCTTCGAGACGTAGTGCAGCCAAAGCATAAAGAAAACGCATAGCGATAAAGGTGCTGTAACGGTTAGTAATGCGGTCACGAATACCGCTATGCCTTTTCTCATGCTGAAAACCTCTTCTTCAGTAAATCCGTCACCTGCTTCACGGGTTGCGATTTTCGCGCCCGTTCGCCCGGCGTTTCGAGTTTTCGGAAACTCTCCTGCAGCTCCTCGCTGTACTCTTTCGGCGCGTGCTGTATCCGCAGCAGGCGCAAAGAGTTTTCGAGCACCTGACGCGCGAGGGCTTTGGTAAATGGAGTTATCTCTACCGGCGTCATAGATTCGGCCACCATTTGCGGGGTCATCCCACCGGCCTGCGCCGCTATCCATGACGTAAGGTTAATAACGCCGTTTTCCTCGCCCTCTTTCGCCTCAGCACCTGCCTGAAACCCGGCGGCAGACAAGACTTTTTCAAGTAACTTGTACTCCCACCGGAAAACCGTTTTGGCGTCCGTCAGCAGTCGGAATATTTCGCGGACATAATATCGCGCATCGGCTTCCTTTTGGGCAGCGCGGGCGGCTATCAAAAGCCGCTCCGCATAGTCCATGTCAGCAAGCGTGACGCGCGGTTTAATCGCGAAACGTCCGACGCGCATTAGGTCGTTGTTGTTACGGTCAGGTTCGGTGACGCTACCGCCGAGACGGTTGCAGTTATGGTGTCAGAGCCATCCGCTACCCATGTCAGCAGACCTTTATTTTCTGACGCATTACTGTCGCCAACTGTCACGTCATCGCCGGCAGAACTTGCCCACGTAGCGCGGCGAGTAACCGGGATAACATAGACATTTGACAGCTTCGTGATTGTCGCATCGTCGTTATGCCCTGCGGCTGTGCTGCCGCCGATACCGCGCACGACTGTCAGCGTGCCTGTGGTCGATGTGGCATAGGTAATGCCCTCAATGTACATGACCTCGGTGCCGAGTTTGATATAATCACCCACCGCAAAATTGGAAGCGGTTGAGAGCGTGTCAAAATCAAAGCTCTGGTCTGTCGCAACGATGTTGCCGACCTCGTTAAGCGCGGCCGTTACGGTCGAGTCAGTACGGTAAAAGCCGTGTGCATATACCTGGCATTTAGCTTTGCTTGAAAGCGTCAGCGCGGTTGTGTGCTTGTACGGTGCGCGGGCGCGGCTTTCGGTAGTGATGAAAACCGAATTAGGCGCGGCGTTTGTGGTTGCTGTCCAGTCGCCAAAAATACCGTAATTGAAGTCCGCCGATTTCGTGCTGTCGCGCAGAACGAAAAAGTTCATTGTTACGGTTTGCGCGTTGTCGCGGTTACCGCCATAGCTGACAGACGACAGGTCAGGCACGACAAGATGAAAGTAAATGTCGTTTGCGTAATCATCGTCATCCACACCGACAGGGTGCAGGATACCGGGCTTTGCAAGCTCAAACAATGAAACTTTGCGGTCACCGATACCGTAGGCGATTTTCGCGCCGTCTACAATCGGGTAGACCTGATCACCGGCGATATTGCCGAAAATCGTCTCGTACTGAGTCTGCAGCATTTCTACCCGCAGCGTCGGCGCTACGCCGTTTTTGCTTATGGCAATAATGCCTGTCGTCTGGGCTGCGTCGTTTACCTGAACGTAGCGAAAGCCGAGTTCTGCCGCGGTTACGCCCATCCGCAGGAAGCCAACGTCTTCAAAATTATATTTGAAGTTGTACTCCGTAAACTGAATTTGTGTTGCGTCTTGTGCCATTCTTAAACCTCTCTTACTGTGTATTCTACAAGCTGATCGGCCATCCACAAATCGCCATAACGGGTCGCCGAATCATTGAACCCCGTCGAGGCAAGCCAACGCATGAAAACCAAGCCCCCGTGCGTTGTCTGTGTTTCTATATTATGTAGTACGGTCGAACCGACACCGGGCGCAAGTTTTCGCCACCACGCGCGCAAAGCGTCAATAGCTGCCGTGTCATTTTTTGCAAAAACGTACATCATGCAACGCCCCTCGACAATCGCGCCGCGCGTCTGCCGGTAGACCTCAGAACGCGGGTCAACGTCAACGCCGACAAGAACCCGCAAAACGTCATTGTCACCCATCCAGTCTGCCAGCTCGTCCGTCTGCAAACCGCGGCCGCGCGATACCTGCACCTCAAGTGCAGGGTCATCGGTGTTAAAGGCTGTCGCTATCGCATTAACCACGAACTGCCGCCTTCAGCGCATTAGCGTAATTACGCGCCATTTTGCGCTGTATGTCTGACGAGTTCAGGATGCGTCTGAACCATCGAACGCCGCCGGGAAAACGGGCGAGCTGATCTTTGACGCGATAATAAGCCGCTGCATACCGCGCGCGGTTCACTTTACCCTGTGCCGCTTTTTTCGGTGCGCCTGTGAATAGCTGCAAAAGCCGACCAAGCACGCCGCCGCCCGTGTCATAATGACGCTCTGCCGTGCTGTATTGATTCGCGACGTATGTCGACGGGTGCGCTTTACCAGGTCGGCCGGGCGAATCTTTACCGCCGAACACGATGTAAACGTCTTTGCCGTCGTCTTTGACGGTGCCGGACGCGCGCAAGTCGCCCGTATCAATCGGCACGAAAGGGAGAACCTGAGTCAAGCCGACATCTCCAGCAGCGCGCAAGGCGTTTAGCTGCATGGCGCGAATGGCGTTTATAGCTTGGTCAGTCGTCATATCTGCCCCGCCTCTGTGCTGATATAGTAATTGTATATGCCCGCCATGCCGATTGATACCGACGCGACGCGGTAAACAGTCATGCGCCCGTCCATTTCGCCAATGACAAGCGCGCCTTTTTTGACTGCTTCGGTGCTTGTGAATTTACCGGAAAACTCGACCGTATCGCCCTGCGCGTTTTGCTTTGTCTGTGTGCGCAGGCTGAACGTAATGGCGCGGACGCGTGCGCCCTTGACGTAGACCTTCGACGCGCTCTCATATTTGGCGCGGTAAAACGTCATGCCGCAAGCTCCT
>CALMES010000049.1 GCA_937863435.1 uncultured Candidatus Peregrinibacteria bacterium
GTGGATTGGCGGCATTGCACTTGGATCTGTGCCGATGGGCTTATTGCTCAAGACGATCCTCTCCGGTCAGCCGCTTCCCGATATTCTCACGGCTTTGTATCCGTATTTTCTGTGGATTATTCTCTTCTGGATTGCGGTCAATATTCCGGCAGTTGCGAGAGGGGAGAGGGGAGATGATGAGTAATAAAAGGAATATTGGAAAAATTCTAAGATAAAAGAACCAAATTCTAGACAAGGTAGAAATTCTAATTTCCCAATTAGAATTTATCTCGAATTTGGTCTTCTCGTTTCGCGCTTTTGATTAAACAGGTTTGCTTTCGATGATCTTGTCGATGAGGCCGTATTCAAGAGCTTCCTGCGCACTGAGAAATTTATCGCGCTCCGTATCATTTTTTACCTTGGCGATTTTCTGGCCTGTGTGGCGAGCGATCATTTCGTTGAGCATGTCTTTCATGCGAATGATGTGTTCGGCATGGATGGCAATATCGGTTGCCTGGCCTTCGGTGCCGCCAAGCGGCTGGTGAATCATGATCTCGGAATGAGGCAGAGCGTAGCGCTTGCCTTTGGCTCCTCCGAGCAAAATCATGGCGCCACCGGAAGCCGCCATACCCAGACACACGGTGGAAACATCCGGAGTAATGAGTTGCATGGTGTCGTACATGGCCATAGTGGAACTCACCTGACCGCCGGGCGAGTTAACGTACATAATAATATCTTTCTTCGGGTCGGATTTTTCGAGAAACAGCAGCTGAGCGATCACCGAGTTGGCAATCGAGTCGTTGATCTGCGTGCCCATAAAGACAATGCGCTCTTCCAGCAGGCGGGAGTAAATGTCGTACACGCGCTCGCCGAACTGCGTTTTTTCTATAACAGTCGGGATAATGGTATTCATTGGATTGATGTGGCCACGCGAAATCTGGTTAGCCACGGACTGGATCATTGGGTGCATAGGTTTTTGAAGAATTGGAAGAAGAAGTCGCTTTCAGTATACCATTTTTTCGGCCTTTCTCGCAGTTTTCATTGAGTTTTTCTATGGTCAAATACTATATGCGCGAATTACGAATTATGAATACATGATTTGAAATTTTAATAATATCCGCAGCTGGGACATCGTGTCCCAGACGAGGTATGATCATTTGGTGATCGTTCAGGCACAACATCCTTGGCAATCGATTACGCGTGATTTTTTGCGGACAGCTGCAAAGCCGCTCATTGTCGTGCTCGGACCGACGGCGAGCGGCAAGACGGGATTTTCGATTCAGCTCGCTCATTTTTTGACGAATACGTGTCAGAAATCAGCGGAGATTATCAATGCTGATTCGCGTCAGCTCTATACATATCTGGATATCGGCACGGCCAAAATCACCCAGGAAGAAATGGAAAACGTGCCGCACCATCTCTTGTCCGTTCTGGACCCAAAACAACCGGTGACGATCGGTTGGTATCAGCGTGAGGCGACGATGCTGATCGATCAACTTCATGGCAAAAGAAGTGTGCCGATGCTCGTGGGTGGTTCCATGCTCTACATCAGTTCGATTATTGATGGTTTGGTGCCCGTAGAAAAATCGGATCCGGCCATCCGATCACGACTCGAATCTGATTATAGAGTTGATGAAGGAAAAGCGCTTTGGAAGCGGTTGGAAGGCATCGATCCAGAATCGGCTGCCGCTATTCCGTATCAGAATAAGCAGTATCTTTTACGTGCGCTGGAAATGTACGAACTCACGGGCAAGACAAAATCTCAATTGGGAACACAATCACTGTGTCCATACGATCTCTTGATCTTCGGCATCCAGCGTGAGCGATCAGAATTAGTGGATCGTATCAACCAGCGGACGAAGCAGATGCTCGAAAACGGCTGGATTGAAGAAGTGCAGTCACTGATTGATCTGGGCTATTCCATCGATGATCCGGCCATGGAAAGCAGTGGCTACCGCGAGATTGCCGAGTTTCTTGAAAAGCAAACTAACAAACAGGACTTGATCGAAAAGATCAGCGCAAAAACCCGCCAGTATGCCAAAAGACAGATGACGTGGTGGCGGCACGACGAACGCATTGTATGGCTCGACGGCGAAAGTTTATCCGAGTCCAAGTAGCGGATAGAACATTTGCTGAGTGAGATCGAGAAGTGATGTGCTCGTTGTTTCTTTTACTTCCTGCCGCTCAGCATGGCGCGGACTTTCCGGCGGGGGAGCCGCCTGCAGCGACAAATTGAGTTTTTCGGCCGATGCGCGCTGAACAGGTGTGAGGGATGCTTCGTTTATTTTCTCGTGCTCATGAAGGACCTCGGCCTGCGCTGAATGAAAGGTTTTCTGCTGCATACATTAGAAGACGTAGACGCTTCGTACTTCTTCCAGGCGTTCGAGTATATCCCACAGATGATCGATCATGGTCTGCAATTGCGGCGATTCATCCGGCGTATGCTTGGAGCGGTGAAACTCGGTAATGTGCTGAATTTCACTGGCGATATTCATCATGCTTACATCTACTTTTGCTTTCCTTTCTTGAGGCAATGTATCGTATTTCTCCTTATGGAGAAACGTTTCGGGTTTGACGGGATCGATGGTGCCGGCATCGATGAGCGAGAGGAGATTTTGCAAAAATGCCCTGTGGCCGTCACCGATTTTGCCGGGTTCGGCTTTACCCATCTCTTTTTGAGCTTTTGCGGACAGCTCGGGTGCGTCTGCCATCTGCTGAAGGAAGTCGGCCATAACCAAGAGTATAGCACATGTTCTGTTGCCCGCTGTCAGAAATAGCGGAAATTTTGACATTTATAATGAAGAGTGTTTATATATGAGTATGGAGAGATATCCACTTTCGGGCCTGAAAAAGGGCCGGAGAGGCCTGGTACGCCAGTGACTGCGTTTGTATTGAAAGTGACAGCCGGAGTACGGAATAATCTGAGATCACTTACGCGTGCAACTGCAGTAGAAATTGCCCTTTCGGACAACGGGGTTTTTCACATTCCCTATAATATCCTCGATAAAAATGGGGTCGCAGATCATGATAGCGCAAAAGTGGTTGCAGATCTTCTTGAAGAAAAAACGACGGAAACACATGGTATAATGCTTAAACGAATTTTGGAAAATGCTGCGCTGATCGATGATAAAATTTGGCTGGATGATGAGAAAGATGCATCTTTAGTTTTGCATGCCATCGATACCTTCCCATGCGGCGTGCGCGATAACAAAATTCTCCGACGTGAAGTTCTGCGGTTCTTTACCCATTCAAAATTTTCCAGTTTTGCGGCGAAAGAGGACGAGCAAGTAAATTCCTATTGGTGGTATATATTCTGTCGTTTGCTTATAAGTTTGCAGAAATTGATACAGCAAGAAGTATGCTCGCCGGATGGCGATTGGCGGAATAAACGCTTGCTCATCGAAGATGCGTTGGCAGGATGGATCGGTAAAATGAGTGCGATGCATCCGGACACATTTTCCCATGACTCACTTTTATCTTCTCTGTCAAAAATCAGTTCCGACGATCGAAACAAGATTGCTGATGCCAATATATATGTCATGAAAAAGTGGCAGACTCTGGTCGCCGGATATTCGCGCGTTGCAACAGAAACCGAGGTGGTAACAGTGAACTATGATCGAACGCAAATGGGGACTTCTCCTCACAGTCCGGCGTCTGTGAAGAGTTTTCTTGATGACAAGAAAAGACTGGAAGGTTTGGCAGAAACAGTGAGCATTTGCGAGAACGCCCTGGAGCCTCAAACTGATACACGGAAGTGTCAATGGGATTTTCCTTCTGAAAGTGTCGCTGCACTTGTTGAATCGAAACACGATCGCGTGGTCCTTCATGAGGTTTTTTCTGCGCAATCTGTGCAAGAAGCCACCTATTCAAATCCCTGTGCAGCTCAGATCGAAGTATGTCGGGCGCTTTTTGACAGTAAAGAATTCGCTGCGCTGCAAATGCAGTTGCATGACGAGGATGTAAAGATTGTTGATGCTTTGCTGAAGGCAAGAGGATTGGATGTTCTTGGAGCGCAATTGAATGCCACAGACGCGGCCTCTGTCACATCATTATTGGCCGGGAGGCATCTGTCCAAGGCCTTGCATTTTCTGAATACACTTTTCAAAGCCGACAGGATTGCACGTTTCAATATGGGTATTGCTGCGTCAACTGCGGAACATCAGGTAATGGATTTTATAAATAATCTATTGGCATTGAAAGAACAATTTCCGCATTTTCAATGCACTCTTTTGACCCCCGAGTCCATGAAAGAAGTTCTGCGTACCAAGAAGCTAAAGAGTCGGACTCTCTTTATAACCGACACGCCGTTATCGGGTGCGGTTACAGATTCTTCGTTACGCATTATTCACCAGCGATCGGTGCCTCATATCCAGACGGAAGAAAGAATATCCGGCAGTGACATTATTGGTCACGCAGGTTATTTGATAGCGACGCAAAAATCGTATGGATGGGGTGAGTATGCTACAAGTTTTGTGCAGGCAGAAGCTAATTATTCTGTTGAGACGGAGTGTTTCGATAATTCCGCTATCCGGGAGCCTTTTGCAGGCGAGCTGCGTTATTGGTTGAGCCAGGGTGTGAAGAAGCGTGGCAGGCCGCAAATTGTTGACGGTATCCTGATAACCGGGTCCAATGATGGGGCAAAAAGCAATTGTTCTTCCGTGAATGTATATACTCCTCATCGATCGCCCGTTTTAGTATAAATATTGGGAATTGGTGTACAATCATCCACGTGCACTTAAACGATGTCCTCACCAGCAAGACGCTCAAAACAACCGATGTTTTTGTGGAGGCGCTCAAGACCATGAACATTCACACGGTGCAGGATTTGCTCTTGTACTTGCCGCGCAGCCACGAGGATTTAAGTGAAGTGACAACACTCCTGTCGGCGCCGCTTGGCGTAAAAGTGACGCTGCGTGGAACTATCGATAAGTTAAAACTGGTTCGGCTCAAAGGCGGCAAGCGCGTGTTGGTGCAGGCAGAGTTTATTGACGAAGAAGGGGAGAAGGCACAAGTGGTATGGTTTAACCAGGCGCACGTGATGCGCATGCTCACCAATGGTCAAAATGTCGCGTTATCGGGCAAGGTGGTCGAAAGCGGCTATAAGCTCCAGCTGCAGAGCCCAACGTTCGAGAAAGGCGATAGAACGCAGTTGCTGCACGCCGGGCGTATTGTTGCCGTCTATCCGCAGACCGAGACCATCAATACCAAGTGGCTGCGCGAGAAAATGGCGCTGGTTAAAAGCGCTAGTACGGAGTTGCGCGAAACACTGCCCGACGAAGTGATTGCTGATGAAAAGTTATTATCACGATCCGAGGCTATTGCGGAGCTGCATTTTCCATCAACTCCCGAACGGTTGCAGCAGGCCAAGGATCGTATGGCATTCGAGGAAATGTATCGCATTCAGGCGCAGGCTCTCGAGCGCAAGCGCGAGTGGCAGGGCGAAAAGCAGAAGCGACTGTCGATTCCGATGGACATTGAGCTCATCAAGGCGTTTTTCGCATCGCTCAAATTTACGCCGACCGGCGGACAGAAAGTGGCAATCTACGAAATTCTGAAAGACATGGAGCGCGAAGTGCCGATGTCGCGGCTGCTGGAAGGCGATGTTGGTTCCGGAAAAACGCTGGTAGCTGTAGCAGTGATTGCCAATACCATTCGCCACGGCGGACAAACGGCGCTCATGGTCCCAACCGAAGTGCTGGCAAAGCAGCATGCTGCGAGCATCGCTACGTTGCTCGTCAAGCTTCATGCATATCTGCAGACTGAGCAGAATGTCAGTATTGATTGGGGAACGGTTACGGAAAATTCGAAGAGCAAAGAACCAAATTCGAGACAAGAACGAAATGATGAAATGCAAAAAAATAACAATCTTCAGAGCGCCCCTTCGCGGGCGCGGTTGGATAATAAAAAATTGGATTTTCGCTTACCCTCCATCGCATTACTCACCGGTTCCACGCCAAAATCCGAAGCCGATGATATTCGCTCTCGTTTGGCATCCGGTTTGATCGATCTGGTCATCGGCACGCATT
This sequence comes from uncultured Candidatus Peregrinibacteria bacterium, assembly GCA_937863435.1. Classification (GTDB taxonomy): domain Bacteria; phylum Patescibacteriota; class Gracilibacteria; order Peribacterales; family Peribacteraceae; genus JAGOTD01. The sequence goes on from CALMES010000049.1 coordinate 6,006, forward strand.
CACTCATCGAGAGCGGCGTGCAGTTTAAGGATTTAAAATTAGCAATCGTGGATGAACAGCATCGCTTTGGTGTAATGCAGCGCCAGAAACTGAAGGACAAAGGCAATCCGCATTTTCTGGCAATGACAGCCACTCCCATTCCGCGCACGCTGGCACTTACCGCATTCGGCGACCACGATCTTTCCGTACTGATGGAAAAACCGGGGAACCGCCGAGTGATTCAGACTAAAGTTGTCTCGCCTGAAGGCCGCCGCACAGTCGAGCTCTTTATCGATAATCAGATTGCTGCCGGTCGCCAGGTGTTTGTCATCTGCCCGCTCATTTCGGATTCCAAAGCTGATGAAATGCTGGAGGTAAAAAGTGTGGAAGCCGAACTCAAGCGCCTTACCAAAGCGTTTGCACATCGCAAAATCATCAGCCTGCACGGCAAAATGACACCATCAGAAAAGGACGACATCATGCTGCGATTCAAGGCCAAAGAGTACGATATTCTGGTGTCCACGTCTGTCATCGAAGTGGGGATCGATGTGCCGAATACGACGATTATGATCATCGAGGGTGCCGAACGCTTCGGGCTGGCGCAGCTACATCAGTTCCGCGGCCGTGTGGGTCGAGGTGAGCATCAGAGTTACTGTTTTCTGTGTACCACCACTCCGCAGCAATCGCATTCACAAAGACTCAAAGCCATGGAGGAGCATGACAGCGGCTTTATGCTCGCCGAAATCGACCTCAAAATCCGCGGTCCCGGCGAAATGTACGGCGTGCGGCAAAGCGGCATTCCGGAAATGAAATTCGGAAGTTTGCTCAATATCGATCTGGTTGTGCGTGCCAGAAAGGCGGCGGAGAAAATGCTCACTCACGCATAATTACATCACCTCCAGCGGATCGACGTCCACCACCACATCCGTGAGATCCAGTTTTGAAAGGATCGCTCGCGGATTCGTACCGCGCAAAAAAACGTGCCAGATTTTGGCATTGTACAGCGATGGAGCAGCAGACACGTTTGTCTGCATGGTATCGATTTTCCGTGCCTGTTCGGTGAGCTGCTTGGCCCGGAAGCCCGCGCGTTCGCTTCTGACAATCAGGCAGATCAGCTGATTTGCCGGCGGATAGCCGCTCTTGGCTCGCAGTGCGATTTCGCTCTCCAGATACGCACTCACTGTTCCATTCGCCGCATTCGCAATTTCGGGAATATCCGGACGGAATGTCTGGATCATTACGTCTCGTATGCCGGCCTGGCGCGCAGTTTCGATAAAATGACTGACGGTTTGAAAGACCTTTTCTCCGGCGCGAAACGTGGGAAGAGAAAGTCCGATGTCGGCAACGAGCATGGCGGCGAGTGTCACTTTGGGGACAGTCAGCGCGCGGATAGCAGGAGTCGTACCTATGAGAATATCGATCGCTCCTTTTTCCAGTTGATGCAACAGCTTTGGCAGATCGTTTGGCGAATCCAGTGTATCCGCATCCGCACGTCCGATTTTGGCGGATGGAAAATATTGCTTGAGTAGACTTTCGGCACGTTCTGTGCCAGCTCCTACTGCAAACAGACGCGTTGAGCCGCAATTCGGACAATGTGCCGGTACTGCCTTCACCATGCCGGAATAATGGTCGATGAGCATCGGCTTGCCGGAAACGGTATGCACGGTCATGGGCAGCTGCGACGCATCCGACACAATGCTTTGCTTGCAATCGAGGCACAGCAGCGACGTCGCGTTGCCGCGGCGGTTGAGAAACAGCACTGTTTGTTCCTTCTTGTTCAAGCGATCTTCAATTGCCTGAAACAAGTTCGGTGAAAACGGATACGCTTTGCCGAATTGCACCTGCGCCAAGTCGATCGTTGATATTTTTGTTGCTGTCGCATCTTCATGACGCGGAATATGCACGAGTGTATAGCGGTGTGTATGAGAACTGGCATGATGCCAGCTTTCCAGCGACGGCGTTCGACTGGCGAGCACGAGCTTCGCTTTGCTGTAAGCAGTGAGAATCTCAGCTGCCAGACGCGCATGGTAGCGCGGCGTCTGCTCGCTCTTGTAGGTCCATTCCTGCTCGTTATCGATGATGACAAGGCCCAGGTCCGACAGTGGCGCAAAGAGAGCGGTTCGAGTGCCGATCACGATAATCGATTTACGCTGCTGGACCGATTGAAAAATCTGTCGGCGTTGCGCGACTGTTATTTTGCTGTGGAGCAGGACAAGGCGCTGCGAGCCGAATAGTTCCTCCATCTGTCTGTACATTCGTACGGCGGAATAGACATCCGGTACCAGCAGGATCGCGCTTCGATCTTTCTGAATATTCTGCGAGAGGAGATGTGCGTACAGTTCCGACAGCGGCGAATCCGATTCATCGAAAACGAGAGCGGGCTTGGCATCTTCGGTCAGTTGGGTGAGCGCTTTTTGCTGTTCATCACTGATCTTTGGCAGGACAGGGGATTCGTAGTTATCACTGTCTTCGATGATTATTCTCTGAACGCGCTCAATTCTGGATCGCAGGCAGCCGCGCTTTTCCAGTGCTTTGATGTTGGCGCGCGCGACACCGGTATCGCTCATGAGTATTTCTTCGGCCGTTTCGCCATGCTGCTTTATATATTCGATAATCAGCATCT
>CALMES010000050.1 GCA_937863435.1 uncultured Candidatus Peregrinibacteria bacterium
CGGGAACGGAGATTAAGGATATTTCGGGGAATGGGAATCATGGGGATGCGAGTGGACTTACGACCACCTCCGTCACTCCCGGGAAACTCGGGCAGGCACTCAGTTTTAATGGGAGTGGGGATTATGTGGATGCAGTGACCGCTATAGATAGCACCGGTACGAAAACGGTCAGTCTTTGGTTTAAGGAACTCGGTAATGAAGATACGCTTTTCTTTTCATCAACAGGCAGTACAAGTGACTATATTCATATAGAATTTTACAATACAGATACAATAAGTGTTGAGACCGAGGATACTTATCCAAGTTCGAAGAGTAGGCAAGTAGACGGATTTAATACTGGAACATGGTATCACCTTGTTGTTACCAAGACGTCGAGTGGAGTGACTGGTATTTATGTAAACGGTCAATCTGCAACGACTTCGAACAATGGTAATTTCGCTCCTTATGGAAGCACTGATATTACGTATATTGGCAGAAATCCAAGTAGCGGTTACTTTGAAGGCTCTCTTGATGACGTCCGCATCTACAACCGTGCCCTTTCTGCAACAGAAGTAGCAAATCTGTACAATGTAGGGAAGTAATCCTGCGAAATGAACATGAAAATGCAAAAAAAACATTCTATGCTATACTCCATCATGTAGAAACCTCTTGTTTCCTTGTCTCACAAACACAAAAAATAACCACGATCGCGTATGAAACGAAGCCGATTGTTGTATCAAGCAGGACTGATTGTCTCTGTTTTTGTTTGTACTTTTCTTCTGTTTGCGAGTGAAAAAGCGTTCGCCGCTCCTGCTCTTTCTTCCGTCTCTGGTACGTGGAATCACAAGGCAACGATTACAATAAATGGATCAGGCTTTGGGACAAAAGCAACGGCTGCGCCTGTAGTGTGGGATGATGCGAGTGGAGCGAATATTTTGGATAAATGGGATGGAGTGTGGCCAAATTCCACAGTACCTTCGATTATGACAACCTACCGCACTCCCATGCGAGGAGTTTCACTCCCACACAATAATATTACCAAGTACATTGCTGGTTGTGTTGCGGGTGGCGCTGCTGATACGGGAAATAATGCGGACATGTTTAAAAATAGAACTATAGGCAGTTTCCCTGCATATTCATACGTGTCGTGGTATCACAGAGCTGATCCTGCATGGAGTTTTTCAGGGTCTGAACATAACTATAAGCTCTTTGATTATTCAATCGGTACCGAACCGATGGGTCCAGATAACTGGTATTTTGAGTACAATCCACCACCGCTGAACAGTACTCCCACAGGTTCTGATGTATTCAATGATCCTAACTATCATATTAATAACAATGGTGGAGCTGGTGTTACTCCGACTTGGGGAGATTATGCGTACAAGCCAATGAATGGATGGGTGAAGATTGAGCTAGAAATAAGATATGACAGAAACTCCACAGGGTATGTTCGTGGATGGGAGAATGGAGCTCTAAAATTTTCCTACAATGGGACGACAGATGCTATCTCAGGCAATTCCAGAACTGAAACGGTTGGCGGATTTACAATGCCGAGAGGATCTACGCAGTGGGAGTATTTTGCTGACGTATACCTTGACTATACCCGCCAGCGCATCGTTCTTGCCAATAACTCCAACATTAATAACGCCACTATTAAAGAAGTGCAAATCCCCAGTGCATGGAATGACACCTCCATAACCCTTTCCTCCAACCTCGGGAAATTCACAAGTGGTCAGACAGCTTACCTCTTCGTCTACGATTCTACTGGTACACCAAACTCCACCGGTTATCCTGTCACTATCGGAAGCGGTAGTGGAGGAGGTGACACCACCCCTCCCACACTCCCCTCAAACTTCAACCTCGCCGCCAATGCCACCAGCCAATCAAGCATCACCGTCTCCTGGAATCCCGCAACCGATGATGTCGGAGTAAGTAACTACCAAGTGGAACGCTGCACCGGACTTTCTTGCTCCACCTTCGCTCAAGTAGGAACTCCCACCGCTTCTCCCTTTGTTGATACAGGTCTCTCTGCCTCGACCGGCTACTCCTATCATGTCCGCGCAGTTGACGCTGCCGGAAACACAAGCGGCTGGTCCAATGTCGTTGGAGCAACCACGCAAGCTCCCGATACTCAAGCGCCCACCGCTCCTTCTTCTCTTACCGCCTCTACTTCCTCCTCATCCACCATCGACCTCACCTGGACAGCATCTACCGATAATGTCGGCGTCACCGGATACAAAGTGGAGCGCTGTTCCGGTTCTTCCTGCACCACCTTCTCTCAAATAGCCACACCCACCACCAACTCCTACCAAGATACCAGCCTCAACAGTGGCACCACCTATCGCTACCAAGTGAGAGCCACCGATGGCGGAGGAAACAACTCCAGCTACTCCAACATTGCCAGTGCCACCACTCAAACCGCTCCCATCACCCTCGGAGAAACAAGCATTCTCCCTTCAGGAGACTCCGGAAATGGCAACCTCCTCCTTGCCCAACAAGCCACGCTCTCCCAACCGGGCACCCTCCAGTCTCTCTCCTTCTACGTCACCACCGCATCCGGAAACCTGAGACTTGGCGTCTATGATGCCACCGGACCAAGTGGAGGACCGGGAACTCTCAAAGCCCAAACTAACAGCTTTACTCCCACTACCGGATGGAACACGCAAAACGTCACCACTCCCATAGCTCTTACAACAGGAACCTACTGGCTTGCCTATCTCCCAAGCAGCAGTAGTCTTGCTTTTGTACGAGACGGTACCGGAAGCTTCAAATACTACAGTTACACATTCGGCTCGCTTCCCACTACCTTTTCCACGACTCCCTCAAGCGGCACTGATCACTGGTCTTTCTACGCGACATTTTCTCAACCCGCCAACACCACCCCACAAGCCTGCTCCACCGTCACCCCCACAAACTTCACCGATCCTACCTATACCGGCTACGGTGCTCCCTATGACGTCTTTGCGAGTAATACCCCTCTCATCTCCACCCAGTGTTCAA
>CALMES010000051.1 GCA_937863435.1 uncultured Candidatus Peregrinibacteria bacterium
CTAACGTGGCAGGCTGTTAAAGGCCTCGAGGGTTCGAATCCCTCCCTCTCCGCCACATACAACGCCTTTGATGTCACGTGACACGGGCTTTTCATTTCCAAAGAACAAAAGCCATCTATCACACCAGGTATCACGTACCAGCAAGCGATTCTGTCTGGCGCCTGCAGCCGGCTTGGTCAGCGCTGCATCTGGCGTGAAGAGGGTTGTGGCTGTCAGTGACTTACTGCAGGAGAGGTGGCGTTGCGTACCCATTTGGCCGCTTCAAACAAGACAAAGGCCCCAAGCGCGCTTGCCGCCACCATACCCCATATGTTTAGGGGCAGCGCAACGACGAAGAAGAAGTTGCTCAGCGGTGTCGCAAGCAGAAGAACCTGCAGGAGAACGGTTGCGGCAGCGGCAGCCACAAGCCACGGATTGCCAAACGGTGAGCGTTCGAAGACAGTGTGGCGAACGCGTGTCGAGAAGGCAAAAAGTATCTGGAGGAGAATAGTGGATGTCATGGCGGCGGTCTGGGCAAGCGGCAAGCCGTATTCGTTTTCCAGCAGGTATTCGAACAAAATAAGCACCATGCCGGCATTCAGCAGACCGGCAACAACAGTGAGCGAGAATTCGTTATGCAGAATATGTTCACCAACCGGCCTCGGAGGTCTGTTCATGACATTCTTGCCGCCCTTTTCCGCGGCAAGTGCGAGAGCAGGCAGGCTGTCTGTGACCAGGTTGATCCAGAGAATATGCAGCGGCAATAAAGGCAGAGGGAGGCCGAATACAAGCGCGAAACTGATGATGAACACCTCGCCTATGTTGGTACGAAGAAGGAAAGTGATGAACTTGCGGATGTTATCGTAAATTTTACGTCCCTCCGCAACCGCTTCGACAATAGTGGCGAAATTATCGTCAGTCAGGACCATGGCCGACGACTCACGGGCAATGTCGGTTCCGCGTTTGCCCATGGCGATACCGACGTGTGCGCGCTTGAGTGCCGGTGCATCATTCACGCCATCGCCGCTCATGGCGACAATATGGCCGTCTGCCTGGAGTGCTTCCAGAATATCCACTTTTTGCGTTGGCAGCACACGGGCAAAAACAGACACGGTTTTCAGCTGTTCGCGCAGCTCGTCCTTGTTCATGTTCAGCATATCTTTTCCTTCTATCGCACCACTTGTCTCGATGCCGATCATGCCGGCAATACTGAGTGCGGTGAGCCGGTTGTCGCCTGTGATCATCACCGTGCGTATGCCGGCGCGCTTGGCGGTGGCGATTGCCTCTTTTACCCCCTTTCGCGGCGGATCCATCATGGCGATGAGTCCGACAAATGACAGCGTATCCGTCCCCGGGTACTGAACAGCGCAGGCCAGAACGCGCTTGCCCTGTTGCGCATATTCTTCATGAATGACATTGATTGCCTGCATTTCTTTATGGCTTGTCATGCTCATGATCACTTCGGGGGCGCCCTTGAAAAACTTTATGTGTCCGTCCTCCTTCACGTGGCTTGTCGCCATATACTTTTCCTCGGATGTAAACGGAACATCCTCAAAATGAATGGGCAGGCGTTCAACGCGATTTTCTTCGGCGGCGACCAGGAGAGCGATTTCCGTCGGATCGCCGATATCCGGGAGCTCTGCTCTGTTGCAGGCTGCGGCTATTGTCAGAAGCATGTTGTTGTCATGCTCCTCTACCGTCCACAAATCCGTCACGCGCATCTGATTCTCGGTCATGGTACCCGTTTTGTCGGCGCAAATGATGGTCACGTTGCCGAGTGTCTCTATGGCATCGAGTCTGCGTACAAGTGCGTGTTTGCTCAGCATGCGCTGTACACCGAGCGCCAGACAGATGGTGACGATTGCCGGCAGTCCTTCCGGCACAGCGGCGACTGCGAGACTGATGGCTGTAAAGAGAAGATTGAAAAGCGAAATGCCGCGGATATACCCAACGCCGATCAGCAGCATACAGATAATCAGCACGATGAGCCCGATCTTGCCGCTTAAACTGGAAAGTTTTACCTGAAGCGGTGTTTTGGGAGGCTTGGTGTCCATTACCAGTTTCGTGAGTTTGCCGATTTCTGTTTGCAGGCCGATCGAACTGACGACTGCTTCGGCTGATCCGCGCACAACTGTCGTTGCCGCGAATATCTTTTTTTGGGAATCGTCCTTCCCGTGCAGATCCTTGTTACTGGGCATCGATTCGCCGGTCAGACTGGATTCATCCACCGCAAAAGAGGACATACTGAGTATGTCGCCGTCAGCGCCGATTTTGTCGCCCGCCTCTATAATCAGCACATCGCCCGGGAGCAATTCGCGTGAAGCAATCATCTGCGTTTTGCCGTCGCGGCGTACTTTTGCCTGCGGAGCCGTCAGTTTCTGCAGAAGGGCAATGGAATGCTCTGCCCGACGTTCCTGAAAAAAGCCGAGACACGCATTCAGGATTACAATTGCCAGAATCACTATCGCATTCGTCAACTCGCTCTGATTCACGTGGCCTTCGGCAATGAACGGTACCAGCAGGGAAATGGTGACCGCGCCGAGCAGTATGTAAATCAGAATATTGTGAAACTGCGAGACAAACTGCATGAACGCAGACGAGCGCTTGTGCGGCAATTCATTGTAGCCGAATTCAAGGCGCTTTTGCGCGACTGTCGTGGCATCTAATCCTGTAGCTTGTATTTTTGATAGGCGGGAAGCAGAAGTATTCATGGCTGCGAGTATAGCGTAGAATGTGCAGGATCATGACTGATTTTGTTCTCCTGTATAGTACGATAGCCACAGACGCGGAAGCTCGCTCGATTGCTCGCGTGCTCCTGCAGGAAAAACTGATTGCATGCGCCACTGTCATTCCATCCGTTACATCGCTGTATGAATGGAAGGGAGACATGAAACAGGAGGATGAGGTTCTATTGCTCTGCAAGACAGCAGGACATTTGTTTGAAACGGCGCACAAGCGCATCACTGACCTTCATTCCTACGAGTGTCCCTGCATACTGGCTCTGCCGATTGCAGCGGGCAATGAGCCGTATCTGACATGGTTATCGACTCAGGTGAATGCTTGAAACTGACACGTGCATCGAAAGCAAAAATATCGTATCCTAGCTTCACTGGAGAGGTGGCCGAGTGGTCGATGGCGACAGTCTTGAAAACTGTTAACCCTGTAAGGGGTTCGAGGGTTCGAATCCCTCCCTCTCCGCCATCCTTCGCAGCGCGAAGGATGCCTGCCGCAGCTTTGAGTCCTGTGCAAATTTCCCGCAGCAAGGCCGCGTGCTTCGGATGGCAGGGGTCAGCAGCGAGGACGGTTGTATGCCCCGGCTTTCCGATCAGACGGATCGTTCGCGGTCTGCAGTCGCTTCATGGCAAACTTGTTTCTGGCGCTTACATCTGTGAGGCGGTTCTTTGCTGTGCTACACTGCCAGAGATTTCTTCGCACTTATGAAAACCGTTCTGATCATTGTTGTGACACTGATTGTCATCACTGTTTTTTCGCTCGCACTCTTCATTTTCGTCCGTCACTGGAAGATCCAGAACAGCGATCTGCAGCGTGCTTTTCTGGTTGCAGTCGTTCCCTCCGTTCCGCCTGACGGTTTTTACAGAGGATCTGTCGAGGGATTTGCCGTTGCGACATGGAAAGGAAAAGGTTTTTCATCTGCCACCCAGACAGGTATCAATGAGTTTTCCGAAGGGACCGCCTCCATTCAGAAGTATGCGTTCAAGACCTACGTGACGAAAAGTGTTGTCGATCCGACAAAGGAGGTGCTGCGCATCGACTATTCGTCGTCGGATAACCCGTGGTGGGTGCGTGCGGTTGTCGATGAAATAGTGGAGGTGAAGCCGGGTGAATATCTGGGAAAAGTCTGTCTGCGTCCCTTTCCGCAGGTGTCCGTTGCACTGGCATTCTTCCGTCTCAGCAAATAATCCATGCAGTCTTCGTCTTTCTCATCAGTCACGTTCACGGCAACGCCTGTCAGTGGCGCCGGCAGAGGAAAAAAAATGAATGTGCCCACCATCAATCTGGATACAGGTTCGGTTCCCGGCCAATTGTCATTCGGGGTCTATGCCTGTCTGGTGTCTCTTGATGACGGCAGCACGTGGCTGCAATCCGCGGTACATTACGGTCCGCGCCCGGTCTTTGAAGACAGTGTTTCCTGTGAGGTGCATCTGCTGGATATCTCTCCTGCATCTCCTCCTCCGCTTGTGCAGGTCCGCGTCATTGCAAAATTGCGCGACGTGCAGAATTTCTCCGGTCCGCAAGCGCTGAAAGACGCAATTGCCCACGACATCCGTCAGACACGTGCTATCCTGAACAGCATATGAAAAAATTTGTCAAAAAACTTCTTCCCGACACTCATCCGCTGCGGCTCGGCTATCATCGCGTCAGAGGATCGTATGCTGCGCTCAAGGCCGGGTATCCGGCGTCAAAGTTGCGCATTATCGCCGTCACCGGCACTGACGGCAAAACGACAACAGTTGCAATGATCGCTCATATACTCGCGTACGCCGGCCTCAATGTCGGCGCTGCCTCCACCGCTTTTTTGCAGATAGGAAACAAGCGCGAGCCGAACCCGACGCAAAAAACTTCTTTGACGGCGGGACACATGCAGGCGTTTTTGCAGCGTCTTGTGCGGGAAAAGTGCGAGTATGCGGTGCTCGAGGTGTCGTCGCACGGCCTGATGCAGGGGCGTTTTAACGGTATTACACCGGATGTCGCGGCCATCACGAATATTTCCATGGAGCACCTTGATTATCACGGGAACATGGATGCCTATATCGCTGCCAAGGCGCTGCTCTTTCGTCGTCTGAACGGGAAAGGGACGAAAGTTCTCAATGGCGATGATCAGACATTTTTACCCTATTCCAAAATTCCGTCAGCACACACGCTTGTGTACGGAGCGTCATCGCAATTGTCGGATGTCGAGGCGGGAACCTCTTTTTCCAGGGCGACGGTTGCAATAGAAGGCAAAAAATATGCACTCACGCTGCCGGTGCCGGGCGCGTTCAATCTGTACAATGCCCTTTGCGCCATCGCCTGCGCGCAGGCAGCGGGCGTAGAGCCGGCTGTAAGCATACAGGCGCTTGCGTCGTTTGGAGGTGCGCCCGGCCGCATGCAGCAGATCGATGCGGGCCAGCCTTTTGCGGTCTACGTTGATTTTACGGTCACGCCGGTTGCCTATGAGCGCACTCTCACATCCTTGCGCTCTGCCCTGAAAGGCAGCGGCCGCCTGCTTGTGCTGACAGGCAGCTGCGGAGACCGCATGCCGGAAAAGCGGCCGCTTGTGGGCGCCATCTGCAGCAAGCTGGCTGATATTATGGTGGTCACCAATGAGGATCCGTACACCGAAGATCCCGAAAAAATCATTGATGAAGTTCTGTCGGGGATTACCGACCAGCCGATCATACGCGGTCGGGACAATTATCGTCCGTCCATGCAGAAAGCCTGTGTGCGTATTTCCGATCGTCTGGAGGCCATACGTTTTCTGCTGTCCCTTGCCAAGCCCGGAGACATTGTATTGTTCAGCGGCAAAGGCGGAGATATCACCATGATGACCGCTCACGGTCAGATTCCCTGGAATGAGGCGACAATTGTCGAAAGAGAATTGCGAAATGCCAGATAGCAGTCGTGTATGCGAGAAATTACTGGCTCTTTGCCCCTCGCCTGATTGCCACCCACAGCACGATGCCGCTTGCGATAATCGGCAACGTGTACAATTGCCCGTAGCTTAAGGAGACAGGTCCGAAGAAGTAGAAGCCGAAGGGCTGGTCGCGGTATATCTCTACCACAAAACGCAGACAGCCGTACATCGTCAAAAACAAAGCGGTGGTCATGCCGTAGCGGTGAGCGCGTGCCGTCCTGGTGAGATGGGCGTAGCAGCAGGCGGCAATAGTGATATCTTTGATCATGGCATAGATCTGCGTCGGATGCCGCAAACCGCTGACGCCTGGAAAATGCATGCCCCAGGGCAGAGTGGTAATCGAGCCATACAGCTCCCCGTTGATAAAATTTCCCAGCCGACCCAGTGCCAGGCCGATTGCGACAGGCACAACGATTACATCAGCCAGCTGAAGCAGGGCTATTTTTTTTCTGCGGCAAAACAGGATCAGTGCAATTGCCACTCCGATAAAACCGCCGTGGGATGCCATTCCTCCATGCCACACCGCCAGCATTTCCAGCGGATGTTTCAGATAGACCGCAGGCTCGTACAGCAGGATGTAGCCAAGCCTCCCGCCGAGCAGGACACCCAGAACAACGTGCACCACCAGCGAGTTCCGGTCATCTTCGCTCATGTGCAGATGCCGGCGGTGCTGCAGTGTTTTAAGCAGCGATGCACCTATGAGAAATCCGAGCAGATACATAATGCCGTACCAGTGGATGGACAGCGCGCCGACGGAGACGGCAACGGCGCGTTCGGGAAAGAATTGAATCATATGCTGTGAATTGAATGATGAGTAAGTGTGTGCGAGAAGCGCTTGAGAACGCGGGCTATCGGCACGCCGGTTTTCATGCGGATCCGCGGCAGTTCAAGTCGGGGGCTGGACGTTGTTGCAATGGCGCTATGAGTGGTGACGGCAAACAGCACGCCTGGTTCCGTTTTGAATTCTTTCAGTACCGCCAGGTTGTATCGTCCCGAGGGGTAGGCAAAGCTGAGTACCGGTTTTTGCATCCGTTGTGCGAGTGTCTGAATGCTTCCGTGTATTTCCAGCTGCATCTTCGTGGCAGTGATTTTTGTGAGATCCGGATGATGTTCGGAATGTGCACCGATTTCCATTCCCGCATCCTGCATTTCTTTCGCCTGCTGCCATGTCAGATAGCCGGATGTGCCGACCATATCTGTAATAATGTAAAATACGCCTTTCATATGATGCTGCCTGAGGACAGGGAATGCATGGCTGTACGCGTCTTCATAGCCGTCATCAAATGTAAGGATCAGAGGCTTTTTTGTATGTCCGGAACCACTGGCAATATTCGCGAATGTGACAGTCTCATACCCGGCTTTCTCGATGACGGCCAGCTGCGCATCGAAGGATGCCGGCGTCGTGCTCAGGCCGACGCTCATTGGTGTCATGTTTTTTGAGAGGTCCTGGATGTGATGATACATCAGGATGGGCAGTTCGGCCGGCACCGGACGGGTTTCCTGGTGTCGCAGGGCCGGCGGTCCGGCGACGAGTTTGTCGCTTTTTGCAGCAGCACAGGAGGGATGAACGATCCAGGCAATAATGAAGGCAGCTAGCAGCAGGCGTGTATGCATGACGGATCGGTATCAAAAAACGGGGCAGGCTGCTATGCTAGCAGCCTTCATTTCCCCGGTGAAACCTTTCCCCGTCCATGCGTATTCTCGGCATTGAATCATCGTGCGATGAAACCTCCGTTGCCGTGGTCGAGGCAGGCTGTATTGTGCGTAGCTGCGTCATTGCAAGTTCGCTTGCCGATTTTCGAAAAACAGGCGGCGTTGTCCCCGAATATGCGGCGCGCCGGCAGGTGGAATGCATGAATGCCTGTCTGTTCAAGGCGCTGGAGCAATCCGGCAGTGCGCCGGAGCACATTGATGCTCTTGCCGTGACGCGCGGGCCGGGTCTGCTTGGTTCACTGCTTGTGGGTACCACAGCGGCACGCGCTCTTGCGGCGGTGTGGCAAAAGCCGCTGATTGCCGTTCATCATACGCTTGGCCACCTGTCGTCTACGTGGCTTCAAGACGGCGTTACGGCCGTTCAGCCGCGGTTTCCAGTACTTACCCTGTCTGTTTCCGGCGGTCATTCCGATCTCTGGTACAGAACGACTCATACGAGCGGACAACGCATCGGCACAACGCGTGATGATGCGGCTGGCGAAGCGTTTGACAAAGGAGCGACCCTGCTCGGACTCCCCTACCCCGGCGGTCCATCGCTTGCCAGACTGGCTGAATCGGGCGATACGGCGGCGTATGATTTTCCTTCGCCTTTGTCGCGCGAAGACACGCTCGATTTCAGTTTCTCGGGACTCAAGACATCACTCAAATACCTGTTGCGCGATCTGTCACGGGATGGCGTCGCTACTGACCGGCCGGACATCGCATCATCCATTGCCGCCAGTTATCAGGCTGCCATCTGCCGTCACCTTCTCGACAAAACAGAGAGGGCCATGGAGCGGCATCCCGAGGTACAGGAACTGCATATCGTCGGCGGCGTATCGGCCAACCTGGCATTGCGATTATCAGCATCGCGTCTGGCGGCTGATCGTGGTGTCACCGTCCGCTTTCCCTCCAGGAGCGTCTACAGCACCGACAATGCGGCCATGATCGCATCGGCCGGATATTTTCTGATGCAGGAAAGGCCGGAAGCGGTCAATCGCCTGTTTCTGACCAGGGCGACCGAAGATGTGGCAAGTGTTCTGCAATGAAAACGCCGCCTGTTGTCAGGTGGGAATGGCGCTCAGTGCCGGCAGCAGTGCGCCGAGAATAATGGCGATGACGCCAAGCAGTGCAACGGCTTTGACGAGAGAGGATTGCTTCATTGATCGGATGGAGAAACGGAAATGACGGACTTAAAGGTATCTTTCGTTCCGTCTTTGGTTGTTGCGGTGAATGTTACCACATATTCGCCCGGGTCCTTAAAGACGTGCGGTTCCGGATTCTGCAGATCGCTTTGCGCATTGTCTCCGAAATCCCACAGCCAGCCGGTAAATGCGCCGGTAGTGCAGGTGGTGTCGAAGCGGACGGACAGCGGTGCTTTGCCCTTCGTGCGGCTGGGAACGAAGCAGGCCCGCTTCAGCGGAGCGCGGACAAGCAGGGTCTTCCGGGCGCTGTACGTATTTCCGGATGTGGTCTGCACGGTAAGCGAGATGTTGTAGGTGCCCGGCTTGTCGTAGAAGTGCTCGATGCGCGAGCCGGAAAAATTGCTGCCGCTGTTTCCGTCACCGAAATCCCAGATAAAGCCGGTGACATCCTCGCCCGCCTTGATGAAAGTATCCGACGCGTCGAATTTCACGGATGCCGGAGCTTCCGGGGTGAGCGGGTCCATGGAGAATGCAACAACCGATGAGGCAGGCTGCACGTTTACGTTGATGACTTTGCGCAGCACTTTGTAGTCCGTGTCGTGAGCGATCAGCTCGATTTTGTATTTTCCCTCTTTACGATAGATTGCCGTCAGCATATCGCCTTTCACGCTGGATTCGCTGGCGTCCTGCGCATCCCACTGAAAACTGATGACGGGCTGGGAGGTGGACGGTGTGATGGTCAGGTTCAACGGAACCTCCCCTGTCACCGTGTCGCCCTGCACGGACGGCTTGCCGCTGAATGTCAAATCGTTTAATACCAGCGGATCCGTCACGCGTATCAGCTTGGTCATCTTCACAACTGTGCCGCTTTGGGAGCGGACAAAGGCGGTGGCCGTATAATTGCCCACGTTTTTGTAGACGTGTTCGATCACGCTTCCCTCATCATTTTTGTCATCACCCAGTGTCCAGCTGACATTGGCAAGGGGTTCCTGTGTCCGGATGGTGAACATCACGGGAAACGGCGGCGGACCGATCAGTGTTGCCGGATTGGTTTCCAGCGTCACTGCAAACGGCGGTAACGGGGCGTTCACCACTTCAAACGTGCGTGACAGCTTCGCCTGTGTTTGATTGGCAAGCGACAGCGTGACAGTCGGAGACACGGTACCGAGCTTGTGGTACGTGAAAGTGGCATCCAGCGCGCTGCCGGTGACGTCTATCACTCCGTCCCCGTCGAGATCCCATTCTGCTTTTTTCAGATCCTCCTTTTTTGTGAACAGATGAGCGATGCTGAAACTTACCGGCTCGTCGATGATTACCGGTGACGGTTCGACGGAAAAGCTGTCTTTGGTGATGATCAGCCTTGCGGCAATTTTCTTGATGACACCGTTTGTCATCGTAACGCGTACTGACGGTGCGTACACTCCTTTGGTTTTATAGAAATACGTTGCCTGCGTGTCGAAGTTGTCCTGATCGATCACATTATCGCCGTTGAAATCCCACTGGTACTTTAACGGCACCAGTTTCTGTTGCTTTAAGAGCTTGCTGGCGGAGGCGGTGGAAAACGTGACTCCGATGGGTGCGATGAGATCTTTGGCAGCCGGCGAAACAATATCCAGACTGAGGGACGGCTCGCGACTGATGAGAAAGACGGTTCCGGCACTCACGGCCAGCAGCGGCAGCTCGATCAGAAACAGGCGCAGCATGGCGTTTGTCTGCATGCGCGGCTTGTCCTTAAATGTTCCGATGCGCAGAAAGCCGATGAATCCGAAGCCGAGCCATGCCATGGCGCCCAGTCCGTAGAACGCGATGCCGCCGATTTTCACATTAGCCAGACTGCCGTCGGGCGTCGGGAAAAGCATGACCAGCACTGTGGCGGGAACAACGTAGGCGACGGCAAGTGCGGCAAACGCAAGAACAGAACCTGATACAAGCGGCTTTTTGGCAGGCTTTGGAGCAGGTGCTTCACCCGGCTCTTCCTGTGGTGGCGGTGTCTGCGGTGCCGGCGGGAGGATTCCATCCAGTGACGGAACAAATTTCTGGTCGGATGACATAAAGATGTGACATCAGTATGTCGCTTTTTCCGTCATTCAGGAAGTAGCGCGGATGGTAAAATAGTGTGAAACATACGCCATACATCGGCAGTCGCATACTCGTACGTCAGCGGCACGCTTACAGGCAGCTGTTCATTATGGCGCGACAGGCGGATATCCATATTGGCATCCGTGCTTCCGTTTGTGCCGGGTATGTTGCGAATGTTCCAGATGGCTCGCTGCAGAAGGTACGTTTGCGCATCGATCCATAGTTCGCCGCTGGGCAGACTGGCCAGGCCCATGGAGTTGGCGCCCGGAGCTCCTGCGTCGATGTGAACATGGTAGTGGTACATTTTTCTCCGGTTGTCTGTTACAAGACCGTCGTCCCTGTCGACGATAACGGAAGCGAGAATGGCATTAATTGCAGAAGGATCGGGGGTCTGCAGAGCGAGGATCTGCTTTGCTTCGTCAGTATCTGCCATTTTCCACCACGTCTGAACAATGCCATCAGAAGAAACGGCGGAATTTTTCGGTTCAAAATCGAGCGTTCGTACACGTGCATACCACTCAGTAGATGATGCACTGGCAATATCGAAGGCGGCAAAAAGCGATCTGGCAGTCGTTTGCGTTTGTATGTGACGGGTAATATTTCCGCTTCCGGAAAACGACTGGAATCCTGCAACAGCATTGCCAGAGAGCAGGAGCTCGCCTTTCTCTTTTATACTGCCGGCTACGTCATACTCCGCATTCATGCTGATATGCACATTCTGCGTTTGTGCGTTGGCGCGAACGGATTTTTCAATCACCTGCTGCGCAGATAATCCACTTATCGCATTCTGCGAAAAGCAGCCACTTAAGAGGATAGTTGCGATTGCAGATACAAGAGGAAGGCGTCGCATGCAGAAAGGATACGCAACTTGTCAAAAAAATAAAATAGTATTGCTGTTAGCGAAGATGTACATCAGCTGTTTCCAGATCTGCCGTTTCCTCAATCAGAAACTGAACGGTACGCAGCGTGGATCCGGAAACGCGACCTTTGAGAACCAGTGTTTTGATATCTCCGCGGCGCAAAACGTAGTCGGGCGTAAACGTAAGATGAACCGTATTACCGGTTAAGTGTGCGGCAGTTGTGGTAACAGTCTCGCCTGCCGATGTCTCCAGATGCAAATCGCTAAAATTGGTGTCGCGCGCCGTTCCTTCGTTTGTCAGTGTAATGCTTTTGAGAGCCGAATCGGTTCTGCCGCCGGCGCTGAGCTGCAGGCGTGCAAGTGTTTCCGTTGCTCCATAGCGTATAGTGCCGCGTACCGGCAGGTACTGCACCGTCACGGTGCCGACACCCGTCCCCGCTATTGCAGCGGTATTGCCTGTAGTGGCAGCCGGACGAAGTGTTACCTCGCCGGCTGTTGTCTGAATGCTTTCTTTTGACCGGATTGTGAGCGCATGCCCGCCGCCGCTTGCCGCTTCCGCGGTAAAATCCGCGGCAATGACAAATGATTCCCGGCTGCAGGCTCTAAGCGTCAGAGGCCGGAGGAAGCGGATGGTCGCCATGCCGTCTGCATCCATATGTCCGCTGCGTGTCACACGCTGTTTATCGCTGAGTGCGTACACATTGCGAATATCCTGAGCGTTGCCGATACCTGTGTGCGCGAGTGTCAGCGATGACACTTGAATATCGCTGTCGCACGATGCCTGCATATCCACAGACAAAAGCGGTACACGCGTCGCGCCTTTGGGCAGCGAAGCGGGTGCGGTGGACTCGGTCGTGACAGTCAATGCGGATGACGGTAATGCGGAAGCGGTTGAGGCCGCTGTCACAGCAACCGAAAAGAGGGAGGCAATCAGCATGCTGTCATTCTACGCACTATAAGATTTTTGCCCAACAAATGAGCCGGTTTTTACCAGCTGCTGCTCCCGCCTCCTCCGCCTCCGGAGCCGCCGCTGAATCCGCTGAACCCTCCTCCGCCCCCGCCTCCCCAACTTCCGCCTCCCCCCCGTCCCCCGCCTCCCCCCGCCCACCATCTGGTCGGGCCGCGCGAACGGTAATTTTTTGACACGAAATAATCCAGCAGCAGGCCGGCTATGACCAAGGCAGGCACGGCGAAGAAGAATTGATACAAGACAGACAGAATAATGCCAGCCACGCCGCCCACAATACCTCCCAGCCACCAGGATTTTGTCCGGCTCATGACTACCACAAGCCATTGAAGGAGAATGAATCCGAGGAAGAAAAATGTCGGCGAAAGAGAAAACTTTTCCTGGGTTTTGTATCGGTCTGCCGTGTATTCACCGCCGATATGTTTTTCGAGCGAATCGACTGCCTGACGTATGCCTTCATAATATCTGCCTTCGCGAAAATTCGGCTGCATATCTTTTTCGGCCACCCCCACTGCCGTGGAATCGGTGACAGCCCCTTCCAGTCCGTATCCTACCTCTATGCGAATTTTGCGATCTGCATAGACAATGACTATCAGAATTCCGTTATCTTTTTTTTCATCTCCGATTCCCCAGGTTCGGAGTGTTTTGAGCGCGGCATCTTCCAAAATCTCCCCATTGAGTGAATTGATGATCAGGACGGCAATCTCATTGCTTGTGTCAGACTTGTAGCGCTCCAGTTCGGCAGTCAGCTGCGCTTTTTCATCAGGCTTGAGCAGATTCACCTCGTCCGTGACAAATCCGTCGTTGGGCGGAACGGTAAAGGCTGCATGTGCTGTTTGCAACGAAGAAAGGCAGGCCAGCAGCGCCAGAACAATTGCTCCGGCATAACGGCCGATGAACCCTGAGTGCTGCTGGCACATATGGCAGAGTGCTAGTTATTGAAATTGACGGTTGGCGCCGTTTCCGAACCGGCTGCGGACTGGAAGAATTTTTCCTGCCTGAAGCCGAATATGCCTGCCAGCAATGACCCCGGAAACGACTGTACTCTCACGTTGTAACTCTTCACGCTTTCATTGTAGTCCTTTCGTGCGACTGCGATGCGGTTTTCCGTACCGGTGAGTTCTGTCATCAGGCTTGCAAACGATGCGTTGGCTTTCAGTTCCGGATATGCCTCGAACGTAAGCATAATGCGGCTGAGTGCCGGGGTGAATGCCGCATCAAACTGCTCGGCTGCATCGATCTGCTGATCTCGGTTGCCGGTGTCTTTTGCCTGTGCCCATCCGCTGCGTGCCTGAGCAATGCCCGTAAATGTCTCCTGTTCGAACTTTGCGTTTCCCTTGGTGGTGGCAACCAGATTCGGGATAAGGTCAAAGCGCCGCTGGTACTGTGTTTCAACTTGCGCCCACTGGCCGTCAACGTTGGCTTTGGACGCTATAAAGCCATTGTAGCTACCGGCGAGCCATACACCGAGAATCACAACGACGCCAAGGAGAATGAGCCATGCAGATTTTTTCATAAAGTAGAGGAGGAAGGAATGGAGGCAAGTGTAGCATAAAAGTAAACCAAGTACGAATTACGACTGATGTGCTTCGTAATGCGTCATTCGAGATGCGTGCTTCAGCGCGAAGCGCATCGGCTTGGAATTGTTCTTAGCCATTTTTCAGTTCGTGGAGGTCTTTGAGAATTTCTCCCGCATGAGTCGTGCATTCGATGCCGGTATAAATTTTGCGGATCATTCCTTTTGGATCGATGATGAATGAAACACGCTTGCCGAATCCGCCGTCCGTCGCTTCATATGTATTGATCAGTTTCCGATCCGTATCCGAGAGAAGTGTAAACGGCAGCTCGTACTTTTTGATGAACTGCTGATGACTTTCCGGCGAGTCGGCACTCACTCCCACAATATCGATTTCTCTCTGCAGGAGGGAGAAATTATCGCGAAAGCCGCATGCTTCGATAGTGCATCCGGGCGTATCGTCCTTCGGATAAAAATACAGCAGAAGCCACTTGCCGGCATAATCCTGCAGCGTGTGGCCGGCGCCGTGCTGATCGATTGCTTCGAAGGCCGGTGCCGGGGAGTTTGGGGCGAGGGTAATCATGGGAGGATATTAGCATGAGCGCAAAACGATGGCAGTTTTTACTTGAGAAAATAAGGGAACCAGAAGAAGCAGAAGAACCAAATGATGCAGAGGATGATTATATGCATACACCAAAACTTCAGACGTATGGTTCCTGCGAATCCTCTGGTTCTTCTGCATCGTCTGTTTCTTCTGGCTCCTCTTACTTCTTCCCCCACCTCCACCTCGGCTTTTCACCGGTTGCATAACAAATAGCAATGAGTGTGACGGTCGCAAGCAGGCACATGGCAATCCAGTTGATGACTGTTGCATCGACGGACTTTGTTCTGTTGTCCACCTCAAAGAAAGAAACCATTACAAATGCAACATACATGAGGACAAGGAGCCAGCCTTGCCAGGTGGCAGGCGTCCAGCCCCAGCCGTATGTCTTTGCCTTAAACCAAAGTGGTTTTTTCATAGGTACTCAGTATGAACCAAGTTTTAGACTTCGACAAATTTCTTTTGCGGTTTCTTGTGAAAGAGAAGGACGAAAATCATCCATGAAAGCAAGATGAATGTGCCAGATACGATCAGCGGCAGATTGCGATCGATGGAAACGATAAAACCGGCAATGATTGGAGGAACCGCTTGGCCAAGAGATTGAATCGATTGATTGATGCCAAGTACCTCACCCTGGGATTCCTTACTGCTCAAGCCCGAAATAATCGCTGTCATATTCGGCTGAGTCAAGCCATTGGCTACTGCCACGAACGGTAACACCATGTACAAATACACCGCTTTGTCGGGAAGTAGCAGAACAGGAAGAGCGATGCCCAGCATGAGTGCGGAATACGAAAATATCTGGGTGGGAGAAAAGCGGCGCGAAAGCGGCCGGATAATGAATCCCTGTGCAAGTGCGATCCAGATGCCGATGTACGCAAACAGATCGCCGATTCCCGACTGCGTAAAGCTGAACTTGTCGTAGAGGAATACCTGGAAGAATTGTGTGAAAAAGTTAAAGCCGAGTGTCAGGAAAAACACAACGATGAACATCGTGCGCAAATTCGGAATCGTGAAGGCTTTGGCAATGTTGTGAAAACCGGTCAAGAGACTCATGTCGCGGCGGACAGACGTGTGCAGAGTTTCCCTAAACCGCCAGATAACAAGAAGAATGTTCACCGTGCTCAAAACGGCTGCGAACCAGAACGGCGTCGCATTCGTAAACCAGCTGACTATCGTCGGATCCGCCAGCTTTCCGCCGATGAACGGCCCCAAAATAAAGCCGAGTCCGAATGCCATGCCAATGAGCCCGAAGTTCCGTGCTCTGGATTTTTCATCACTCTGATCGGCAATCGCCGACATCGCAATCGAGATGTTGCCACCAGTAAAGCCATCCATAATACGACCGGCAAAGAGAAGGTAGATGTTTCCCAGCTCAATACCTGCCGCAAAAATGAGATAACCAATGACAGTGCCAATCAGCGATACGATCAGTGCCTTCTTGCGCCCCACTCTGTCCGACCAGCCGCCAAGCAGCGGTGCGCCGAAAAACTGGGCGAGCTGATATGAAGCGAGAAGGATGCCAAGAATGATCGATCGAACATTGTCCGGTGTTGCTGCTGGCAAAATTGTGCTGGAGTGACTCAGAAACAGCGGTGCAAAAATCGGAATCACAATGCCAAGACCCACGAGATCTAAAAAGACCGTGAAAAAGATGGTGCCAAGCGAAAGCGTGCGTTTTTCAGAGGATGTTTGTTGCATGAGGACAGAATGGGTGAGATATCTACTATAGAGACTCGCTTCAAGGATTGCGATGGGTTCCGGTCTAAAGACGTATCACACATGAGAAGCTTACGATAGCGGTCGAATTTCGAGTATGGTCTATTTTTCAATGCTTGATTCGTATTATTATAGAGCTCTCTCGGGGCGTAGCTCAGTTGGTAGAGCGCGTGGTTCGGGACCACGAGGCCGCTGGTTCGAGTCCAGTCGCTCCGACCATAGTATATTAAAAAATATTATACAAATAAAGCAAGTCATGTAATCTTGTCTTTCAAACAGCAAGATGTGGCAAGTAAAAGCCACAAACGTATATTTTGATATGTATTTGTGAACAAGCAAGTAGCTCAGCAGATACTAGACACTTTGGCTCCTCAATTTACAATCAGGCACTTTCTACTCTTTCCCACTTTGCATGAATTACGTGAGAAAATTAAGAAGAAGTATTTCCGTGCCACTCATCTTTGTTCATGTGGTGCTCATCGCCTTCATTGCCGTTGCAATGATTTTTTCCATGCCGACATTTTCCGCGTAAAGACTACTTGGCCGGAGGAGTCGGCTTTTTCAGGGGGACCGGCTGCTTTACCAGTGTCAGAGAGCCGGCGGCAATGATTTTTCCCGGTGCTGCCGGATATTGCGTTTGCTCCTGAGTAATCACCACTTTTTTGTATGCGGTGATGTCGGCTTTGGTTTCGAATTTCAGACCGTGACGGGCATCATTGAACGGGGCAAAGAAGTCACCCATTTTTATCCATTCCTTCGTACTGTCTTCCTGCGTGAGCCATCCGATGTAATAGGAGCCTTTGACGATAGGCACGTTCAAATTGAGGGTGATGACGGTTGCGCCGTCCGAAAAGCCGTAACGGTATCCCACGCCATTCGCGTTATTGCCATCCACCCCCGACAGTGCTCCATAGGAAAATGTTTTCTCGGTGCCATGTACGGGGTCCTCAAGCTCGTCTCCGGTTTTCATGACCGTGGGGACAGTGTCCTGCTGCAGTACATCCGAATCGGTGCCTGCTTTGCTGTTGCAGGCGGTTATCAGAAAGGCGGTACAGAGGAGGAGAAAGTGGCGGCGCATAGAATGATGAAAGTGAATGGGAACATAGTATTGCTCCGCTTCATGCCTGCCGTCCATAGTCTTTTGCGTGTATTTACCACAGTATGCCCGACGGACGACCTTGCTGTCTGGCACGTTCTTCTGCAGATTTTTGCATAATGTCCAAGGCCAGATCCTCGTAGGCTTCACGGGTGTCAGGGTACAGACCGGCCATAATGCGCGATAGTGTCGCAAGTGCCTCCACATTCGGTGACAGATCGATGAAATGCGTGTTATTTTGCACCGCGAGTTGAAAGTCATTTATAAGCGAGTCTATCTCAAGGCGCCTGGCATCGAGCGCCTGTCGATCGTGCGTGGCAAGAGCGGTTACGTAGGCCAGAACGACCGTCACGTCATTGTAGCGCAGACGACGATACGCTTCGGTGTAGCTTTCAAGGCGGGAGAGATTGTTCGTTGTCTGTGTATCCCCTCTCAGCTTCCATGCGCGTCCGTCCTCGCTGTTCTGCTTCATGTAGCTTGCCAGCACGGCTTCGGCTTTTTGCGTGTCGGAGTGTTTCAGGTACATTGTTGCCATACTCAACAGCGTGTCGCGCGTGAAAAGTGACTGCGTGGTTTTGTCATAATACTGCAGGGCGGTGTTTCTGTCGCCTGCCGCCTCCGCGCGGCGGCCCCTGGAGGACAGAAAAAGATAGCGCCCTTCCAGTACGAGCACAGAGCAGAGCAGGACGGCAAGCAGCATCTTGCAGGTATGGACGAGAGTGATATTGGTAGACTGTACGGTGCTTTCGTGCCTGAGTGCCATGCCGGATCCGAGGCCGGCAATAAGCCACAGCGGCAGCGAAATGCCCACAAACTGCAGATTGTAGTCGATCATGTTATGGGCGAGTACTCCCGCAATCGCCACAAATGATGCCAGCACAAACCAGCGAGTAGCTGGGTCATGATGCTCGCGCTTCGATGTGCGCAGTGTTTGCAGATGCAGACCAAATACAATCACAAAAATCAGTCCGAAGAAAATAGCGGCCGGAATCCCCCGCTCCGCCGCGAGTTTCAGCAGCACATTATGCGGATGATCGGCGGTCGCCAGCACATCCTGCTGCAATGCCGGCTGCACAAACCGGAAGCTGTAAGGCCCCCAGCCGACAAGCGGATGCGCTGATGCCAGAATGACAGCCTGATGCCAGAATTGCGAACGCTCGGATACCGAAGATGCCTTTTCGTCCGATGTGAATGTCGCTTTTTTGATCACTGATTCCACCGTGTGTCTCTGTGAGCGGATAGAGTTGACGCTGCCAAACAGCATGACTGACGATACGATGATGATCGCCGCAGCTGCGATGCCATGGCGCAGCGCAATCCGCAGCCTGCCAATGATCATCAATCCCGATGCAACTACAAACTGGCAGCCCAGCGCGATCATCGATCCCCGTGAATAACTCAGCAGCAGGCAGCCAAGCAGTATGCCGCTTGCAAGCGACACTATCCAGAAACGACCGTATCCGTTCTTTGCTTTTGGGTGCAGCCACAGTGACCAGACGAGCATGGGCCAGGCGAGCAGCACATACTCTCCCCACGCATTTGGCCAGTAATCCGTATGGAAACGATAGTCGAAAAACGTACCCACAAAGCGGCTGACAGGCTGGAGACAGTACACCGCAATGCCAGCGGTACACGCGATCAGAACGGCAGCGGCGATTGTTCGCGCAACGTGTGTCTGCAACGCATGATTGCCGGCGCTGTCCCCTGCCCGATGCATCGCCCAGACAAAAATCAGCAGCAGACTGACGGTTTGGATCACTTCATCCAGTCCGTAGTTCATTGTCTTTGAAAATACGAAGCTGAGGATCGTCCAGAATCCGAAAGCGGCTGTCACCCCCAGCAGCGCACCGGGAATTTTCCGCGACGTGCGTGGCGCCATGCAGTCGAGACCGGTAAGGATAATTGCCAGAGCGCCGACCATCCAGGTGGCATCAACAGCTTTACCGCCCTTCCAGAGCAGAAGAAGGCCGACGGACAGGCAAACCGTCAGGTGTTCAAGTGTTGATCGTGAGAAGCGCATGACGGCATTCTATCCCTACCTGCCCCTCTCTTCTATCCCGAAATTCCGTGCAAGACTTCGAAGCACGCAGCGTCTTCCTTGTATATGACTGTCTATTTTGTTGTTCTCACTCTGGCCTGATTTGCACAGAGTGCAGGTATGGCCGTCCTTATGCAGGGTCGTCGTGCATGGCGATAAATCCCTGCTGCATATCCAGGTGCTGATGCGTTAGTGGCCTGCCGTCTGCCGACCACTGCGTTACATCCCATTCCAGATTCACTTTCACATCCGGCGAGGTATCGGAAACGAGTGTCAGTTCCAGCTTGTCACCGGCTGATAATTTCACGGGCTCCAGGAGCGGCAGGAAAATCTGTTCCCAGTGTGTCGGTACGGCAAACGGACTTGTCGACAATTCCACTCCCTTTATAAGGAGTGCATTCCACCAGAGGGCGAAACCGTAGATGATTTCAGGTTTCTTGATCGTCCAGCTGAGCGTTGCCTGGCGCACGCTTTCATTCGTTTTTGAAAAATCAATCGTGTCCCATAATTGCGACGATGCATCTTGTTGCAGCAATTGATCCGGCTTGATAGTTCGTACGTACATATTCTGCAGCGATACTGTTTTGGCGGCCGAAAAATCTAGATCGTAACCGATCGTATCCCAGACATTCACGCTCTCATATAACTCCTTCGAAATCACCGGGCAGACAAATTGCTCGATTGCGCCTGGAATGATAATCGCGTCTTTTTTGAGAAATCTCTTCGCGTCTTCGACAGATTCAATAATATTCTCTTCGAGTGCATAGTTGCCGAGTGTTTCGGAGACAAGAATATCGGCCTGGATTTTTTTGTCTGACTCAGCCGAATGTTCATGATGAAACGTGAGATTTTCTATTTCATTGATCTGCGCGAGTTTTTGGCATAACAGCATGTCTTCGGATTGCTCAAATAAATGACATTCTTTGGCACCGAGCCTCGATGCGAGAAAGCTTAAAAAACCCGTACCCGAGCCTATGTCACACACAATGCTTGTACCCGGAACAATCGATTGTTGTAACGCAGTATAAAACGCATCATTTCGCCCTTTGTCGCCGAGGATTTTGCGGTGCAGTTCAAGCATACTGACTGAATCGTAGCATACTTTGGTCGCTATCCGTGATTGCATTCAAAAATCAAGAAGAAAGAAACAAGATATAAATAACAAAAAACTGCAAACAACAAATATCAAAAAATTAATAGTGGTCGTAATCTCTCGGTGATTGATGATTCTTGCTTTCATCCTTTTTGATGCTTGTTTCTTGTATCTTGAAATTTACTTCCCTCCTCCCTTCTTCAGCAAGTGCAACACCGCCCTTTCTTCCGGTTTGAAAAATTGCATATCTCCGGATTGTTCGGACATTTTTGCAAAGACGACATGCAGCGATCCTTCGTGATAGGCTTGCAGCACAACAGGGTGCACGTAATAGTTTTTGCAGACGGACGGCGTATTGCCGAGTGTCCGGGAGACACGCTTGATTGCTTCGCGGATTTTCTCCTTCTCATCCTTTTGAGTGGTGAATGTGCCAAGGTCTTGTAAGTGCGATGCCATGAGGACCGTCCCCTTCCAGGTGCGATAATCTTTGGCGGTGTATTCCTCGCCCAGTACATCGTGCAAATAGGCATTCACATCGGCTGAATCTATTTTCTGGCAATTGCCGGCATCATCAATGTATTCAAACAAATGCTGGCCTGGAATTTCCTGACACTTCTGCACAATCTTTGCGAGACGACTGTCGGAAATATCGATCGTATGCACAACGCCGCTTTTGCCTTTAAAGTGAAACTGAAGTTTCGATCCGTTTACCGTCACATGTTTATTGAGCATGGTTGTCAGGCCATACGAATGATTATCTTTGGCGTACTCTTCGTTACCAATGCGAATGAGCGTGCGCTCGAGGAGTTCCACAATCGTCGCAAGTACTTTCTCGCGTGGCAAACCCGGCTTCTTTAAATCCAGCTGGATACGCTGACGAACGCGTGGCAATAATTCAGCGAATGGTACCATGCGATGATACTTCGTTAAGTTACGCATGCGGTTCCATAGCGGATGATAACGATACTGCTTGCGTCCTTTGGCATCTTTGCCTGTTACCTGCATGTGGCCGGCATCGGACGAGCAGATCCAGACATCTGTCCACGCTGGCGGAATGACCAGGCTCTTAATGCGCTTGAGTGTCTTGGCATCTTTGACGGTTTTGCCGGACGCATCGGTATACGTAAAACTTTTGCCGTGCTTCTTGCGACGGATGCCGGGCATTTCGTCCGTCGTGTAATGCAAGCCAACAAGTTTGGCCGACGCCAGTGGATCCGCGTACACGTCCTGTACGCGTTTTTTGGTAACCATACGAATCAGATGAAGAGTGAGGGATTCATCTGAATAGGACGCAAAGTCGGTATGCGTCTTACCGCCGGAGAGGACGGATTTGGTCGCCGATCGTATGTATTGGTATATGTGTTTCATGATCTCAATGCAATATTATACAATAAAATAGTTTATAAAGCAAATACCAGACTGGCTTGCCATCAGCTAGTATGCTTTTGATGGCTTCATTTACACATTTTTCTCGCAATGGCGTTGTTCTTCCTCTAGAGCAAGCTGTTATCTCTACGTACAACATTTCGTATGCGTACGGGTTTGGCGTGTACGAAACAATTCGTGTGGTACGCGGCAAGGCGTATTTCTTGAGCGATCATGCAGAACGTCTGATGCATTCTGCGTCCATCATCCATCTTGTTCATAATTATACTGCTGCCGATATAGAGAAATTTGTCACCGATCTCATCAGCACCGTACAAATTGATGCGTTTAATATCAAAATTCTTCTCATCGGCGCCAAAAAGCCGGAGGATTGCGAATTACAGATTCTGCCGCTCTCACCCGTGTTTCCGGAAAAGAAATGGTACAGAGACGGAGTAACAGTGTCATCCATGCGGTACGAACGCTTGTTTCCGCAGGCGAAAACTCTCAACATGCTCGGCAGTTACATTGCCTACGACAAAGCCCGATCACACAATGCCTACGATTGTCTGCTTCTGGATCATGCTGATTGCATCACCGAAGGCACGCGCACCAATTTCTTTGCTCTCAAAAATCGCACGATTATCAGTCCGCCACTCGAGCAAATCTTGGATGGCATTACACGCATGCACGTGCTCGAAGTCGCTGAAAAAAACGGTTATACCATTGAGCATCGATCCATTCCGCTCAGCTCCATTAGCACATTCGATGGTGCATTTTTAACAAGCACATCATCGAAAGTTCTGCCGATTCGCACGATTAACGATTTTTCTTTTGATCAGATCCATCCGGATGCAAGTGAACTGTCGAAGCATTTTGAGGAATTTCTGGCAACGCTGTAATTATTTCGCTGCCTGCTTGTGATCCTTCTGATGCTTTTTCTTCATGCGGGCCTGACCGATTCCTTCCAGCTTATGGCTGAGCGGCCCGAGCAAGACAATGCCGGCAACCGACACAACCGATACGAACACGGCGATACTGTAAAACCCCGCACCAACCGCCATGCCGACCGCAGCCACCAGCCAGATATCGGCTGCAGTGGTGAGTCCGAGCACCTGTGTTTTGTGATGCATGAGTGCGCCGGCGCCAAGGAAGCCAACGCCGACAACAATGTTGGACGCAATGCGATCAACCACTCCGCCGCCGAAAGCGTACAGAGATAAAATGGTAAAGAGACACGAACTGATGGCGATGATCATGTTGGTGCGGAGCCCTGCCGGACGACCGCTTAAATCACGCTCCATGCCGATCATTGCGCCCAGAAAACCTGCAATAAGAATGCGGCTGTATAAATCCCAGGGAAGAAGATGCAAGTCTATCATGCACAGCAGTATAAAGTTTTTCTGTGCCAGAAGATGATAATTGGCATGAGATGCAACTGATTCTTGCCTGTTTTCTGCCCGATGCGTTACGCGGCAGAAAGCTGGTATTGTGCATCAAAGACAAAACAGGCAGCATTGCATTCTATGACATTCAATCCCCTCACACCCGACGAAGCGTACGTTATCGAACAGAAAGGAACCGAAGCGCCGTTTACCGGCGAGTACGATAACTTCTACAAGAAGGGAACGTACATCTGCCGTCGCTGCAATGCGGAGCTGTATAGATCTGATGATAAATTCGATGCCGGCTGCGGTTGGCCAGCGTTTGATCAGGAAATTCCAGGCGCCGTCAAACGTATACCGGATGCCGACGGTCGCCGTATCGAAATCGAGTGCGCCAATTGCAATGCGCATTTGGGCCATGTATTTGAAGGCGAGCATCTGACCGATAAAAATACGCGTCATTGTGTCAATTCGCTGAGCATGCGGTTTGTCGCGACGAAGTAATCCTTCGGCTCCGCTCTGGATGACAAAGAGATAATGATCGAGCAGGATTTTAGATGCTAATGTGTCATGCTGAGCGATGTCGAAGCAAATGCTTGACTAATACTTGATATATCAAGTATCATGCAAGTATGAAAACACTCTCTCCCTCACTTAAGTTTTTCCTAAACCTCGCAAAGGTTCAGGCAGTCACCACTCGACGTTTCGATGCCAGCCTCAACGGTCTTGGGCTCACCGAGTTCATGATTCTGTTTCACTTAAGCCAGGCCGAACACGAAAAAATGCGTCGCATAGATCTGGCAGATAAAGTCGGACTTACGGCATCCGGCATCACTCGCCTGCTCGCTCCTATGGAGAAAATCGGCTTGGTACAGCGAGAAGCGAATGCACACGACGCACGCGTGAGTTTTGTGGTACTTGCTCCTGGTGGCAAAAATAAGCTGTTCGATTCCATTGAACGTGCCGAGTTACTTTCTGCAGATCTGTTACCGGATTCCGCTCAGAAAAAAATTGAGAAGCTGTCGGAGCTCTTGGCAGAAATGGGCGGCGGCATTTTGTAAAGTAGTGTTGAGCAGAATCTTTGCTATGCTGCGCGCATGAATAAAACACGACTCGAGGCGTTTAGCGACGGCGTTATTGCCATCATCATCACTATCATGGTGCTGGAGCTGAAAGCGCCAGCGGGCAGCGACTTGCCGGCACTTCTTTCGCTCACACCCATTTTTCTCTCGTACGTTCTCAGCTTTCTGTATCTCGGTATTTACTGGAACAACCATCATCACATGCTGCAGGCAACGGAGCGAGTGCATGGCGGCGTGCTGTGGGCCAATCTCCATTTGCTCTTCTGGCTTTCCATTATTCCATTCACCACGCAGTGGATGGAGCAGAGTCACTTTGCCTTTCTGCCAACTGCCGTCTACGGCTGCATTCTGCTGCTTGCAGCCATTGCGTATCATGTGCTGCAGCTTGCAATACTCCTGCACAAAGACGCCAATCCGAAACTGCGTGCTGCAGTTGGCAAGCATATCAAAGGAAAGCTCTCGATTGTTCTGTATGCAGCTGGAATTGGCTTATCGTTTGTAAACGTATGGCTGGCAATCGGGCTGTATCTCTTTGTGGCACTCATGTGGATTGTGCCGGATAGAAGGATTGAGAAAAAGTTTGAATTAAATTAATACTTAATTTACATATTGTATGGATAAGTCAGAACTTCCTTCTTGGGCTAAACAACCCGCTATAGAATGGCTCAATTATGTTGAAGATATCCAAGATTCTTTGCAGACTTCTGTCTTAGCAATAAAAACTTCTAGATTGTTTGCTGATTTATTAAAAAAAATACCTAAGGATTGGCAAAAAGAATTGCAACAAAAAGGTGAATTTAATAATAAAACTTTTTTAGAAAATTTAAATATTTTCAAAAACTCAATGACTAAGCTAATGAAAACTGATTTTAATTATTTATATTCACTTGGTCTAGTTCTGTTGTGGACTTCTGTAGAAACACTTACATCCGATTTTTTACTATTATATATAAAAAATAATCTATCATCTTTAGTGGAAATAAAAGCAGCTCAAAAAATA
>CALMES010000052.1 GCA_937863435.1 uncultured Candidatus Peregrinibacteria bacterium
CGTTTGTTTCCTTGTTCAGGAAGACGAGCTCATCGCCTTCCTGAAGATCTTTGTCGTCGAACAGCCTCCAAGTGGATGTTTTTTCTCCGGCGAGTACTTGCTGTGCGAGATGCGGGGCGAATTTGAGGGTTTTCATAAGTGTTTTATTTCAGTGCGGCATCAGTATAGCATGGTCGATTTTGAATGGGGTAAAAAGAAAACGACCACCTGGTGGGTGGGCGTTTTGTGCGCTCTTGTTAGGGCATTGGTGGTCTTCTGTTCAGCAGAGCTGGGCGTATTCCCAGGCAATGGTGAGTACCTCCCATTGACGCCTGTATAGATTGTATCTCACTTGGACGCCCCAGAATGCTCGGACACGAAAGTGGTTCACGCGCCACCGGCTGAGTGGCCCCTTGTCGGCGGCGGCTTCTTGCTGCCTGACTACCTGGCACACTTCTGCGAGTTTGAGCTCTTGCTTGAAGTAGCGGTGCCCCCGTGGAATGATCATATCTTCCCCGCAGTACCAGCAATTCTCGAATGGTCCTGGATCGACCGGTTTGTCGAGCGGCGCTGGTTCGGGGAACTGCACGTTTCCGAAGACGTCCTTGTCGTACACCTTCATTTGCTTCTCCTTTTTCAAATGAAGCCGCTGTGCTGCACAATCAGTTGGCTTGGGCCGCGCAGGTATCAGTAACCTCGATTGTCCAACCGGACCAAAAGTTGTAGGTAACGGTCACCTTCGATAGTCCGGCGACAGAGAAAAACACGTTGATACGGCTTTCACTGAGAACTTGATGATCATCGGTTCCCGACTCCGCATTCAGTGCTAACGTCAAAATCTGATCATAGGTGACCCGGCACCAGAATTGCCGCTGACGTCTCGGAAAGATATTCAAGAGACGGAAACAGTCGATGTATCTCAGTTCTTTTCCCTGGTACCCTGGAATTGGATTTGCACTCGGGACATCAGACCCGAGGTATGCTTGTATTCTCACTTTTCTTCTCCTTCGTCTGTGCCGATAGAAATTTATCGGACTGAGTATTATAGCACGTATATATTTTAAAGTCAATACTACGTAATGTTTCAATACCTTTGCATCACCTGTATACCAGGTATGCAGAGTGACACTGCCAGTCGAGGATCGATCCTGGTTCAGCCACGCCTCCTGCAACTCGTGTTCTACGACAAGGGGAATCAATGCTTTGTAGGATTCTCCGCCGATATGGAACGCGTCTTTATTTTCCGTGTTTTTTGAGAATGGGCAGAGGAGCTTGGTTTTTAACGAATTTCTCCATCCAGGCCAGTTTCATTTCTAATGCTTCAGTGGCGTTTTCTGAGAGACTATGGTCATTTCCTTCAAAAATAACGAGACGATGCGGTATCTCGAGGCTAATCAGTTTTTCTGAGAGACGGATGCTTGTTTTCGGGTCCACTCTCCAATCTGCCGAACCGTGCATGATAAGAATCGGAATATTTTTAGGGAGTCTTTCTGGCCAGTACCATACTGATCGTTTCTTCAGGTCAGCTTCAGATCCACCGAATGTTTTGTTGTAGTGTTCAATCATTTCTGGTCTGAAGAAGACATCTCCCGGCATATCGACGATTCCTGAGACGACGATGGCAGCCCTTGCCCAATCGGTTTCGGCGAGCAATCGATAGGTTGTCATGCCCCCTCGGCTTGCACCATAGATTCCGATTGCATGAGAATCAGCTGATTCATCAGCATCGATAAGATTTTTCAGGGCCAAAACCGAATGGAAGTCTTCCCCACCCATTTCATCTGGTGCGCCATCTTCTCCGAATCCCATGCACTGAGATCCGATTACAATATATCCTGCCCGGGCGAATTCTGCGATCATACCCATGAACAACATGCCGTATTTGATAGAACCAAACATGCCGGTTCCACCGCGATTGAAGATAATGACAGGGCATTTTTTCCCATTAATATGTTTCGGGCGGACAGAGAACCCGTCATATCGCAGACCCTTCACTTCATAAGAAAAGGTAACCGCATGTATTAGTTCGGAGTTCTTTTTAGTACGCGTTCTTTCCTCTTCATCGATATGGTTTAGGAGGTCGGTATCGAGTGTGATTTCCTGCATCGATGTAGTCAGATGTTCAAACGAAGGTTTCATAAAAATAGGTAATTAAAAAAAAAAAAAAAAATGGCTGGTAGTCGAAACTACCAGCCGAGAGTAAGCGACTTCGGGATTTTTCAGTGTACCGGAATCGATGCGCCGTGCGTTGGAAGGGTCGGACGAACCTGCATGAGCATCCGCCCTCCCTCGACTTTTTCGCAACATTTCGCGCAAGCCGCTCCACAGTCAGCTCCACCTTGGCAGAGGCTTCCTGCCGTATTGCCGATCAGGTATTCGTCGCCGAATGTAGCCCGGTAGAGTTCGGAAGTCTTGAGGAGAGAGTGTTGCCAGTTCTGCCGGTCATCGTTGCCTCGGATTCCGAAATACGGGAAGTGGTCAAGGAAGAAGCCGAAGGCTTTCTGGCAATCGACGCGGTACTTTGCGGTGTCCAGGATGTGGGCATGCCAGAACCTGTCGATGCCTTTGGTCGGCACAACGGCTTCTTCCGGGTTCGTAACGGCAAGGAACAAATACCGCCGGTACAGTTCCGAAAGATTCTCGACATCGTCACGGCTGAGCGCATTGCCATCTTCGATCCATTGTGTAGTACTCCTCAGTTGAGAACAAGTAAAAAAAACATCAAACACGGAATACCATTATCCGCTTTTTTATGGTACGAGAATTGATTTTGGGTGTCAAGTTGAGTATTTTTTAGATGTCTTGAGACAGAGATTGTTCGTATGTAGTGTAGTAATTTTGGTTTTCTCGGTCTGTGGGTGGCGGAAGGTTGCACTTCTAAACTAAAACAAAACGGCTTTTGCCTGGAGTTAGATGGCCGTTGAATTCACAGAAGTTCCCAGACCGAGGATTTTTCGAAACCTCTTTACAAGAACCACGAAAAAAGGATAATAGGGGAGACTCTTTACCAATAAGTATTTTTCGGTTTTCATCCGACCTGGCGGATCCAGGGGATTTTTCAGGAGAAGCGAAATGGTAGATGTCGGTGGTTACATGTGGGAAGCTGATTGGTCTTCTCATCGGAATGGAAGTTATCGGCCGTCTCCGGTGGTACACAGAATCGCTTGTATCAAAAAAGGCGAAACGCCTGCCGATTCGAAATGTGAGGAATACAAGGCCGCCTGCGG
>CALMES010000053.1 GCA_937863435.1 uncultured Candidatus Peregrinibacteria bacterium
ATGCGCGTATGGTGCGGCATCGGAGCCTTTGCCGCCAGAGACCAGATCGACGGAGTTTTCACCCGGTTCAATGCGGGTGGTGTTTTTCAGTATACCTGTTTCGCCCTCTGGAATCTTCATCTTAATCATGGGTAAAACGATCTCGCATGCGCGCATCAGCGCCGGCACCTGCAGCTTCTTGATTTTCTGGAATGCCTGCTCGCGGGTCATACGATTGCTACCTCCTTTAAGAGGTACTGATTCACCCGAGACAACCCCACCGCAGCGGGCTCGACAGATACGGCTGAAAGATACCCGCCGCGCTCGAGAATCAAGTGACTGCCCGCCGGCAGTTGTGCTGTCGTGCTGATCTTTCCCGCATACTCCACCATTGTGCCGCTTTTGTCTGGCCTTAGGGTGTTCTTGAACAGGTAAGAGTTCACCTTAACGGCAGCTCCGATTTTCCATTCATTGTCTACGTACTTGCCTTGGTAAAAGCGAATCTTCACGCTGCCACCGCCTCTGCGATAATCGCGCGAGCGTCCTTATCATCAAGGAACTGGATAGGGTAAGATGTGATACCGTGCGTGCATTGAAATTTCCACATGTGGGTTGATTTGTCACGGCGGATTTCGTCAACAGTCCGGAGGTTGCGCGCCTCTGGATATTTCCCGGCCAGAATGTTGCGGCCCTCTGGAGTGAAGCAGACAACCTTGCCCTCCCAGTCTTTGCAGGAATCTGTCGCCCCGTGAGAGGTTATCATTCCAGTAAAAACCCCAGCCGCTGATGCGTCATACTGAGTCGTGAGGACGTGCACATCTGTAGCGGTGGTCTTTGCCCGGCCGTCTACGTATGTATTAAATGGGTAGTTTTTCCCATCCCGGTATTTTACAGTGTCCCGGCGCCCATATCTGTCTTGTAGTTTTGCCCAGGCCTTTTGAAGGTCTTCTGCTCCTGTGGTTCTTTTGGTTATGGACTCAATCTTGAGCTGCGTGCTCTGAATCTGTGCCATGGCTGCGTTGTTTGTTGACTCCGCGGCCACTTTGGAGAACTCCCGCGCGCGCGTGCGCATGTTACGGTCGGCCTCGAGAACCATGCCGTCGAGGTTCCTTACGATCTGCTCCCGCAGTGAGTCTAACAACCTATCAGAAACACCCGCATTCACCGTCAGGCGGCCTTGTCTGATGTATGACTTCAGTGAGTTGAGGAATTCATCATGTGCCTCACCGACCACCGCCTCGAGCATATCACCGGCGAAGAACTTGAAAAGCGGCCTCTTTAGCTCGAAGTAATACTTCTCAATCGCTGCCTCAACGGTGGCGAGGTCTTTTGAAAGCGCATACTTGATGTCGTCAAGGTATGAATAGCGACGCTGAATCGCGCCCAGAGTGCTGAGCATATCGTTCTTTGCGCCCCGTATTGCCCAGTCTGTCTTTTTCATCGGCCGCAGTACACTCCCCGTGCTGGTAAAAGCACGTCCCTGTACTCATCGAGAACCTTATCAATCAGGAACCGCGCGTCCGGGTGCAGGGTAGAGGATGTTACACCCTCGATAGAGATTGACCCGTCAGAGAATGACCCGCCTGTCAGCTCGCCGATCTCAGTGGCTCTGTCGCGCATGTCCATGACCTTCGAAAGGTGGATCGCTTGTATTTTGTTTGCCTTCTTCAGATCGGCGTTGTCAGGCAGCCACAACGACGAGTCGGAGTACATTTGTTTATGATAACGGATGATGTCTTTTGCAGCCTGTACGAGCAGGCGCTTTTGCGCCATCGTTGCGGATGAGCTCAGGATCGTGATGCCGTCATTGTCGGCGACGTTCTCGGTCAGTCCGGGGCGGAAGTCTATCTCGACGGTTTCCTG
>CALMES010000054.1 GCA_937863435.1 uncultured Candidatus Peregrinibacteria bacterium
ACTGATCGCCTGCGTTCAACGAAATGGGGGTTGCAAGCTGAATATACACGATCTTCCCGGCTGCTGTTCCCGTTGGAATGTGGATTACATCCACGGCTGTGGCGTTGGTATCGCTTCCTGCCGTTACCCTTCGCGTCACGGTGCATGTTGCGGCGTCCGTATCAGTTGCAGTGGTAATGAGCACGCCCACTGCGTACAGAGTAGCCGGGTGGTTCACCAGCATATAGACCGTTTTGTTCACCGCACTTCCGATGGCTAACTCCGATCCGATTGCCGGGTCAATGCAGTTAATTACTGATTGGCTTGAATATGGCATGGTTTCACCTCCTATCCTATGAAGAAGTTATATGGCAACCTTTTACCTTACCGGCTGTCGCTGTTGCGCTCCAAGAAAGACCGGCGCCGAGAACTCCATACCATGCGGCAGCGTGTACCCTGCCGAAGTCCTGTCCCATGTTTACCTGTGCCCTTACTTCCGGTGTTTCCACCTCTGCCATGACACAGAAGTCGTCGCCAAAGATTACCGCTTCGCCCAGGACTGAGCCGGTTCCCTTGTTGTTGGCAAGGTTTGTGGTGTCCTTGACCTCGATGCAGCGTATTGATTCGATCTTTCCCACTTCCGAGTTGTGGAGCACGTCGCCTTCCCTGAGATACTGCTTCCAGGTCTCAAAGGTCGGGTCGTTCTTGATGCCCCTCAATCCCTTGGTGGAGATGAGGCCGATATAATCGCCGTTCTCGTAGGGCGGAACGATGTAGGTATCAGCAAAAGCATCCCTGATCGCGGCAAGGTGCGCCACGGTGATATTTGAGGTTGCCGATGTGGAGGCGGTGCCGTCCTCATCAAATGAGCCTCCGGTCAATGAGGTCGGGATGTACTTCAGATAAACCGTTTTCATTGCAGTAGCATAGAGCCGGTCAAGGCTTTTCCTCATCTGCTCGGTTAAGGCTTTCTGAATCCTGTCCTCGGGGTCAAACTTGCTTAAAAGCTGGCTGATGTGAGTGAACGCCACGCCACGGCCATATTCGTAGACCGTGATGCCGACGCTTGTCTGGGTCATCGTGTCAATGGGGATGCGCTCTGTTTCTGTGAGAGCCGCACTGGTCGGGATGGAAAGAGCGTCAAAACGCATAATGGTGATTGTCTCACCTTTCTTCCGTCCGAACCCTGGCTCTGGCCGTACAAAATCAGCAAAGACGGACTCAACAACCGCTTGCTCTCTCAGCTTTGAACTGATCGTGTGCGATTTATAAGTACCGGTCGCTGTATCGTAATTCCAAGTCCATTCAGGCATGGAAAATACCTCCTATCTCAATTTTCTCCGTTCCTTTACGGCCCGGATTGCGTCACCCATTGTCTGAGTGCCTTCGTCCTGGCTCGCTTTGGAAACCAGTTTACCTCCACGCTGCAAGATGTCAAACTTGCTGCGGTTCTTCTGTTCTTCCTGATAACGGGCGGTTTCTTTGCCCCTTATGCCGTCCACGATTGCCTTGCACTGAGCGATTGTCCAGGTAATCTGCTCGTCGAGAGACAGATTCTTGTCTGCCCATGCCGCCTGCGCCCAGAACAACTGCTGAATCCCTGGTATTTTGTCCAGTTCTGCCGCTTCAAGCGCCTTATCTACCGTGGTGTTAATAACTTTCAGGTCGTTCGCGGCTATTTCCTGGCGTTCCCGTTCTTCCTGCGCGGCTATCTTGGCAATATCCGCCTGTCCCTTCATCCATACTTTAGCCAGTTTCATGTTGTAGTCCGGGTCATCCGTCGATAGTTTGTTGGCTGCGTCTATCGTTGCGTTGAGTATCCGGTCCTGCTCAACCTCCCACTTGCCTTTCTGGTTGGGGTCGGCCTTCTTTTCCACTCCATCAATCCGCTTTTGCAGATCTTCGACAACCTTCTTGAGCTTGGCTGTCTCGGTCGTGGATTCGTGGAGCTTCTTTTCAGCCTCGCGGTATGCTTTCTCCGCTTCCTCGTGGCTCTTGTACTTCAAGGGCTTTTCTGGTGGCTTGTCCTCTTCCTCCACTTCTCCGAATCCTTCAAGCGGGGGCTTTGGCTCGATACCTTCCGGGGGCTTACCATCTGTTTCCTTGGCATCAAGGGAGGTGGTAAGTGTGTCCTTCGTATCTTTTCCGTCACCGTTTAACATTTCAGCCGTTACCGTTGTTGCCATTGTGTCACCTTCCAGCGTGTCCGTGTCGGGGCTGGCCTTTCTTTTATTTCAATCCGCGTGTCCTTGTGGGGGCGGTTGATTGCCTTCATTTCTTCTCTCTCCGTATCATCAACAGCCTTTCTGCTGCTGCATGTCCTATATCAACCTGATAATTCAGGCTGCGTATCATGTTCACCAGCGTTGTCGCCTCTGAGTCGTTTTGTACGAGTATGTTGATCCTCTGGGTGAGCTTGTCCAGGACGAGATTAACAAAATAGCTGCCTTCCTCGCTCGACAACCTCTTTTCCGCCTCCATGCCCTTGTCTATCTGAACCTCAAGAATCTTTTCCTCTCGCTGGCGTTTATGGTTGATGTCAAAGGTCTTGGGCTGTCCGGTTAAGATGTCAGTCTGCATTACTTCTTCCCCTTCTTCTTCGGCAATCCCTTCTCCGGCGTGCTGGCGAAGTCTGATAGCTGCTTTCCGGTCATGCCGAGGACATCCTTATTCTTCCTGTTCACCTTCTCCGGTGCATATTTGGCCATACTCATTAAACGTCTCTGAACCTTGCTTTTCGCTGGCATTACATACCTCCCTGCGGTAACTGCTTCTGCCCTGGTATCTGCACAACGTTGTTGGCCGCTTCCTGCGCCATCATTGCCTCTGCCTCCATCTGGGAGGCAACCTGTTCAACCATCTGGGCCTCCTGGTCGTTTAACAGAAACTTTGGCTCGTAGAACCCAAGGGTGGTTGAGGATGTTTTTAACAGTTCGTAAGGCTTGAAATATTTTCCCCACAGTCCGCTTTCCGCCTTCTGCATCATAAATTGCAGGCGTGGTATGAGGTCACTGTTTTTAATCTGGGCCGTGACACCGCTTACCGTGATGTCGCAGTTTGCTTCAAGCATCTCTCTGCGTTCCTCCGGTCCCATTTGCGCAAACGCGGCAAACGCCGGGTTGTTCGGAAACACTCTGGAAATGGGCGGGTAGCTGTA
>CALMES010000055.1 GCA_937863435.1 uncultured Candidatus Peregrinibacteria bacterium
ACGCTACGTCGATTCGGTGACGCTGCTGCCTGAGCACAAGGTCAACGACGTGCATTCACCGGGTTTACGGCGCTCGCTGCGCCTGGTGCGTCATCGTCATGGCGTGACGTGCTCGGGCTCGGCGCAAATGCGCCCGCCAGCGAGGCAATCATCACCGAAGCGTATCGACGCGCAGCCAGCAAGGCCCACCCGGACAAGGGCGGCAGCACCGCCGCCATGCAACGAGTAAACGCCGCGCGTGATGCGGCACTGAGGGAGATTGGACGATGACCAAGGCCACCGCACCAAGAAAGAATGCACGCAAGAGCGTGCAAGTGATCGACCCAACGTACTACGGGCCGACAGGCATCTCGTGGGAGAACGGTGCCAAAGAAGTCGCGGCGATCACACAAAAGACATGGCCAGGCTCTGCCTTACCTGGCGCTACGCAGAGCCAACACCAGAACCGCCGAAAGGATAGGACGATGAAGTTTTGCAAAGACTGCGTTCACTACATTCCGCCAGTGCGTTACGGGTGGTGGCACCAGCTTTGGTACGCATGGGCTGAGTTCGGTAGACCGGTGAAAGAAGACGCTAAATGCGGGGAGACTCGCTTTGTCCGCCCGGAAGTCGTCAACGTTGTAAACGGCAATGTAAGCAGACCGCGTGAGATTGTGTTCCAGGATTGCACTTTGGCGCGCTCAGAACGCGGGCTGTGCGGCGAAGAAGGCAAAAACTTTGAACGCAATGACGAGCAGCGGCGATGATGGCGCCGCTTATCACAAGGGAGCTTTTGAATGGATGACAAGATTGAAGCGTTGGTGCAACTTGGCCGCTACGCGTGCACGAAAACGCTAAATCGGAACTTTTTTCGCGGAATCGCTTGACATCCAGATTTCGGGTGTACATAATTAAATCACTGGCTCGAATCCGAGCCGACCGACACCGCAGGTATTAAAAGCGGCGCTCTGAGGAGATCGAGATGTACAAAATTCACAACGCCTACGAATGCCGCGAGACTATCAAGGCCGCGGGCGGCCG
The DNA here is from genome assembly GCA_937863435.1 of uncultured Candidatus Peregrinibacteria bacterium. GTDB lineage: Bacteria > Patescibacteriota > Gracilibacteria > Peribacterales > Peribacteraceae > JAGOTD01. The sequence goes on from CALMES010000055.1 coordinate 1,021, forward strand.
CTGGAACCCAGATGGCAAATACTGGACGCTGACGAACGAGCAATTCGCCAGCCTGTCGGTTGGCGCGCTGGCCTCGGCCACAGTTGAGGCGCCACCCGCACCGATCACCATCGTCGAGCCGCTCAACGGTGAGCAGTTCACGCTGGTGCTCCGCTCGACGACGGTCGAGCAAGGCCCCGCGCTCGCCGTATGCGCGCTCACCGAGCGCGGTGTGATCGCGGCGTGGACAAAATGCACCGTGCGGCGCCAGCGCGGCGCCAGCAGTTATTACGACCGGCACCGCGCAGCGAAGGGTGACACGTTCGAGACCGACGAGTTCTATGGTGAATTAGGCATCACGCTGCGCGTGGCGCGCACCGTGAGCGAGCATCGATCGCCGGTTTTCGGCGAGGCGAAGTGGGCTGCACCCGCTGACCGTTCGAATGATGAATGGGAGCTGTTCAACTCGCTCGAAGGGCACGTCGATGGCTGCTGCGCATGGTTCGGCAACACGCCGAAGCCGCTCGTCAAGAAAATTCAGGCTGCGCAAAAGTCCGCAGTTTTCACCCTTTAAAACTGCCGAGGTGAATATGAAAGAGAACCAACACTTCGCTCATTCAAGCGGCGCTGTCGGCGCCATTTACTCTAAGTTCGGGAACGGGCAGCCGCTGTTCGAGCCGGCTTGGCACGACTATAAAAAGACGATCAACGTCGACACCTATACCTGCATCAGCGTGCTGCCGCACCCAGAGGGCGCGCTCTACGCAGACAAGAAAGCGCTCAAAGTGAGCAGCAAGGGTGTTTTTGCGCTGATGAACGGCCGCATTTACACGTCTGAGCAAGCCATCATTCAAGAGATGGCCGACATCTGTCGACGGCACGGGCTTGTGCTCACTCAAAGCCGAAACGACGGCGCGCGCCATCGTGTTGCCTAAGCCAAAGGAAGTGCAGGCGGCATACCTGCGCAGATACGACAAAGACGATATCAACGACGCCTGGAAAGCGGTGCTTGAGGGGAGAAAGTGACGGGGAAAAATTATCGCTGGCAGACAAACTGGGAGCGTCTTCCGGACGGCTCACTACGCCACGTCTCCGGCCTCGTCATGCGGCCGGAGCGCGGCGACGGGTTCACGGATTTTCTCGCAGCTCCCGCCACACTGCCGGCGCTCAACGCCTGGCTGATTGATGTGCGCCGCACCGCGCCGCATGACATGCAGCGCGCGGCTGTGCGCTTGATGAACGAGGCCGCTGAATGGCACCGCGAAAACCCGTAGATAAGTCGGCAAGGAAGCCACGCGGGCGCCCATCGACCGGCGTGCTGCGCACTCAGGTGCGGCTGCGCCCCGAGGACATCGAGCGCGCGCGGGCGCTGGGCGGCGGCAACGTCAGCGCTGGCATTCGGCTGGCGCTGTCAGTAGCGATTGACTGGGCGCCTAAGCCAACATCCGGTACTTGAGAGCGCAGCTCGCGGTGCCGCTGCCGCTGGCGCGGCGTAGCTGCACCCGGCAGGACGTGGAGAAGTACACCGCATCAAACGTGACCGACGCGCGCC
>CALMES010000056.1 GCA_937863435.1 uncultured Candidatus Peregrinibacteria bacterium
GTATCCAAGCGTGATCCCTGATTTCTACGCAGAGAAGATCGAGGAAGAGCTGCAAAAGATCAAGGCCGTGCTGTACGAGATCGACGAACGTAACAGCAACGACGACAGCTCACAGGTACAAGAAACTATTGAAAGGAAAGCAGCATGATTGTTAAAGACACTGGAAACGGAAATTTCGAACAGGCGCCAGCCGGTACTCATCTTGGTCGCTGTATCAAGTTGGTTGATATCGGCACACAAAAGGGCGAGTACCAAGGACAAGCAACTTTCAAGCGCCAGATCATTATCGGGTGGGAGTTGCCATCTGAGCTGATGCAGAACGGCGAATATGCCGGGCAGCCATTCACGGTAAGCAAGTTTTACACTGCCAGCCTGAGCGAGAAAGCTAACCTGCGCAAAGACCTTGAAAACTGGCGCGGGCGTGCGTTCACAGACGAAGAACTGCGCGGCTTTGACATGAAGAACATTCTTGGCAAGCCATGCATGCTGTCGATTGTTCTGAATGAAAAGAACAACGCTCGCGTTGGCGGAGTTATGGCTGCTCCTAAGGGCATGTCTCTGCCGGAAACATCTAGCCAGGTAACGTATTTCTCGCTCGAAGAAGGCGAGTTCGATATGGCAACGTTTGAATCGTTCAGTGAAAAAATGCGCCAGATGATTAGTCAAAGCCCAGAGTTTCATGAGCGCATGAAACAAACCGGTAAATCATCCGATGCGTTTGAAGATGACATTCCTTTCTAGAGGTGAGCCATGAACCTGAAACTTTACCAAGTTGCTGATGAGTTTATTGCAATCGCAAATAAGCTTGAAGAATCAGACGCACCTGCAGATGCCATAGCAGACACGCTAGAAGGCTGCCTGATGCCGGTTGAAGAAAAGGCAAAGGCAGTAGCCGCTTATGTCAGAAACATTGAGACAGAAGCGGATGCAATCGAGCGCCATGCCAAAGAAGTTGCAGATAAGGCTAAAGCCGTGCGCAATCGAGCAAATGCAATGCGTGACTATCTGCGCTTCAATATGGCGCGGTGCGGAATTACGGAAATTAAAAGCAATGACGGATTGCTAACCATAAAGCTGCATCGTGACCGTGATTCAAGCGTTGAAATTATGGCCGCCAATGACGTTCCATCAGCTTATTTGCGCGAAATACCTGCGAAGTTAGAGCCTGATAAAACGCTCATCAAAAAAGCCATTAATGATGGCTTTGACGTGCCAGGCGCAAGGATCGTGAAAAAAGATCGATTGGAAATTAAGTAGCTTAACAATCTGCTTAACATGCTAAGCGCCAGATTCCACCATGCCCCGCACTAGCGGGGT
>CALMES010000057.1 GCA_937863435.1 uncultured Candidatus Peregrinibacteria bacterium
GGACACGGGTCAAAGAACGAGGTGTATCGAACATTACCGGCAGTAGAAGCTGGCACAGCAGAAGTGCGTACTTTTGTCATACGTATGCTTTATGGTCCAGCAAAACGAACACGAACTATGCAGCATATCGAACAGGAAATAGAGACACATCATGAATTGCAAAGCGCGGGAGTGTCAGTGATTCCGCGTTTTGAATTATGCCAAGGTGAGCAGGGTGCAACAGAGGAAAATCTCCACTATAAGCCTTTTATTGATAGTGATGGTGCTTGTTGCAAGCCTATGTGGATTTGTGCCACTGATCTTACGGAAAACGGAAAAAATTATGTTCTCTCTCAATCCAATAAAACGATTGATGATGAAGAATGGACTAGACGATGGGCAAATGGCGAATTTTCTCACGCAGTGCCCAATATTGAGAGTGCGTTACATCAACTTGCGGTTGATACTCTTAAGATTGCAGTTTTGGATAAAGAGATCCAATTGGAAGACGCTTTTCTGTTTATTATTGATAAAGTCACGCGTCACACAACCGTGATCGTTGGTGACTATAAACACGTACGTCCTTCTTATGGGCGATCTGCCAGTGAGGTCGGAAAAAATAACTTGATTGTTGCTCGGCAAGCGTGCCTTTCTATGAAGCACTTACTTGGCGTATCAGATGAGCACATTCACGCATTTTTCGAATCCAAGATTTCAAGAGTACTTTCTCTATAACGTGCTGACAGAAGTATTCGATGGAAATTATAACAAAACGGCCGTAGACCATGAGTGAGTGAAACGATTGGAGGCATAAGTCACGTAAAATCGCTACAGCGATCACGTGACACGTAAAGCGTCTCTTTGGTTAATAAATTTCCGAACTTATTGGCTGTGCCACGTGGCGCCGAAGGCGCTTTACGTGGCGGAGAGAGAGGGATTCGAACCCTCGATTCCCTTTAGGGGAATACACGATTTCGAGTCGTGCGCCTTCGACCACTCGGCCATCTCTCCAATTTGCTGCACGAGTGTAGCAAGAGTTTTGAGTCTGTCACTGGTTCTTTGTAAAAACCTTTCTCCCGGGAGCGGAATGCTTTCCGCGGAGGCCTATCAAAATGAGTCGATTGGTGACAGATCTCATTTTCCCGATGCAGACGACCAAGGATATTTTTCTACATGCTCACATAAACCTGCTTTTACCGGATTCTGATGAATGTATGCGATTGCTCCAGAAACTGAATCAATCATTTTGATGTGAAATCTGGATTGCCAAACTCTTTTCCCAATAATAAAACTCACCGATCTTTTGTAGCTATACATAATTTTCGATACCGATCCTCCTTCCGGCACACTCATCAAAAGATGGCAGTGGTCGGGCATGATGACAAATGCATACAGAAAGAATGAATATTTTTGCTGGGTTTCATAGAGAGTTTCCACCGCCATGCGGGCAAATGCAGGATCAGAAAATACTTTTTCTCTGTCTTTGGTATTGGTGGTAACAAACATCAGGCGCTGGTTTTGTTCGGGGTGT
>CALMES010000058.1 GCA_937863435.1 uncultured Candidatus Peregrinibacteria bacterium
ATGTCGAGCAATGTAGTGTCTCCACTCCCTATTGGATTAAACGTAATAACGTTATTGCCTGGCGCTATATCCCACATTTCACCTGTTTTAGCTGAGAATATATCATGAACACCATTTAATACGACCGATCCCTTTTTCTTATCAAGAACGATGACATCATTTTCACCGATCGTGTAATTTATGATAAATTCTTCATCTGTTGCCTCATTGCGTATAGTAAAGCGTGTTCCTGGTCCATGCAGCGTGAATATAGGGTCTGTTTCTTGATCTCCTTTATTCTGCAGCGTATTTCCGAAGTTATTAGTCGTATAAATATCAAACGGTACATCTGCCGGTATATCAAGTCCACCGGTGATGATCGTTTTTGGAATATGTATTATTTCCTTTATTTGAGAATAGAATCTCCAATCAGGTGCAACCGCTTCAATAAGCATAATCCGTCTACCGTTCTTATATGGATTGGTATAACGCTCTATTTCAACTTCTGCCTGTAATTCCATCCGAGGATATGGATTAAATTTTATTGTTTTTAAGTTACCAACCTTTATTGCTCTTTGTAGATCAGTCAAGGTGTCGAGCTTATCTTCTTTCAATATCGCTCTCCATGATAGCCGTCTCCGGCCGAATTTAGATGCTACATACTCGGCTGATTGTTCACCGGCCATATCTTCAATGGTTATACGCGTATCCGGATAATCGAAGCCAGCGAGATCACCTATCTCCTCAAACGTATATTCATATCTTCCGTTTATTATTTTTATTGAATCGAGATTATTCATATGTTTATTGTACTAATGCCTGAAACCCTATTTGTCTTGATATCATATCGACATCCTGCATATCATTTACCTTTTCGATATATACATTGATCTGCTGATTCTTATTACTCGTATTTGAAATACCCCCTGCATCTTTTGAAGCACTTGCCGAGTTATACATAGGATCTGCGTATTGCTGCATCTGGTATGCAATAGGAGGTAGATTGATACCGGCTAGACTTGCGAACTCATCGGCAATGATTGCAACACCTGCTTTGACATTATCGACCAGTGATGGTGAATTTCTATGGAACGGATTAATGCGATCGAGGCCGTCTTTAATCTGTTTTATGATCGGCTCTATTGCGCTCCATGCATCTTTAAACGGCTGAGCAAGTGCATTGACGAGTCCTGACATTGCGCTTCTGACCATATCAGGCAGCTTTCCGAACCAGGCTGCTATTGCATTGACCATATCCGGAACGATGGAATGTCCGACCAGCATATCATATGCCTGCTGAAAGAATGAAATAATGCCTTTAATAAATCCCGCAATAAATGAGAGAATCGTACCGAACACCCCTACAATGACGTTATATATACCCTGAACTGTAGTTTTAACGCCATCAAGTATCATTTTCCAATTCAGAGTGAATATACCTGTAATGATCATCATGATACCATTAAAAAATTGAGCAAGGCCGGTGAACGCTTGTACAATAAAGGGGATCGCCATCGATATGCCTGTCACTATACCTGAAAAAAGCATTACGAATGTCGCAGTCACAACCGCTATAGATCCGGCCAGTAAAGTAAGCGCATCGATTAGTATAGGACCGATCTGCTGTAATAACAAATCAAACATCGGCTTACTTTTTCCCAGTGATGCAATAAATGTATCGAATGCCGGTGTAAGTACTCTCAGGAAAAGATCTCCGACTGGAAGAATAAGAGCCATGAGTCGTCCGAAAAAGTCACCAATATTACCCATATCACCGAAATTAATCTTGAATGCATTAGTGAAACCCTGCTGTATTTGAGCAACAACATTATCTAATTGTGGCTTTATAGCGCCCCATAACTGAGAAAAGAAGTCAACAATACCAATTTTACTCGTATCAAAGTGAAGTGTTGCATATACTCGTTCAGCAAATGCGCCCAGCTCTCCCTGGATCTTATCTAAAAAGCCGGATATAGTTGCGAAATTACCACTCATATTTTTTGTAAAATCATCAAAATAACCTTTCATTTTACCGAGAATTAGAGCGACCGCTGCACCTGCTGCCATAAATTCTCCCAGAACCAGAATACCTGCGCCGAATGTAGCAATGAATGCGCCGAGTGCTAATATTATTGCACCACCAAACGCACCGGCAATAAGCGTCATAGCTGTCTTATTTGCAATTATTTCCTGAGTGAACTTAACCAGTACAGGAGTGAATTCGTTTATCGCTTTAAGTGCCGCTTCTGCGCCGATTTTTAGTTCAGCGAATAGTGATCCCTCTCGTATAATGCCTCCTGCTTTGATATCGATACCCATGATTTCAGCAAATGATCGAGTTACCTGATCACGTATATTACTCATGACACCGCCAAATGTTTGTGACTGCTTCTCCATTAGATTAAAGAACCGGCCGCCCTCACCTGACATGCCTTTTAATGCTGCCTGCACCTGTTCGAATGTCACCTTACCATCGGATATCGCATCTTTCATCTGTTCTGCAGTTACTTTTACTTTTGCATATACATCCTGTCCGACCGTTCCGAATTGAGCCAGCTTGTATTTATTCAAATCAATAGTTTTCTGCATGGCCTTTAATTGTGCATCTGTTTTTCCGCCTGTTTCTTTAAAGAATTTCATTTCAACCTCAGTATTTGCGATCGCTGAAGCTAGACTCTTTATTTTAGATCCGGTTTCTTTAGATACGCCGCTCACCTTAGTAAGTACACCGCCTGTTTCATTCGCCTTATCAACAAGCGCCTGAAGAAGTGGTACACCTGCTTCTGAGAACTGTCTGAGCTCCATGCCGGTCAATTTAGTCGCAGCCTTGACCTGACCGAATGCCAGTACAAGCTGCGGCATTTTATCCATACCGACACCAGCTGCCATATTGCCGAGCATTTCAAGAGTCGGAATAAGGTTTTTAGCTTCGACACCATATGCCAGGAGTTGTTTTGCATTCTGTTGCAATCCTGGTAATTCAAATGGAGTTTTAACCGCGAAATCAGACAGATCGGCCAGGACCTTTCGGCCTTTCTCTGCTGATCCGGTGAGTGTTTCAAATGCGATCCTATTCTGTTCAAAATCAGCAGCTACGTTAATCATGGAGTTTCCGAGTAGTCCGAATGTCGTTAAGAATGCAGTTGCCGCAAGACCGCCAGTTTTAAAAGACTGAACAATCGTATCTGTCATGCTCCCCATATTATCCCCGACACTAGTTGCCATCTTACTGACACTTGCATCTACTTCTTTCCCTGTTTGGTCAACCTGATTTTTTGCACTAGATAAGCCTGCTGATAGTTTTTTATCATCAACGTCCAAATCCCATACGACTGATCCACCGGATACGTTTGTCATAATTAAATATCTGCAATTTTTTTAAATTCATCGAGTAATGACCTGACACCTGAACCTTTTTTCGTATGAGGCGCAGCAATTGCTCTGGTTATATTATATAACATTAGCGCCTGTTCTTTCCGAGCGACATTCAGCATTTTCTCTATACGCTTCAATGGAAGATATTTATAGGCGTAATGATATGTATATTGTGGATAGTAATAGCAGAATTTCGCAATTATGTCCTCTATTTCATGCTGTTTTCGAGGAATTTTCTGAGCTTTAATGACCACCATATGTATATAGTATACACGTACTATATACGTTATATACGCAAAAAGACAGGCTTGTACTTCGCCTGTCTAAATGCTGAGATTTTTTTATATTGTGTGGTTTTTATATTGTGTTGAATCAAATTAAACTGCTGAGAATTCAGTCTTAATCATGGTCCTAAATATTTTCCACTGAGCGCTGGTGATTTCATTTTGAATACTCTTGAAATCAGGCGCAGATTCATCGACCTTAGTGATAAAACCGAACATATATTCTTTTGCTGCTTCCGGATCTTCTGTTTCCATTTTCTGCATCTTATCGACTTCCTCACCGGTCAGATAACGAAAACGATATGTATGCCCTTTTATAATGAACTCAAAAAATTCGCGTGCATCATCGAGGTTATATATGTTACTTTTTTGATTATCCATACTGTTATAGTATCAAATATTCTCTTAGGAAACAACATGGATCGTATTTTCACGGAAGAACTGAACCACAGCTTCACTAGGCGCAGCTTCTCCGACAAATTTGATCATGACTTTTTGTACTTTGTTATCAAGCTCAACTGAATCAATCTTAGTTCGCGCATTTGTGATGCGAGTAACCTGAGCAGGATTTCCGCACGAAATGAAGTCGAGATTGTTGTATACGATAGAATCGTCACATGATGCAGGTTTCATATCAATTGCACCGGCTGCATTATTGACTGTTTCTCCTGTTGAAAGAATACCACCATTAGGAACGAAATATTGTGGCAATATGGCTGCAAGGGCCGGAATATCGGCAGCAAGTAGCGTGATTGTAGCGACTGCTTTATATGAGCCGTCAACTTCAAGTGTTCTCCCTTGTACAGTCTGATAATCCTCAGAATCAATACTAATATCGAGCGAAACGTCCTCAACATCTTCAATTATGTTATCTCCCCATTTAATACTGAATGGTCCACGAATGATCATATTATTTATGTATAAACTGTTAAAGTAATCTGAATGAGTCCGATTGTTCTTTCCTGATTATCTATATCTTGATCAGTAGGGAACACTGTTGCTTCTGTTTCTATTATATCATAACCATCGATGTCAATACATTGTTTAGAGTTCATTAATTCCTCTAATGTCTGTATCTGTTCATCGACTGTTTCAGCAATAATATCACGATAATACACACTCAATATGTAATTCTTTTGCTTTTCACCCGTACTATTTTTCGAAATATTATTTCCGCCTCCACCGATTATCCACCAGCAAGCGGCTGGCTCATTTGGAGCACCACCTATATAGGTAGGTTTAAAGTCATGAGCTTCCATGTATTGTTGAAATGCTTTTTTTATATTCATATAAGTCCGACTGATCGAGCTATGGTTAATGTATTCCCGACAATCTTTTTAACTGCATTAAGAGCAAAGTGAGGACCTGTACCGGCTGTCGTATAATGTTCATATTGCTTTTCTTCCTGAAATTTTGCGTAATTTTTCGCCCATTTGACGATAGCATGGAGTCCGTTTGCCTGTTTTAATACATCGTTTCTGAGTCTGCTTGTATCCATAGGTGTATTAGGCGTGGATTCAGTAACGATCTGCTCTGCAGCAGTTCGAAGAAATATACTTGCTTTCTGCCTAATATCCCCAATGAGTCGCGGCGTATTGTCTGTTATTCTTACCATATTAGCTGACAAATAATATCTTTTCCGATTTTTTCAATATGAGCTCAATATTATCTATTTTATTACTGAGCAAGTGATCACGGTTTATAGTACAGTTTATCACTTTATATAATGCACGCTCATCCGGATCGCCGAATATAGGAGCGAGAATATACATGCCCTCAAGCCTATTATGATGCGATATTATGAAGTCATTTTCAAAATCAGGATAGCAGATAGCATCAGCATCGATCGTGTCTCTGAATGCATTATGAGAGAAATTTGTTGCCTGTGTAAATATACAATCAACATCTGCTTTTTCGTCTATTCTTTTATTATTTGCATATACATCAGATTTAGTCGAGTAGAATGTGACTGTCTCATTATAATTTAGCTTCATATTACCAGATTTTGAATTAATGACCCATTGCCCCCTACATACTTTTTGAGTATAACTATATTTTCATTCCTTTCTTCTGGCTTCACATTTTCAAATTTAGAATATGAATGTGAGCCCAGCGTTTCACTTCGAATGTTATTCTTTTCATCTACATAGTATGTTGTCATATCCATCCAAATATCAAGAAGTTCGGAGGGTACGTCATTAACTTCATTCCAGAGCCAATCAGCGTCAACTGCAAGCTGTACACAGTCGCAATTGTTATATATACACCTGAGCCATCGATCACAGCGCTCTATATATAATATGAAGTCGTTTTTTGATACTGGTCTATAAAAATCCTCATCGAATGTCTTGAATGTAACATTATCTTTTACCAGTTTCACTTTATGAATCGCAGTTGCCGGATCTATATGAAGATATATGTCGCTTTTGTTATAAGGAAATAATCTATATGCGCCGACAACAGTATCTGCAGGTAATAACGTATCTGAATTGAAATCCAGGCAAGGGCATTCGCTTTCTGTTTTTCCTAGTTCGCTATATTTATTTGTCTCCACAGCTCCGATTAATGGGTATCCTAAGAGCGATTCGAGTATTCTCTGTGTACGCTTCATCTGTGCGAGCATGCGTTTTTGATTTGAAGCAGCTATAGTAAGACCTGTTTGATCTTCATATAATTTGAGAAGTGTTGAATCATCTAATGTTGTAGACATAGGATTATTATAACAAAGTGTGGACGATATGGGAATCGAACCCAACTCAGATTCATTGCAAGTGAATCTCGCCTGCCGTGGAACATGATCGCCCTATTCTAAAAAAAGAGCTGAGCAGATACAGATCGTACCTACCCAGCTCCCTATTATTAGTGTACCAGATTATGATGCTCCTGCAGCACCCATCGATGTCACTTTTTCTGCGTCTTTTACAGCAGCTCCTCGGAAGAATGAACCTCGTAGGACTAGTTCATTTCTTTGAAATGCTGACTTAACGACTCCATTGACTTCGTATGCGGCTTCAGTTGATAGATCATATTTCAGATTTCCACTGGTTCGACCGACTACTGTAGCAGGATCGAAGTAGAATACTGACTGATCAATTGTCACATTTGCACCCTCTATGACAAATGTTTTTGTTTCAACTGTGTTGATTGTAGGCATCAGTTCGTTCGGAACGATGATAAATGGTTTTCCGAGGAACAAGCTACCATTTTCACCCTTTGTGAATATACCGAATCCTGATTCTACAGCTATCCCAGCGCCGAGCTGTCTATTTAACATTTCAATATATGTCTTTGTATTGAACATATATACACCGGACATGATGTTTTCCTGTAGCTGACCCATGAGTGGGAACCATGATTTCAGTGCAGTTAGATCACTTGTACCGTTGAAATATTTTTTATATCCAGTTTCATTTACAGCCTGTTGTAAACGTGCGACTACAATCTGTGCTCTCTTACGATCAAAATCTGTTCTGTATCCTGCAGCTATATCTCCTAAGAGATCGACTGCAAGGAATCGTGTAGCTGCATCACAGACTGGCGTGACACCTGCTACCTCTTTCAGATTTGAAGTTTTGAACGTTGCATCATATTCTGTGATTGGTTTTAAGTTTCCGTTATTTCCATCATCGCAGAATTCGACTTCCTGCATGTTTATGTCACCACTTCTTTTCAGCCATGCCATTTGCAGAGAAAGAGTATCTTTGAATACAACCTTACTCAAAAGAGCAGAAAAGTCACTTCTATGACCCTCAATTTCAGTTAAGAGTTCAGGAGAAATTACAAAGTTTCCGAAATCTGCCATTGTGACAGTATTTAAGACCTTTCCGGCTTTCTGTAATTCCTGAACATGGAACTTGTTGATATCAGAGAGTTCCTTACCTGCAGTTTGATTGTTATTTTTCAATAAATCCCATGCAAGTTCGATCTGCTTAGCATGTCTTTGCTGCCATGCCATTGCATTTAGCTTCACATCGACCTTGTTAGCAATTGTCGCATTTGCAGCTGAGAAGCCTGGTTCTTGAGCACCTTTGTCAAACATTTCTTTTCTCATTGCTTTTATTTCCTCAATGAGTGGGCTCATAGCTTCTTGTACCTTATTTTTTACAACTGCCTCAATGTCTTTCTGAGGAGCAGCAGCATTTTTTATCTGTTCTTCAATTGCATTTTTCTGATCTTCAGAAACATCAATTGAATCTCCGGCTTTGAGTTCCCGTTCCATATCCTCACCCGATGCGTTTTTATACTTTATGACAACCGCAAAATCGCGACTGTTCTTGATAGTAATAAACATATTATCTATTTTTTTAGAATTATTAATAGTTCCATCCTTACCGTCTACATTATTATAGCATAACTTTTCAGCAATATATGTGGTGTCAAGTCCATCTTTCTTCGCCTGTTCGATGGTATTGAGCGCTAATTGCTGCATTTCCATTTCATTTACGCGTGCTTTTTTGTTGTTTCCAACAACAACAAGGCTCAGACCTACGAGATTTGAATTCATGTATACACCCTCCTCATTCGGCCAGGGTCCGAGTGTTTCTATTGAAAAATCTGTCAGGTATCCGCTTTTCATCATGTTATATGCATAGAGAGCCAGCGCATTTTCTTTTATGGCAAACTGAATGCCTTGAATGACTACTCTATTCCCGATTTTCTGAGTTCCGAGAACCTTTCCGATCACATCCTGTATATCATCTGAATGATTAGCGGTCAATCGTTCACCGAATTGATCGATATTCATAGATGGAATATCATAATGCGTACCGTTCCACTGTTCACTATTGTCAGTGATTGTGAGGCCTTTTCCTGAGAACATAATGACACCCTCACCCTTGTCTGTAAAGCCATTTTTCTGTGTTTGTACTATAAATTTATTTTTGTTCATATTTAGATCGTATTAAACGTGGACTATTAACAGGTATCTTTTGATTATGCATTTGCGGCACGCCTATAGTTACCATTGTATCAGATCCTTGCTCAGCTAAGCGCAGTTCTTCTTCCTGCTCAGCAGTTAGTTTATAATGAGGATTTTTCTTCAAGTTTCTAAGCGTTTCAATATTCATATACATAATTATATCAAAAATTAATCAGTCCATTAGAGCGCCGTTTATTGATCGTGATCTTTCGATATCGATAACATTTAATGATTTAAGTGTTGCCATTTGAACTGCACGTATTGATTTTATTCTTGAAAATCTTATATTTGTATTGCTTCCACCATCTGTACTGTGCTGACCTGCATGCCATTCTCCTGATCCTGCACCAATTGCACCTGA
>CALMES010000059.1 GCA_937863435.1 uncultured Candidatus Peregrinibacteria bacterium
TTTCGGTGCATAGTTTTCTCAGACGTAAGACCAAAATGGACCCCGGCGCTATTGCGCCGGGGTCCGCGGGTAGTGGCCCTAAGGGCCACTCAGCTCGAGATCGTCATCTCGCACATCCTTGCCTTGCGGCGGTGGCGGGGTGGTAGTTTTTGTAAAGAGCATGAAATCTCGCTCAAAGGCACCCCTGGTACACGCGGTACCAGGGGTGAGTTCCATCCGTTAACCGAGCGACTTACGCACGGCGCACCTCCTTTTGAGTTCGCTTCGCATCGCGAAGCTAGAATGGTATTTAGGGTGCCCCCTTGGCCATCCTTGCGATGGTTACAGGAGCTGCTTAGAATCTTAAACCTCTTTTATTTTTTTGTCAAAAATGGGGCCTCTACTCTCGGAGAGTTAAGAGGAGGCCCCATGATCTAGCGGCAGAGGAACCGCCAGATCTTAGCTTTATTGTAGAACGTCAAAAATCATTTTGCTACTGGCTTACAATGTTGCGACTAATGACAAGAGCCCCTTCTCAAGAATATGAAAAGGGGCTCCGGCGAACCGCAAGCGGGAGCGGCTCACTTAGCTGCAAACAGCGCAGTCTGCAGTTGGCGGATGGTACTCATTGCAGTAGAGAATCAACTGTTTTCTTTGATTTTTTAGCACTATGAAATGCTGACTTATATACTGTTAGAACGGCATCAAAAGGGCCGCGCGCCCAGAGAGAGTGCGCCGGAGAGGGACCAGATAAACAGTCTGGTGCCATATGTAGTCAGCGGAAGCTGACTAACTATACTAATAGTGACAATGTATAATTTTGTCAATCATTGTTGCGCGCTTGCGCCAAAGCGCTTCAATCGCTCCAAGGTTTTTTCCTTGCCGAGCAACGTCGCTACTTCAAACGCCCCCGGACTGTATTCTCGCCCGGTGAGAATCGCGCGCAGCGGCCACAGTGCCTGGCCTTTTTTCAGCTCGGCCTTTTCTATAGCGGCAAATAATTCACTCGACAGTGTTTCCATTGTCCACTTGCTCTCATCGATTGAGCTGAGCGTATCGATGAGTAACTTCATCACAATTGGTAATAATTCCGTCGTCACTTTCTGCTTGGCGCTCACCACAATCTCCATGCTCGGCATTGGCTCTTGGTAGTAGAAGCTCATCATACTTGGTGCTTCATGGAAGAACGTGATGCGTTCCTGCATCAGGCTTGCACGCTGGCTGAACAGACGATCATCGTGGGCAGCCGGAAACTGCTCCGCCACAATCGGCTTGATGCGACCGGAAAATTCCTCTGCAGACATTTTCCGCATCCACTGACCCTGCAGCCAGTCGAGTTTTTCGAGATCGAACACGGCGCCGGCTTTCTGCACGCGGTCGAGCGAAAAAGCATCAATCAGCTCTGTCAGCGTAAACAACTCCTGTGTCGTTCCCGGGTTCCAGCCCAGAAGTGCCAGGAAGTTGATAATCACTTCGGGCAGATAGCCTTTGTGTCGGTAGCTTTCGGCCGACACATCGTTTTGGCGCTTGCTCAGTTTCGTGTGGTCTTTATTCAGCAGCAGGGGCATGTGGGCGTACTGCGGTGGCGCGAGATCCAGGAATTTGAAAAGCAGCAAGTGCTTGGGTAGTGAGCTGAGCCACTCTTCGCCGCGGATGACCATATCCGTTTTCATCAGATGATCATCGACGACGTGCGCCAAATGATACGTTGGGAAGCCGTCTGATTTCATCAGCACCTGATCATCTACCGTATGACCCATGAAGCTCAGCTTGCCGTAAATTTCGTCGTAGAATTCGATCTTCTCGCTGCGCGGGACTTTCATACGGATGACATATTTTTCACCCTTTTCTAAGCGCTCAGCTACCTCTTCCTTGCTGAGCGAACAGCAGGTGCGGTCGTACATCGGCGCCTGCTTGTGTTCAGCCTGGTACTTTCGCATCTGCTCGAGTCGCTCACTGGTGCAGAAGCAATAATACGCATGATTGCTTGCCAGTAATTGATCCGCATATTTTTTGTAGAGATCCAACCGCTTCGACTGAAAGTACGGACCATGACCTCCTTTTTCCACAATCTCGCCGCCCTCATCGAACGTCACGCCTTCATCGGGCGTAAGTCCGGCCCACGCAAGAGTGCTGACAATATTCTCAATGGATCCGGCGACTTCGCGCACTTTGTCGGTATCTTCGATACGCAGGAAGAACGTGCCGTTATTTTTTTTGGCAACGAGCCAGGCAAACAGGGCGGTGCGGAGGCCGCCGATATGCAGCGAGCCGGTTGGAGAGGGGGCAAAGCGTGTGCGCATACGGGGAGTGTAGCATAGTCGTATGGTCGAGACGTGCCGGAGTGGATTGTGATCAAATATAAGCATCACTGGATCTTTCTATGATCCAGTCCGGCACGTCTTTACGTCTGTCGTCTCCGCACGCTTTGATCTCTGCATATCTCGCATCAAAAAAAGCGGTGTCTCTTGCGAGCTCACCGCCTTTCTTTTGCATTGCTTTCTTAGTTCTTTACATCAACCGTGAACTTTACCGGTGTCTTTGGCGCATCGTTAGGATCGCGTGGTGTGTTGGCGATATTGGAGACAGTTGCCTGGCCGGATGTGACATGGCCGAAGATCGTGTAATTCGGAGGAAGAGGATAGTCCTTGTCCATAATGAAGAACTGGCTGCCGTTTGTGTTCATGCCGCGGTTGGCCATGGCAATGACACCCGCCTTGTAGCCGGTCTTGTAGAGAGGAGAGTCGGCCACGATTTCATCATCGAATGTCGGGCCGTAGATGCTGGCGCCGCCGGTTCCGTTGCCGTTCGGGTCGCCGCCCTGAATCATGAATCCTGGGATAACGCGGTGGAAGGTGAGGCCGTTATAGAAGCCGGACTTGGCCAGAACGATGAAGTTCGTGACAGTCTTTGGTGCGGCATCGGCATCGAGCTCGAGAGTGATTTCGCCTTTGTCGGTTTTGACGATAACAGTGTGCTTGCCTGTCAGCATTTTGCCATCCCAGGCGCTGTTTGGTGTTGGAGCAGCTTCAGAAGAAGTCATGGTGGGGGTGGAAGAAAGTGTGGCGCTGTTGCTTGTTGCAGCGCTTGAAGACGAAGAATTGGAGTCGGTTTTGGCTCCGCCGCAGCCGACAAGAGCGAGGGTCACGATAGCCGGGAGAATGAAGGAAGATGTGCGCATAAAAATGAGGAAGCGAACAAAAACAGAGAGGTCTGCATGCTAGCGCGTTTTTGCGCAAGCGTCCAGAATGATATGCGCCACAGACACATCGGCATGTGCCGGAAAATAGTCGTGCAGAGCGGCGCCCAGCCGCCGCAACTCATGGGGGTGCCTGGCAAGAGCGGCGACGGTTGTGGCCAGAGAGTCCAGTTCTGTCTGGGGCAGAACGCGTACAGCGTGCGCTTTCAGCAAGCGCTTGGCATTCTCCACCTGATGATTGTTGGCAAGGCCCACAATCGGAATCACCAGAGCGGCTTTTGTAGCCGCAGCTAATTCCGACAATGTGCCGGCACCCGCTCGGGTAATGACAATATCGGCAAGCGCGTAGAGATGGGGCAGTTCGTCTGTGACTATTTCGCGCGCCCAGTAGTGCGCGTGCGTGCGATCAATCTTTTTGCCTTTACCGGTTAAGTGAATGATGTCGCCGGCATTCAGCAATGCGTCGAATTGGGCATCCACTGCATCATTCATCGCCCTGGCGCCCTGGCTTCCGCCTGTAATCAGAATCACCGGCTTGCGTCCGGAAAATCCGGTGAGCCGCTTGCCGGCATCCTTCGATCCCCTTTCAATGATCGCGCGGACAGGATTGCCGGTAATAACGACACTCTGTTTCTTGGCGAGTCCGTCGGGGTGCGGAAAGCCGACGCAGATAGTTTTAGCCAAGCGCGCAATAAGGCCGTTACTCATGCCGACAACGGCATCGGATTCGTGGAGCACAATCGGAATACGCATCAGCCAACCAACGAGACACACGGGCAAGCTCACAAATCCGCCTTTACTGAAAATAAGTTGCGGGCGCGGTTTCGTCAGGAGTGTCACGGATTGGATAACGGCGATGAGACTCAGAAACGGAAACGTGATCCAGCGCACGGTCAGTCCGCGTGGAAATTTACCGGCGACAATCGACCTATGGGCAAAGCCTGCCTGCCTGATGAACGCGATATCGTCGGCGCGCTTCTGGCAGATGAAAAGAACCGGTGTCTGCGGATCCAGTTTCTTAAGCGCCTGCGCGATGGCAACCGACGGCACAATATGACCCAGGCTTCCGCCGCCGCAGAATAGAATTGGACGATGATGATGGAGGACTTTGGACATGGGGATTGGGACTTTGGAGCGTTGCAAAGCTTACAGCTTTGAGCAAGAACTGTTTATACATAATTCGTAATTCTTGATTCGTAATTCGTTTAAGCTTCAATCTTCATCCTCTCATCGTCATATCCTTGCATCCTCTACAAATGAATAAACCGCTTCAGCGCCGACGTATGCGTCGTGCGCACTCGGCGCCGAACGCTCGCCTCTTCGGTGTTACTGTGCATGGAAATGTTCAGCAGAATGCCGATGCCAGACAGTGTGGCAAGCAGAGATGTTCCGCCGTAACTAATGAACGGGAGCGTGATACCGGTGAGCGGAAAGAGTGACAGATTCACGCAGATGTTCAGCAGCGTCTGGAACGCAATGGACATCGTGATGCCGGTAGCCACCAGAAAGCCGAAGCGGTCGGGTGCATTGCGGGCGATGCGAAAGCCGCGATAGACCAGAATGCCGAAGAGTGTCAGCACA
The DNA here is from genome assembly GCA_937863435.1 of uncultured Candidatus Peregrinibacteria bacterium. Lineage (GTDB taxonomy): Bacteria > Patescibacteriota > Gracilibacteria > Peribacterales > Peribacteraceae > JAGOTD01. The sequence goes on from CALMES010000059.1 coordinate 4,760, forward strand.
ATGATCAGGCGCAGAAACCCGAGCTCCTCGGCCATGGCGGCGAAGATAGTGTCCGACTGCACCTCGGGCAGGTAGCCGAACTTCTGGATCGATTTGCCGTATCCCACACCGAAAATACCGCCGCTGCCGATGGCGATGAGTGCCTGATAAATCTGGTAGCCCGTCCCCTCGCGGATGCTCGGATCATCCGGATTTGCCAGCACGGTGAGAAAAGCGGTAAAGCGGCGCAGAACGTAGTCCTTGCTTAAAATAACCGGCAGTCCGAGCATAGCCGCGCTGCCGGCACCAAGCAGCAGATGGAAAATGTTGCCACCGCCCACGAAGAACATGGTCGTCGCAATCGCCGAGAAAATAAGGAAGCCGCCCAAATCCGGTTGCAGGGCCACCAGGAAAGTGGATAGACACAAAAGCGCGACGAACGGAATGAACCCTTCGCGGAACGTGGCGATGCTCGACTCCTTTTTCTGCAGCCACACCGCAAGATAAAACACGAGCGTCAGTTTGAGCAGTTCCGATGGCTGAACCGAGAAGAACGGCAGCTGGAGCCAGCTTCTGGCCGTACCATAATCATTGCCGATGCCAAGGCCTGGAATGAACAGCAACAGCAGCATGATGAGTGTTCCCACGAACAGCGATCGCGCATGCTTTTCCCAGAAGTGATACGGAATCAGGCTCGTTGCAAACATGCCGCCGAGTGCGACCACTGTATGCAGAAAGCTGCGCAGCAGATAGAAGGAGTTGGAGGGAGTTGTCCAGCCGCCTCTGCCGGTTGCCACGAAGTATGCGGTTTTCTGATAACTTTCGAAAACGCTGACGCTGCCGATCATCGCAAGTCCGAACAAGGTCAAGCCAAGAGCAATGCCAAGCAGGAGGAAATCAGCTTTGCGGAACATACGTGAGGCGACATGGTAGCGTATGCCGGCCGGTACAAGAAACAGGAATCGCGAGAAAATGCGATGCGAAACACGCGCAACAATGCTACTGTGCATTTTGCCTCTTTTCTGGCTCGTCCTACGCCTCCAATGATTTTTCTCGTCACGAGCATTGTCGCCTTCATCGTCGGTTTTTTCAGTAACGAACGGGCATCGCATTTACAGTCGCGCATCCCAATCATCGGCCATTTCTTTGGTCTGGAACTTGTCCACAATGAAGGCATTGCGTACGGCATTCGCATTCCGTCACCCTGGCAGGAAATTGTCATTCTGTGTGCTCTCGGCCTCGTCATCTACTCGGCGTTTCACGAACGAAAATCACGCTTGCTATCCATCGCATTCGGCCTGATTGTCGGTGGTGCCGCGGCCAATATGACCGACCGGTTGCTCAATGGCTTTGTCACAGACTATATTCAGGTCGGCACGTTCTACGTCTTCAATATTCCCGATAGTCTGATTACGATTGGGGCCGCGTTATTATTGTGGCAAGGATTTTGGGATTGGCGGAGGAAGCGAGATCGTCGATCTGCTTGAGGCGCTCCGGCTAGCTCAATGATCAATATCGAATCTTATTTTTGCTAATCAAAGATTCAATCCGGAGCGTCTTTTCGCCTTTATATCTTCGATTTTCACCCCATTCATGCTATCATCTCGACCTATGGATATCCGTTATCGCATTCAGGGCGGTGTTCCGCTCATGGGTGATGTCACTATCAGTGGCTCCAAAAACGCTGCTTTGCCGCTTCTAGCCGGCTCTGTCATCTGTACGGGAGTCTCGGTTTTTCACAATGTGCCACGGCTGTCGGACATCGAAACAATGATCGCGATTCTCAAGTTTTTGGGAGCGAAAGTATCATTTGTCGAAAATACGGTTACAGTGGATGCCACCAAGCTCGTCAATCAGCCCATTCCTCACGATCTCGTCTCCAAGCTGCGTGGCTCTATTGTTTTGCTCGGCCCGCTTCTCGCTCGCTTCGGCCGCGTCGAAATGGCGTATCCAGGCGGCTGCGTGCTGGGCAAGCGTCCGGTGAATGCGCACATTCAGGCATTCGTGCAAATGGGTGCCAAGGATTTGTGTACCGATAATACGTTGTGCCTGGAGGGAACGCTCAGTCCGCGCGAAATCGTCCTGCCCGAATTCTCGGTCACGGCAACAGAGAACGTCATATTGGCCGCAGCGCTCATAGAAGGCGAAACAACGGTGGAGCTCGCGGCAGCCGAACCGCATGTGCAGGATGTCTGCGATTTTCTGGCCTCGCGCGGGGTCACGGTCATCGGCAGAGGCACGCATACCATCACCGTTCGCGGCAAAAAGAAAATTGGCGGCGGTCAGCACACGGTCATATCCGACTATCTGGAAGCCGGCGCATTCGTCATTGCCGGTCTCGTGACGCGCGGACACGTGCGCATTCACGGCGTCGACCGCAGTCACCTCCTCGCATTTTTGAATGCCTGCGAGCGTATGGGCGGCAAATGCCGTTTCGATGGTTCTGGCGTCTTGCATGTGCACGGCAACGAATCCAGCCTGAAGGCACTGCGCGTCCAAACCAACATCTTCCCGGGGTTTCCAACCGACTTGCAGGCACCGTTTGGCGTTGCCATGACCCAGGCGCAGGGTGTGAGTCGCATCTTCGAAGTGCTCTTCGAAGGTCGTATGGCATATCTCTACGAACTGGAGAAAATGGGCGCCCATATCGAAATCCTCAACTCGCATCAGGCGCTCGTCATCGGCCCAACGCCTTTGCAGGGACGTATGGTCGCCAGTAACGACATCCGCGCCGGTGGTGCCATGGTACTGGCAGGACTCTGCGCGCACGGCGAAACGATTGTGACTGACGTGAAGTACATCGAGCGCGGTTACGATCAGTTTGTCTCAAAGCTGCAGACTCTTGGCGCACGCATCACCCGCCAGCAGGAAATCTCCGAAATCGTCGAGGCACCGCTCAAAGCGAAAGTAATGAAAGAGGTGGCGAAGGTGAAAGGGAAGAGATAGATCAGGGGGAACTACCAAAGCCCAATGACCAACTACCAAAAGGTTGTTGCTAGAGATTGGTAGTTGGTTTCTTGGTAATTGGGATTTTTTACGCTACACTCTGCGCGCTATGATTACCTTCTCTGCCTCTAAAAACGCCGTCTGCGAAGTGACGGGTCCGGAAATGTCGTTCCTTGTCTTCCCAACCACTCCTGCCAAGGATCAGTGGGCTTTGCTCAGCCATCCGGAAGAAAATCTCAAGCCAAAGGTGGTCAGCTGGCCGGGTGAATACGATATCGGCGGTATGATCATGCGCGGAGTCGGGCAGAAAGACGGGCAGCAGGTCTCGTACTCATGCGAGCAGGAAGGAATGCGTTTCGCCTTTATCGATGCGCCGATTTTGGATTGGTCCGATAGCGAAGTAGAGGCACTCGGCAGCGTCGATATCCTCGTCGTTGCTGCAGGCGACGCCAAAAAACTCACTACACTCGTCGAAGTCATTGATCCACGTGTCATCATGCTTTTTCCGGTAGAAGGCGGCGATACTGCGGCAGCTGCCAAGGCGTGTGGCGCAACCAACGTAGAAACAGTATCAGAGCTTAAACTCAAGCAGAGTGCTCTACCACAAGACAATCGTCAGGTGGTGATACTCGGTGAGTAATCCGCCAGGCACGCGATCGTCAATTAATTTTTTGTCGTATGCTTTGCGCACAGAGCGCACGCCGACGGAAGGCATCCTCCCGCAGTTGGCAGGATAAAGTCGTGCAGTCCGGCAGAGGTATGCATATCCATTTGCGCATCTGACAGGCAAAGATGCAACCGGCCGCCAACGTCGTGTATTTCCTGCTGAATGCGCAGGAGCATGCTCACCATAAGCTCGCTGAGAGCATGGGTAAAGCTGAGCAGAAAAACCGCGTTTGATCGTACCGCGCGGTTTTGTCGCACAATACGTGATAGTTCTGTTTCAAGCTCGTTGAGATCCTCATCCGTATGATTCGTCTCTGTGACAATACGAATGATGATTGCTTCTTCGCAAGAATCAATGCCGAGAGTGGTGGCTTCGGACACGGCTGCAGCATGAGCCTTTCTATGACAGTGCGTCAATTTTGACAAAAATATTTAATGGTTCATAATACGATTATGTCCACCGCCTTATTGGAAGTAGTTCATGCACAAGGAGAAGTGCGTGAGCAGAAAGCTGCCATTATTATCATCGAAAATCAGCAAACGTGGACGAATCATATTCGTAGCCTTCTTGGGAGACTTTGTCATGGAGAGGCAGATATCTTTGTCGCGTCCAATGCATCTGAAGGGGTTTCGCTGGTACGCGCGCTTCGAAGCAATGGCCGCGAACCGGCGCTTATCACGCTGGATTTACACATGGGTGACACAGGCGAAAATGGCGATGATTTCCTGCGGATGATGGCGCCTGAGGGCTTGCCGCGCACGCTCATTTTGTCTGGCACTATCAGTAAAGAAATCCGCGATCAGATTATGGAAACGTGTGGCCTTCCGTGTGGCGAGAAAGGCGCAGCTCTGCCGAGTAATAGTACCGATCTCTCTGGCGACGTTCTTTGCGAACGTGTCCAGCAAGCAATGCGATCTGCCCCTCCGCTCCTCTCGCCTTGTCAACTTGATCGATTGTCTGGGCTCGTCCACCAGTGGAATGACCTTCCGGCAATTGATATCCTGATCGATGAAATCAAGGCGTGCTCCGAAGATGTCGGCATTCGCTACAAGAAATGGCTGGAACAAGAAGGACAAGAATTTCGCTCTCTGTTCGTCAATCCCAATCTGTACAAAGGCAACCGTGCAGGCAACGTGCACGAGTACAAAAATACACTCAGCGCACTTGTTGCGACACTGGAAGCCGGCGATCTTCGGGCGCCAATGGGATTACTGGATGAGCTGCAACGGTTTTTACAATCGATCAATGCGCAGTACAAGCAGGCACGCGACAAGAAAGAGGCGCAATCGAAAGTGGATATTGTCGATACCATGCTACAGCTCTGTCACAAATTGGATATGTTGCATGCCGACGGTGAGCGGATCGACTTTCTGTCCGAACTCGATGAACATATTCTCTCTGTCGATCCAGTGGTATTTACAGAACTGATGACGAATGCGCTTATGAATGCTCTGATGCACGGCAAAGGGACCATATCTGTGCAGATTTCCGAGGAAGGGGTGATCAGCATTACAAACGAAGTAAATCCTGATTTTGAGTTGTCTTTCACTGTTTCTGAAAATACTGTCGAGGGACATATACCGGCAGAATCCACTCATGTGTACGGCTCGGCAACGGGGGTTGCTGCCATGCTCGAGACGGTCGGAAAAATTCCGAATGGTCGTATGAATCTGTCGCAGTTGTTTGGAAGGAAAGGCGGGGAGGTTCAGTTTGGTTTCTTCATCGAATCTCCGTCTCTAGATAAAGGTCGGAGCGCAAAGGTTCTGGAATCGCGAGAGATCGGCAAGCAGCCCGAAGTTATTTTTCTCTGTCATGAAGGTGAGCCCGGTAGGAGTTTTTCGGAACTGATCGACCATGACTCTTCTCATCAGCATATCCTTGTTCCTTCGGACTATATTTTTAAGAGAGATGCTCCCGATACTGCTCCGCGCATAAGGCAGTTCGTGGGTTTTGTACGAGATCATGATGCGATTTTCAGTCGGGCAACTCTGTGTGTTATGCATGCGCCGGCAGCTGCTTTTAAGAGTGTGGTCGGTCGATTGCAGTTGCGCTATCCACAGCTGATATTCTTGCCTGCGTCGGATTATCCGGATGCGGCGTTTCACTATCATTATAGGGAGGCAAAATGGGATCCTTCCGTCGAACCGCCGGAATGTGTCATTTCGCCCGATCACGTGCGGCAGTATATTTCGCCAGAGGATCCGGCAACACTCGAAGGTGTTTTATATCTTTTGTACCAAAAAGACTATAGCGAGGAGGTTTGGCAGACGCTGCAGAACATCGCTGTGCGTATGTCAGACGACCGACTGAAGAACATGAAAGCGGAGTAATTCGTTTCTTTCGCTGCTGCCTAAACGTACTATAAATCCATGAAGATCGCTGCACCATTTCTGCGGGAGGTGAAACTGAAAGACGTGCCAGAAAATCCGGATGCGTTTCCATTTTGCATTCCGGCACTGCACGACAGAGCGCTGCAGGTGAATTTCCCGAGTCCGGTCACGTTTTTTGTGGGTGAGAACGGCAGCGGCAAATCGACACTCATGGAAGCAATCGCGATTGCCTGCGGATTCCACCCAGCAGGTGGGAGCAGAAATAACATCTACAATTTTCGACCGACGGAATCCGATCTCTCCAGCAAGCTGCGCCTCGTCTGGAATTTTAAAATGGCGTACGGATTTTTTCTGCGCGCAGAGAGCTTTTTCAATTTCGCGACGCACATTGATAATTTGGCTCTGGGCGATATGGATGCACTCAAGCCGTACGGCGATCGTTCGCTGCATGAGCGTTCGCATGGCGAATCCTTCATGGCGTTATTTGAAAATCGCTTCAGCCGGGGCATTTTCCTACTCGATGAACCGGAAGCAGCTCTGTCGCCCACCCGTCAGCTGCAGTTTCTGGCGAAACTCGATCAACTCGTTAAGTCGGGTCAATCGCAATTCATCATCGCCACGCACTCCCCAATTTTGCTCAGCTACCCGGGCGCTACTATCCATTCATTCGATGGCAATGGCATTCGACAACTTGCCTACGAAGACACCGAGCATTTCCGCGTGACCAAAGATTTCCTGAATGCGCATGAGAGTTTTTATGGGCATTTGGGGGGAGAAGAATGAATTGAGATTTTTTGCGAAGACATATGAAGATCGTTGTCATTCGGAAGTTTTAACGTTATTCGAAGCATATGTTTTAGAGTGTTTTTCCTTGAGTGGTTTTGAAATATTTCTCCCGTCGCAAAGCATCTTCCTGTGAAATATATGCTTCGGCCAATATTAATTTCCAAGGACGCTTCGTTTTGGTAAATGCAACATTGCCTTTATTGTGTGTTTCGATACGTTGTTGCAGATTGTCGTATATCCGACATAATAGTTGGCTATTTTTTAGGCTGCGCAGAACATACGCAATAAACATGTATGTAATTATAGCCCCGTAGTACGTTCTTCGTGGTGGTCCTGGCGGGAATCGAACCTGCATTTACCCCTTAGGAGAGGGTCGTTCTATCCGTTGAACTACAGGACCATACAGGCATCATAGCATGAGCGCGGAAGGTGGCGCTGCATCAATTAGCGCAATGGTGCGTTGTACCTGCACATGATTGCCGCCGCACCCTCGCCCATGTCTGCTGCGGGGGCTGGAGTTGCCAGGCTGTGTGTGTCGCCTGTCGGGCCGCCAAGCAGGGACGCCCGCACATCCGGAAAGACCATGGAGAGAATGATCATGACAAGCGAACCGGTGAGGGCGAACAGCAAGGCAGGTTTGGGTGGCGGTTTTCGAAGGCGCATGTGTGGGTGTGAAATCCAGACAGTATAGCAGAATGTGTCTCTGTGCGGTAGCGCTCGTGGCACTACAACGGTAAGCGCCTGCGCTGCGTTGTCGGAAGATTCATGGCGATTTTTTTCTCTCTCCTGCATATTCGGGTATACTGCTGCCTATGAAACTCTCCACATCCCTTGCAACAATCGCTCTGCTTACGCCAATGGCTGCTTTTGCCTTGGACTTTTCGCCGCATCAGGTCTACAGCGATGTCCGGCCGCAGGCCAAAGAGGCTGCCGCCGTATATCTGCTCACCAATGAGCAGGTTGTCAGAGGGTATGGCTCCGGCTACTTCGGTATCAGTCGCAGTGTCAATCGTGCGGAATTCCTGAAGATGGCGATCGCCAGCCTTGGATCGGATATGCCGGGCTTTGATGCGGGCAAGGGTGCAAGTTGTTTTGCTGATGTGCATGCCGAGGACTGGTTCAGTTCGTATGTCTGTGCAGCCAAGGCCAATGATTGGGTGAAAGGATACGAAGACGGGTCATTCCGTCCGTCGCAGACGGTGTCATACGGCGAAGCGCTCAAGATGATGACAATCATGTACAATTACCGGATACTGGCCGCCCATCAGGGCGAGCATTGGGCCGAGCCGTATTACCGTGCGGCCGCTGACAGGCATGTCGATGTTCCGATGGTCATCCGACTCGACTCGCCGCTCACGCGCGGACAGGTGGCGCGACTGGTTGCCGCATTCATGGCTGAAAAAGCCGGCGCACTCGATGCGTTCCGTCTTGCCGAAGCCGGCTTGTCTGCCTCGTCCGCCTCGTCGTCGGCATCCAATTCATCTTCATCCAGCTCCACTTCGAGTGTGGCGTCCAGTTCATCGAGTTCGTCATCCAGTTCTTCGTCCGTGTCTTCTGCGTCCTCCATTTCCTCCTCCTCCAGCTCGGTGGCGTCTGCGGCATCGCTGTTTACCATTCCCGTGCGCAGTCATTTCCTGACGGCCGGAACAAAAACCGATGCGATAGCCGACGGCATGGTGCGCATGAACGGCGAAACCGGCTTTATCCGGGCCGCGCAGATAAAATTATTTGCGGAAGTGTCCGCTATCAAGTCCATCGATCTCGTCAAAGACGACGGCACTGTCATTGCGTCGCTCGTGCAGCGTACAACCGCTGATTCGGCGGACTACAAACAGATCTATGAAGCGTTTCTCGCTCCCGGTCTCGACTATTCTCTGCCACAGGATAAAGATGTGCACATTATTGCCCGCGTGAACGTTCGCAGCATCGATGACAATGGCGCTGCCAACCAGCTGCTTGAGGTCCGGTCGTTTACGATCACCACCTACGGAGTGACCAGCGGCAACACCATTACCAATGTATTCCCCATTCCGTTTCCAAAGCATCAGACATCGTTCGGGCGCATGACACGGATCGAGCGCGCCATGCCGGCAACCGGCACTCTCGCTTCCGGCGCCAGCCAAATGCTTGCGGCTTTCACCTTTTCCGGTTCTATGGTGACGGGAAGAAGTCTTGCCATCAATCAACTTATTTTCACGCCGGTAACCAGCGGTCAGGTCGAAGTCCGTGGCTGGACATTGCGCAATCCTGTGACCGGTGACTATGTCATGTGCTCATCGGGAAGTGACGGCATCACGTGTCCAAATATTTCCGATGCAATGGGTTTGATGAATAATAAAACAGTTACCCTTCAGCTGTGGGGGGATGTGACGGTAGCAGGTGCCAATAACAGCCTGCAGCTGAATCTGATGACACGCGGAACGCCGACCGAACTCGGTTCCGTGCAGTGGACGGATCATTCAGGCAACTATCGCTGGATAGAAGCCGACGTACCGGTTGCTACCGGGACGCTGTGGAAGTAGAACTGAGGACAGCGGATAAAACCCTGTGCGTCGTCTACGAATAAATGGTATGCATAGACACGATGCAGGACGATAAACCGCCGCCCCCGCCAAGGGGCGCTCGGATGATGATTTATCGCTTGAGCGCTTCCGCCATGTCCGCCGCCGCCTCGCCCGCTTTATCCTGCCAGTTTTTGTCGCTGCTGGCGTAGATGATTGATCGTGTGGCTGTTACGATTGCGCCGCTTCCGTCTACCAGAAACGCATGCCTGCAATCTTCGGCTGTCGCGCCCTGAGCCCCGTAGCCGGGAACCAGAAACGGCACATGCGGCATGAGCGTGCGCAGATACTTCATCTCCTCCGGATACGTGGCGCCGACGACCGCGCCGACACACGAGAGATTCGTCTGCTCGCCGATGTGATGCATCGCCCAGCCTTCGACCAGCTGCGCCAGATATTCGTGCACCACTTCGTCGCCGACGGGCAAATCCTGCAGCTCGCCCGAGCTTGGATTGCTGTTTTTTACCTGCACATATATCCCCTTTTCATTCTTCACGCATCGCTCGACAAACGGCAGCACTCCATCCGAACCCATAAACGGCGTAACAGTTAATGCGTCGATCGGCGACCCATCGTACAAGTATGCGTCAGCGTACGCTTCGCACGTAGGACCGATATCGTTACGCTTGCCGTCGGCAATCACGATGAGCCCCCTGTTTTTGGCATACTCACAGATTTCAAAAAATAATTTCATGCCCGGCCAGCCGAGCAGTTCAAAGTACGCCATTTGTGGCTTGATGGCGACTGCAATGTCCTTGGTTGCTTCAATAATTCCGCAGCAGAAATCGCGAATGCCCTCGATGCTTCTGTCTACTCCCTGCGGCAATTTTTTCATGACCGGATCGAGCCCGACGCAGACGGGAGATTTTTGAGAGATGGCGGCCTGGAGGCGGTCGGCGTAGTGCATGGCCTTAGAATACAAGAGGACTGGAAGGAGTGGAAGGAGTGGGGCGAGTCATAAAGAACGATAGAACGCAGAATGCAGAATGTAGAATTCTACGTTCTATAGTTCTCAGTTCTGCATTCTTTTCAGTCTGATAATTTTAAGACCATATTCTCGTTCATACTCCTACCGCCTGCCGGTACTGCAACGCTTCGGCGACGTGCGTCGTTTTTATGTGCTCGCTGCCATCGAGATCCGCAATCGTCCGTGCAACTTTGATAGTCCGGTGATAACTGCGTGCCGATAAATTCAGACGCGCAACGGCTTGCTTGAGCAGTGCCTCGCTCGCCTTTTCCAACGGACAAAAAACATCCAAATCCTTCACGCTCATTTCTTTGTTGGTCGAAATGGATTGCTTGGCAAAACGGAGAGCTTGTCGCTCGCGCGCCTGCAAAACCCGTGCCCGAATCTGGGCACTCGTTTCGGCTGTCGCATCGGGCTTGCGTTGCAGATCATCAATATCGACCGGCTGCACATCAATTGTCAGATCAATACGATCCAGCAGCGGTGCACTGATGCGTTTTTTCATCTGCTCCGGTGACGCGGAGGAATATTTGGGTGGGTTCATGGCAGCAACCAGAATAAAATCTGATGGATACGTCACACTGCCACTCGCACGATTGATGGTGATGCATCGGTCTTCCAGTGGCTGACGCAGCACTTCCAGTACCTGTGTCGGAAACTCGGCGAGTTCGTCGAGAAACAGCACGCCTCTGTGTGCCAAAGATATTTCGCCGGGAGCCGGATTCTGTCCGCCGCCGACAATGGCAACGCCGCTGGCGGTATGATGAACAGTCCGCATGGGGCGGCGCAAAATCAAGGGCGTAGACGATGGCAGTAGATTGGCAACCGAGTAAATACCGGTCACCTCCAGCGCTTCATCTCGTGAGAGTGGCGGCAAAATACCGCACAGCGCTTTTGCCAGCAGTGTTTTCCCCGATCCCGGTGAGCCAGACAGCAGGACGTTGTGTCCGCCGGCCGCGGCGATTTCGAGCGCGCGTTTGGCCTGCGCCTGGCCGCGAACATCGGCGAAGTCGGTGACTTCCAGCATGTTGAGAACATGTGATGCCGGCGTATCGATTACTGGCAATTCCTGTTCACCCGATAAGCATGCTATCGCTTCGCGCAGCGAACCGGCGGCAATCACGCGCACGCCGGGAACGAGCATCGCTTCCGGTCCGTTTACCGACGGCACCACAATCGTCTCGATGCCCATTTGCCTGCATGCCATCACCGCAGAAAGGACGCCGCTGCAGTGGCGCAGCGATCCGTCGAATGCCAGCTCGCCGATGAACGCTGTGGATTTCAGGGCGGTTTCCGGCAGCATAATGGAGCCGTTGCTCTGCAAAATGCCGAGTGCAATCGGCAGATCGTAGCGCGAGCCGACTTTACGAATGTGCGCTGGTGCCAGATTCACATTCGTTACTCTCCCCATGGGTATGCGATAGTTGCTGCTTTTGAGTGCCATAATCACGCGCTGTTTGCTTTCCTGCACTGCCGTATCGCCGAGCCCGACGATGAAGAATTTTCCTTCGGAGGAACTGGGCGTGACACCGATTTCCACGTTGATCAGTTGAGAGTGAATGCCAATAGGGGCAAAGGAGAGGAGTTGTGTAAGCATGGGAGCGGGAAGGAGGTTATAAAGTGTTCAGAGTGTACATTTGTACACCCAACAGTCAAGAGTGAATTGTGTCTCCGCTCTTTCCTTCTACACTCGTACCATGTCCGATCATCTTTTTCTGGGCGTACTGGGTGAAGATCTTTCGTGCGAATATTTGGTGCGGCATAATTACGAAATCCGTGAGCGCAATGTCCGTTTCAAACATGATGAAATCGATATTATCGCTTACGACCAAGTTGAGAAAATGATCGTGTTTGTCGAGGTGAAAACACGCACGCGTTCATCCGTTGCGTATCCCATAGAAACGGCTGTAGGAAATGTAAAACGACATCGCTTGCGTCGTGCGATCAGCCACTGGGTGGCACTGCATGATTACGACGGCCCGGGCCGCATCGACATCATCTGTGTTGCAAAAGATCGGGTGGAAAAGCATCTCAAGGATATCGGGTCGGATTTCTTTTGACGAACTCCCAGCCGCCAACCCCCAATTTCCAGGAGGTGTGAGAAGAAATCAATTTGGTGGTTGGCCGCCCGGATGCGGTCGGACGGGGTTCTTGGTAGCTTGGAATTTCGTGCCCAATAGCTTCCCTCAAGTCTTGCTTTCTGCTATACTAATCAGATTTTCTGATAATCCGTGCCCATCCACACAAAACCCCTCTCCGCCGGCCTGATTCTGACGCCTGTGATTGTCGTGCTGGCACTCGGTGCTTGGACCATTGGAAACGGCATTTCCTTCGGTGCGTCCAATGGCGAGATGGCCGGCAAATTTGATGATGCACAGGTGCTCTCCGGTGAAGCCGTGTGCGGCAACGGTCTGCAGGAGTCGGGCGAGCAGTGTGATCCGGGTCCCGACGGCAGCAGCACTTGCCGGAGTGACTGTACGGTCGTGCGTTGCGGCGACGGTATTGCCGATGTGGATGCCGGCGAGCAGTGCGACAGCGGATCGTTCAATGGCGCACCCGATAACGCATGCTCTCTTACGTGCGAATTCCGGTATTGCGGCGACGGATTTCTCGGCGGCGCGGAACAATGCGATGACAAAAATCAGGTGAATGGTGACGGTTGTGACAATGCCTGCCGTGTCGAGAACGGTTTTGCCTGTACCGCTTTCCCGACGTCCCCGAGTGTGTGTACCGCGCAGCACGCCGCACCCGGTTCGGCACCTGCGGCAGACACATCTTCCAGTGCGCCTGTATCGGCTCCGGACGATATCAAGCCGTTTTACAACCGTTTTTCCTCTTCTGCAGCGGCAGTGACGCCGGGAGCATATACCGGCGTACCGGCGACAATAGCTGCGTACGCGCCGGTTTTAAGCGACATGCGTCAGACAGAGCCGTCTTTCGATGCATCTCTCATGCGTGTGGCGATGAGTATTCTGCAAGGGCGACGGCTGAGCAGTGCCGATGAGGAGCGGGTGCCCGTACTCAGCGCGGTGCTGGACACTGTGATACGCGCCCACAATGAGCAGGATCCGTACTTCCTTGCGATGACCGCTCTCGTCACTCCGCTGACGGAAGATATGATAACAGCGCAAGGACTGCATCCGGCGCAGCTGAGTGCGGGCCTGTCGGCTGCAGCCAGGGAGCTTGCCACCGTGCCGCTGACGGATGTCAGTCTGCAGTCACTGGCTGCACGCATTGTCTCTGACACACGCTCCCCTGTTTTTGCACAAGAGCAGCCTGCCGCTGCATCCATCGGGAAGAGTGCTGAGCGCAACGATGTGGCCGGCCTGCAGGCGATTGTGACACTCGCAACAACGCTCGGTGCGCGTGCCACGCCGCCCAGTCAGGTGCAGTCGACACTGACGGCGATTGCCGATACTGCCACACAAACGCTGGCAGCAGATACCAGCGTGCTCTACCCGGGCGTCTCGTCTGCGGATCTCACGTCCGCGCTCGAGCAAGTGCGCACAGCCGCAGCCTCGGCCGACATATCACCTGCCGGCATTCAGTCGATCCTGACAGCCGCAGAGCGTCTTGCACAGATCATGCGTGCCGGAGGTGTGGACATTACGCGTGCGCCGGTTGAGCCGTCGACAAAGCGTTTTATGGCGCTTGCCGCTTCCACGGACGGACACAGCGAAGCGGTGGATCCTCAGAAAATGATTGATGAAAGGGCGAAAGCCGCCACATCGCATGAGGCGGATGTGCTGCGCAGCGGCACTCCGGCAGAGAAGATGCAGGCACTCACTGCGTGGGCTGACAGCCGCACGCCCTCCATCCTGCGGCTTATCGGACGCCTGCCGGAGCCCGATCAGTCTGCCGCCCGTGCGCAATGGGAGAGTATGAAGAGCAAGCTAAAGGCACTCTCCGCCGATGCCGCCCATCCGGACGCTCCGCCGATCCGTGCTGCTATTGAGGAAATGGGTGCCTACACCATCCGGCTCGAGACACAGGTGCAGAAGCACTTCTCCGCATTTGACCGGTTTGTTGATTTCTTCCAGCGCAACGTCTTCCATATTGCCGCATGAGCGAGAGTCTTCTGTCATCCGCCGGCGTGTCGTCTCTTGCCCCTGTGCAGGATGACGGTCTAAAAACCATCAATCTTGCGGTCATCAAGAAGGGCGCCAAGGATTTTCTTTCGTTTCTCGACGAGACAAAGGATATTTTCTTTGCGTACCTTTATCACGCAACCGGCGCACGACCGGTGGCGGACGGACTCATGCTCGAGATCTATCTGCGCCTGCTCAGTCGCGCCATGTCCCTGTGGTGGTTTGGAAGTCTGACATTCAAGGTTCTTCTTAAAACAGCGCACAGTGTTGTGCAAGAGGCCATTGCATCGCACAGCGCCGATATCGATACGGTCTACCTGCCGACGCTGTACTGGCTCAATGACGAGGAGAAAGATGCCATGCTGAGCCTGCATGACACCCTCTGGACACTGCCTCAGGAAGATCAGACGGTGCTCATTCTTCTGTACCTTGTCGGACTGAGTCCTGACCGTATCGCCGGTCTTCTCGGCCAATCCCTTGCGGCAGTGAATGCCCGCAAGGAAACGGCGACAAAGCTGCTGCTTGAAAAGTGGAACCCGCCGGAAAGCCTGAAATCACAAATGCAGTCATTGGTCTTCCTGCCGACTCTGTCGCTTGCGCGCGAATCCTCCATGCGCTTTGCGATTGTGGAGAAGTACAACGCGCTGCGCCTGCGCCGTTTCAACTGGATCATGATGGGTGCATTTCTGGCCGTCTGTTCGAACTTCCTGATTGCCGGCGTGCTGGCGTTTGTCGTCATCGTGCAGCCGCCAACGTCCCTGCGCCAGACGAAAGCCGATCTCGTCGCTTTCGATGCCATCGCTTTGCAGGGAGAGCGGCGCAAGTATGAGACGGATGCGTCTTTGCACAACATCTACGAGTCCGCTCAGGACCTTGCTGCCTATGACGCGGTACGCGCCCTGACAAACATGGGACTGAAAAAAGCAGCTCCCGCCCTCCTCGAACGGCAGCAGAAATTGCAGAAAATTCAGGAGCTTAAGAAAGCAGTGGATCGTGTCATGCTGAGCTACCGTCCGCCGCTGGGTATTCGTCTGGCATTCGATGTGATGCAGGCGCTGCTCCGCATTCTGTAGCAAGAATACCGCAACCGAAGGATTTGATGAAAATATTTTTTGTGTTGCAGATATTGTTACAAATTTGCCGAAAAGATCGTGTTCGTGATATACTGTAAAATCGAAGCTACCTAACTTTGACAAATAATAAAAATATTGTATAGATATAAATGAGTCAGCACGGAAACAAAAAAGTATACGCGTGCATTTCGTGAAGAAAAACATTTTCCCCGATCAATTCTCTGGTAGGGTGCACTTTCGCATGAAGGTGACAATTGTTCGTCGGCGTCGGCTCAAGTACATTCGTTTGTCTGTCCGCGATGAGCAGACCGTGCGCGTGACAGTCCCGCCGCATTTCTCCGCGCGTGACACCGATCAATTGCTGGAAGAAAAGAAATCGTGGATCCTCAAACATTTAGCGCGCATGCGAGATCGTAAGCAGCAGCACACGCAGAAGGCGCACGAAATTCTGTATCACGGAGACGCCTATGAAATCGTGTTTGTCGAATTCATGCCTGAGCCGATTATCTTCGATGCTGAGACAAGGCAGTGCCGTATTCGCGGTGATCTGCGCGCGCGCTGCAAATCCACCATCGATACGTATCTCCGGACTGAGGCTAAAAAATCTATTCCCAGTCGCTTAGAAGAGATCAATGCGCGGTTTGGCTTTCGCTACGCCCGGGTCTTTATCCGCAGTCAGAAAACGCGCTGGGGCACCTGCTCGAGTCGCGGCAACCTCTCTTTCAATTGGCGACTCATCAAAGCGCCGCCGACAATTCTTGACTACGTTATCTGTCACGAACTGGCGCACTTGAAGCACATGGATCATTCGCGTGCGTACTGGAATCACCTTGCTACACTCTTTCCAGAGTATAAGGCAGCGCGGAAGTGGCTAAAAGATTCTGGTCATCGGTTGCATGCGGCGTAGCCTTGGGCTCGGGAATAGGCGGAGGCAGAGAGGGCAACGTTCCCCGCTCCTGAACGTCGGGATGCGACTGAAGAATGCGTAACACTTTTTCCCGTCGCGCATTGAACAGGCGGATAGCCTGGCGACGCTCCTCATCCAACAGGCGGACATTGATAGGGATATCCGTTATCTCTGCGTGGATTTTCTCGAGAGCCGTCATTTCATGGCGAAGCCATAAGAACACTGTCACGCAATGCTCTTTGCGTTCTGTGACAGACGCGGGTCTTTCATGATGATGCGTCTCCGTTATGGCAATCTTGTAACCACCTGTCACCGCTGCGATTGCCATCGCAACATCCGCACTGACAAGCAAGGCAAATCTGCGCGATGTGCGTGCACGCTCGGCACTTGCTTGAGACGGAAGAGGAAGATCGAAGGCACCTGGTTTTTCCATCCAATCGTACATGGGGTCATCTGTTATGCCATTTGGAGCGCCCAAATTTGACATATCATCATTTTATTTATTAATGCTTTTCAGTCAAAATATTACAGGCCTGTTGCTCA
>CALMES010000060.1 GCA_937863435.1 uncultured Candidatus Peregrinibacteria bacterium
AATCTTACTACTCAATGGCAAAGAGAAATATCCAATCCGCTGTTATGGAAAAGGCTCAAAGTACATTGTTTTAAACACAAACTAACAAATGTAAACCCTCCAAGCCCCCTAACAGGGGCTTTTTTCATGCCCTCCGTGAAAATTTTATCGGTAATTATCAAACAGTTACAAAATATATCATGTTTAGCGTAACTTTTGCGTAGGTTTTATGTAAAACTGATGTATATTTGCAGGGTCAAACAACGATAAAAACAACGGATATGGAAACAATCGAAATCATTAACAGTTTTATGAAGGGCAGCAGTAAAGCATCTATCAGCGATAAGCAAAAAAACTGGCTTATTAGTCAGGCGAAAAAAGAAGGTATCCCCGTAGGTTATAACGGATGGGACGACTTAATATACTTTGATGATTGCTATTTCTCTATTAGACATAGCAAAAGGCTCGCAAGCGGGGGATCATACGTAGGAAGCAGGATAATACAAGGCAGATTTAATATTGAAAAACTTTACAAAATCCGCTTTACTGAAGGCTCTAAACATACTGCTGTTTACGGTCAGGTAGATATTGACCATTTTAGAAGAGAAAATATCGGATTTGAAATTATCAAACCGACAGTTAATACTTCAACACGATAACCACCAACGGGGCGCAGCATCCTACACTGCAATAAAACATGATCCTCACCCTTAGCATCGCCGCCGCTCTATTCATTGTAATATTGATGGAGCTGGGAAAGAAAATAAACAAATACTAACTAATAAAACAACTGACAAATGAACATTTATCAGATTAAACGATTAACGGCGCAAACATCGCCGTATTATTTCAGCCGTGAAACTATGAAGTTTTTCGGACAGACCTTGAAAAGCTTTTCAGTACGCAACCAGCCCGACGGACGTTATTTAATCAGTGCGCCAATGATTGACAGAGGGCGAAGAGTGGGCACAAGTGAAAGATATTTCAACCCGACGAATAACCAATTAGAGTTAAACTAATAAAACAACTGACAAATGAAGACAATTGAACAGTTAAAAGACCAGCACAACGAGTTACTGACTAAACTCAGAAACGAATGGACGCAAGAAGGCGCCGACGAATTACTGAATGCAATACGCAGCAACGAGGCGGAGCAGAAACGCCTAAAAATAGCCGCAAAACTCGAAGCGGTGAACCGCGAGCAGTCAAGATTGAGAGACGAGGCGCGGATCATATTTCGGGTTGAGGATGTGCCCGCAGAAGTTGCATGTAATGACGGTACGCGACATATGACAAGGGTAAAAAAATACCCTGTATTAAACTCGTTGGAATATGCGCGGCTGACATTCAACAAGGACGGCAAGCTCGAAGCAGTTAAGACAGGCCTCAAGACCTGGCAGCTAATAGCCTACAATCAAACAGAACGCCCGGCAACATTTGAGAAATTTTTAGAATTAAATTCCGTGCAACCCGCAGACATTACGCCCGAAGAGATTAGCGCGGTAATTGAAGAGAATGAACGAATAAACGCAGAATTTAAGAAGGCGTGCGAGAAGTTCAGCGCAGACAAGGACGCGTTAAAAATACATACTTATAATTACTTAGGGCTATTCACTCAGCACAGCACCGGCCATAATTACGAATACTTATTAAATTATTAAGTCCATGACAAAAAGAGAACAAACAATTAAATACCTGTCCGACAAGCCAGGCGCACAGGTAGAGCAGTATAATAAGTTGGTAATAATCACTTATGACGTACTTTGTACTGCAATCTTTGAGCCCAAATGTACGCGGCCAACGTGGCACTACAAACACCGCACAGAACAAGAACAGCGCGAGTTTATTGCAACGCGAAAGGCCGGCGAAGATATGGAGCAGCAAAGACGCGACCGATACGCACGCGAAGCGATGGAAAGAGCCGACAAGATGCAGCCCGGCGCAATACTATGCAGCACATGGGGTTACGAACAAACCAACGTCGATTTTTACAAGGTAATAGAGCGCAAAGCCTCTTCTGTTGTAATTGTGGAAATAGGTCAGCACCGGACATATTCAGGAGATATGCAGGGTAATTGCACGCCCGATCCTGATACTATAATAAGCGAGCCATTTTTAAAACGGGTTAACAAGTGGGGAGGGGTAAACCTTGCAACATACAAACATTGTCAACTCTGGGACGGTCAGCCGATGGGTTGGAGTTCTTACAACTAACATTTGTCAGCCCCGAAACGGCAACGGAGTAGGGGCAGCATAATAACGTCAATACATGGAAACAACATATAAGAATTACGCATCATATAACGACCTCAGCAGAAGGGCGAAGGAGATTGTAGATAAATGCCACAGAGCAACAATGGTAAGTCCCTTAGAATATTGCCGGATGATTTTAGAGGATGCAAAAGGACATACATATTATTACGCGCGCGAAGCTGAACAGTATTTAATGTACGAAGCATGACCACAGACCAACGAATAAACGCACTCGGATACAGTATCCGGGTTAACGTAAACGGCGGGCAGATTGTAAGCTACTCCGCAATGAAGGACCGCCAGGCATACGCCACGGCGAAAAGTAAGACTAAACTATTAAAACTGATAAAACCATGAAGACAACACACACACCGGGCGACTGGTATGATAAACCTACAGGATCAGCACAACACGTAGTCGCAAGTGAACAGACGGGCGAAACAATTGCAGTCGTTTATAATGACAACCAAGCCAACGCCCGACTAATAGCCGCCGCGCCTGATATGCTGTCCGTATTGATAGAAGCAGTAGAACACACACGCGCTTACGACACCAACCCCGCGCTGGTCGAACTGTTTAAACGCGTCATAAGCAACGCCACAACACAGAACACATAAACAAGGAGACTAATGAACTATTCATATTTCAAGCCATTCAGCCCCTCAAGTAGAGGTGGCACGGTAACCGGTATTGATCGTAAAACAGCCAGACGTTTACTAAGGCAAAGTAAGACCATAGAAACAGAACCGGCATGAAGGCGAACAACGTTAAGTAACACCCGCACCGCTACAAGCGGTACACCCGCACCGGACGGAATCCGGGAATAATCCACGCCCGTGAACGGGCTGATAAAAAACTCTGACAAATGTTTACAAACAACATCACACACACGATCACGGCACAGACAGAAGAGGCCGACATGATTATCAAAATTCGTTTAAATGACGAATGTAAAAACGGGCACGAAGATTTCAGTATTACAGGCATTATGTATAAAAAAGGCAAGCCAAAAACACATAAATATTATTTGGCTGGCGGGTGTATTCACGAAAAAATATTGAAGGCACGACCAGACCTTAAAATATTTGTGCGTCTTCATTTGAGTGACGCGGACGGAATCCCGATGCACGCCACCTCTAATATGTTTTATCACTTGAAAAATGGATTCAGTAAAACACCGGTTACGGACGCAACATTTAAAGATGAATTTTGCGAATATTACAGAATCAAACCGGAAGAATTTAAATACCTTTCCTATGCAGAGAGCGAAACGCACTTTTTTATTTTATTTACGCAAACCGATATTTTAACCAACTGGAAACAAGAGGCTATTGAGGCCACGCAGCTAATTGAGCAGATGACTGGCAAACGCTTTAAAAGCAGCGCCACACGTTCAAACCTTGTAAGGCCAAAACCCGAAGAAATAGCCAAAGAGCTTGAAAACATTAAAAACGGGTATTATTCACCAGCGGCAACGCAAGAGCGAAAAGAAAAGGAAACAGAGAAACACCTGTTAAAAATGACAGAAGAGGCGGTTAAGGAATGTGCTTCAATAATGACTGAACTCGAAATAAAACAGGGCCTGTACAAATTAGGGGGTGAACGTTTCGAAAAAAACGTAATATTTTACAACCACGACCACACCCTGAAATTTAATTGGATGGGGAATGTACTTACGGAAAATGAAATTAAACTAATAAAAGACTGTTTAGAACTACCTGCCGGAGTTACTTATAAATAAACATTTGTCAGCCCCGAAACGGCAACGGAGTAGGGGCAGCAAGAAAAAATTTAAAAAACATGAAATACTATTCAAATGTTATCGTGACCAAACTCAAGGAGTATTCACGATCATACGGAGCAACCGAGGCGGTCGGCCATGCATATGGTATAGAGACTGACAAAGAATGGCTATTTTTAAACGACAAGGGCAGCCATGCCCGCACCATGAGGAAGGGATCTAAATTATTAATCAATGTTATTGGCGACCCTATGCCTGAAGATGCGTTTCATAAAAAGATGCAGGAGCTTGAAAATGCCAGAGAGCAGGCAAGACGCAAAGCTTTAATAAAACAAGAGCAGGAGAGGCGGGAGGCGATTGAATTACGCGATAAAACGATTGAGTTTATAAAATGCCGCGTGACACGGGAGAAGGCCGCCGAATGGGTTGAGCGATTCAAGGAGGGTAATGCGCAGGAGAGAAATAAAAAATGGATTGGCAAGGCAGTGCAAATTGGGTTAGATCGTAGTGATTCAAGACTATTGCGCGACGTATGTAAGGAAATGGCTGGATGAACGCGAAACGGGGCACGTACCCCGTCCGCACCTGGGAACCGTTACCGGTGCGCTGATGAGCATAACGGACTAACAAGAACATGGAAACGACACGCACAACGACACGCATTGAAAGCATGAGCGCCGTAAGGACGGCCAACGCATTGCAAGGATTAACAAAATACAACGGCAAGGTAATGACAAAGGCCGAATTTATTGAAGCCTTACACCGCGAAGGATACCGGCCAGAACAGGGACTTAAACCGGAACTGAAGTACGACCGCCGTAAATTTAACGCAATGACCAACGAACGCGGGCAGCAGGACGAATATTACCGCCGATGCACTGAGAAAACAAAGCCATATTATAAGATGGAAAACGACGATTCATTGTACGAAATAAGTTATTCAGAGTACCAACACGCAATAACGCTATGAACTACTACGAACTCAGAGCGCTGTCTGAATCCGCGGACACGGATGGTAAGTTAGGAGACTGAAGCCATGCCACGAGCCACAGACAGCCGACCGTTGAACAGTCCATTCCTGGATAGGAGATGTAAGTTATTGCCATGTCAGAAAGAAATGGTGAAATACTGGTATGAAACCGGAACCGGCATTAACGCCCTTGCACGTATGTTTAAGGTCAACAAACGCCTAATTCAGTTTATACTATTCCCTGAGCGAAAGCAGAAGAACCTTGAAGACCGCAGGGCACGGGGAGGATGGGAGCAGTATTATAAAGGAACACAGGAACTATAAACTTAAAGTATTTAAACCATGACACAAGCAGAGCAGTACAGAATGAAGCACGGCCAATTAACAACCATAAACGGTTTCACGTCTGAATACGTAACACACTGGCCAAACGTACAGAAGCACCCCGAAAGCAACGCCCTTGCTCAGGGGTGGGTATTCGACGACAAGAGCGAGTTATGGGAAACCGATAACAACGGGATCAGATCACTATATACCGTCCGCCCTTAACACGATGCAACGCCATGCCACGCGCCACAGACACACTAACGGTAATGGATAGCCGAACAAAACGAATACAACAGTACTAACGTTTAAGCATATACGAACCATGAAACACCCCTACACACCACGCAGTCGGGTATATAGCGTCCGCATCCACGACGGCAAGACGGCAAAGACCGTTGAGTGCACGGCGATGAGCCGTAAGGACGTATATTATTTGTATTACGATTACAAGATCCTGTCCGTACAGTTTGTGCGGTGGGCTGAGTAGAACATAACACATAACACATAACAAATAACACCATGGGATTAGACATGTATCTCACACGCAGAATATTCGTAGGGGCGAACTACGACCACACAAGGACTACCGGATCTATTAATATTGAGCAGAGCGGTAAGCCAATGAACATACCATTAAATAAAGTCAGTGAAATTATTTTAGATGAAGGGTATTGGAGAAAAGAAAATCATATTCACAAATGGTTTGTGGATAATGTTCAGGACGGTAACGATGATTGTAAGGACTACTACGTTTCACGGGAGAAACTGAAACAACTATTGGATGCCTGTCTTAAAGTTAGGGACAACCATGATCTTGCAGAACAATTATTACCAACAAAATCAGGGTTTTTCTTTGGTCCTACCGAGTACGACGAATCGTATTTTGAAGGTATTGACGCCACTATAAAAATAATTGAAGAGGCTATTAAAGACGAAACCGGAGACCTCTATTATTTCTCAAGCTGGTAAGACCCATGAACCACAACATTGAACTCATAAACAAACTCTGCCTGAGCGCATACCACAGAGGATTCTTACACGGCATGGTAGCCGGTGTATTGACCGCAGTGGTAGTGTGGGCGATAACACGATGATAATAACAACACTCGCAGTCCTCGACCTGATACTGGTCGTAGCCTGCATAAGAACAGGAATATATC
>CALMES010000061.1 GCA_937863435.1 uncultured Candidatus Peregrinibacteria bacterium
CGTACTGACGAGCGACCGCTGAAAACTTTTCAAGGGTCTTGATGTCTGAAGCGCAACGCTCAAGGAAGCCGCGAACGTCAACATCCGGGGCCTTTTCTTTTGGCTTTTCCGGTGTTTTTTCCGGGGCCTTTTCTTTTTTGGGTTCTTCTGCCATGTTTCTCCTTACGACAGCGTGACGCCGTCATTGTACAGAACACGCCATGCCACGGTACCTGCGACAGTGACAGCGAGCAGTGTACATGTGTCTGTGGTTGCGTTGAATGTCAGGACTGTGTTACCAGTGGCGTTCACAGCGGCCGAAGCCGTTATTGCCCGCGTTCCGGAGCCAGCCCTTGAATCAACACCAAATGATACGATCTGCCCGGCGAATGCTGGCGCTGCGAGAGTGTTCGTCTCCGAGGCATTAGCAATAGCCATGCGATATTCACCCGATGTTGTCGGCGCCAGCGCAGCAGATGCAGCCGCAGTGCCGAGAGCCGTTGACGGGATGGCCTTTTGCATCTCGATCAAATTAGTTGCGAGGCCGGCAGCTTGCGCTGCCGGTAATGTCGCCTCAATTTGCTTGAGCGCCGCTGTGGTTAAAGCGGATGCCATGGCTTAAAGCCCCAGAATCAAAGCGACGTGCTCGCTCTGAGTTACTTTCTTGCCCCATGCCGCTTCAACAGAGTACATCTCTGCGTGATCGCCGAGGTAGTGGCGAATCGAGAACATGATGCCCGTGATGGGATCACGCATCTCAATGCTGTCCACAGCTTGGTCGCGGCCGTTCGGCACTGCTGGCAGACGCGCGGCGAATGCGAGAGCGTTGCGGCTAAACAGGATTGTTGGCGTGTAGCTGTTGCCGATGGTCATCTCATCAGCGTCAACTTTCACAACTTTCAATCCGGGATTGCCAATAACGATGTCGCCAGACGTTGAAGTCAGGCCAGTGTTAACGACATACTTGTTGGTGTCGGTGGTTCCGCCAGAAAAGGTGACGATGTCGCCAGCCTTGATCCCGGTAGAGTTTACCGTGCCGCCTTCGAGCGAAAGCGTGGTTTGGCCCACTGCTTCACCACCAGAGGCGACGTCGTATCCGGTGCCGGCGCCTTTAACGTGCTGCGAAATCTGTGCAGATTCGCCAACCGTGTAACCGAGCAGCGGGGGGATAATCCCGTTCCGCAGGGTTGCGTCGGTGCCCGCATTCGCCACCGTGTACAGAGCAGACAGCTTGCGCAGTGATGCGCCGTATGTCGTCGAAGTCACCATTGTCCGGTAACTTGGATCGTTTGCGCCAGGCGCTCCGTTGTCCTGAAGGATCTTGTTCGCGTCCGCAACATAGTTGAAGTTAGACGCAAAAGGGTCTGCAGAAGCGTCACCGACCGCGCGCGAAGCGTTTGTGTAAAGCTCCGTCACGGCATCGGCCTCCATTTCGTTGACCAGGGCCCGGATGGCCTGCTCGAAGCGAAGACGTGTGATTTCTTCGTATCCCGCTTGCCCTACGGACTTGATCTCTTCGCCAGAGAACGGCACGCGAACGCGCTTGACCTTACTGATCGTCATGTCGACGTAAGTCATGGTCTGGCCACCAGTATCACTGATTGCCATACTTGGCGTGATCGTCTCGGTTGTGGCTGCCGGCGCAATGTACGCGCGGACAGGTTGATCGAGGCCAGCTTGCTCTGCGCGCGCGTCGATTGTAGCGCCGCGAAGTGCAAACAATGGCTCACGCGAAGTCACTTGCATGGCTCGATAAATTACGGGGATCAACCCCGTGAGTGTGTTTGACAAAGGCATGTTTTCCTCTTATTCTGTGAGTTTACCGCCTGAATTGATGAACGCGTCCCTTTCGGAATGATCCATCGCGTTAAACTCGGCTCGCTTCATGGTTTTTGAAGTTGTTGAAGACCTCTGTCCGCCAGCAGAGCCACCGCCCGGCGAGAGTTGATTTTTGAGCAAGTGTGCCTTGCTCGGCTGAGAAACCCACTTCTTCCAGGCCTCGGAGAGTTCAATCTCCTCGCCGTCGATGCGGGCCACTTCTTTGAAGTTCTCACCATCTTGCACAAGTGCGGGGGAGCATTGCGCGCGAAACAGAGTTGCGGCGTCTTCCGGCGATACCAGATCAGCCGACATTTTGCCGACTTCTGAGGTAATAGCGAGCGCTAGCCTTTTGGCCTTGAGATCATCTTCGAGCTTTTGGATTTTATCCCGTTCCGCTTTTAGCGCGGATTCTTGCTTCGATAGCTTGTTCTCAAGTTCTTTGGCCTTGCGCTGCTCTGCTGGGAGTGACTGGAGCCTGAGTTCATCAAGTTCAGCCTGTAGAGTATCTACAGTCGCTGCTTTCTGTGTGAGTTCTTCGATGTCTTTTCGAAACCGACCGTTGCTCTGGCCGATTACGTCCTCGAGAAACTTCTTGGTTTCGATATCACCGATTTTTGCAGGGAGTACGACAGTTTTCTGCGATAGAGGGTACTTGAACGCATAGGTGTCGTTACCAGCAGGCGCGCCGCCTTCTGGCGCGGGTGCGCCTTCTTGCTGCTCGTTGGGTGCTGTTGGATTCATTTATTTGTTACCTCGCTAGGAGTTGGTTTGAGGTCTTTTCTCATATTGAGTAAGTCCCCGAATGCACCACCATTCATCCCTTCCCAAGACGGCGCCGCGCCCTCAGTTTCCTGAGACAACGCGTTGAGCTGTTTTTCGGTTAGGTCGGGGAATAGGAGAGAAAGCATGCGCCGCAGCGCCAGAACCTTAACAGGTCTGAGCTGCAGATTGAAGATTTTGTACAAGCGCTCGAGAACGATGTCAATGTCTGACTCCTGGAACTCGTTGCTGTACTTGACCTTCGGTTCGTCTGTTTTCTTTCCCATCCACCGGGCAGCAGTCTTGAGGAACCAGTTTTCGGCTGATTCCATGTTCTTGCTGCCTTGCTTTAGTAGTGCTTCTGTTTTCTGGAACTCTTTACCCATCGCCTTGCCAGACTGGGTGTATGATTTGTCGCGATCTACGTCCATGCCGATCTTGCGGAAAATCTCATAGACATACATCTTGATCGCTGATATGAACGCTTCGACGTCTTGGAGTCCGGGGCCTTTGAAATCTGGAGACTGAGAAAGCCGCCCATTGTACGGCACGACGGCGATATCATACAAGCCTTTCTTAATGATGTCCTCGCCAATATCGTCTTTCTTTTCCACCGGGAAGAACAGGGTCTTAAAGGTGCCAGTGTGCAGCATCTCGTCAAACAGTGACAGGGTGTTGTATATCTGCTTGGAGATTAGGGCGATGTCCTCCATAGGAGAATCGCCGATCATGTCTGAATCGACGTCGCGCCATGAGATAAATCGAAACGGCACGTATCCGATCGGGTGCTTGACTTCTTCGCCAGGCGTAACCTCCGCTGTACCGCCCTCGATTTTCTTGATCTCAAAATCTTGGTAAAATGTCGCCGTCCATAGCCGGTAGACGGTTTTGATCGACTCTTTCGCGAACGGGTCGGCCTTCTCTGGGCGAGAGTCGTCGAGCAACACCCATACAAGATCACCGTCCTCGTTTATGGCAAAGTCTCTGATCTGGTGCGGGTAGTATGTGCAGATGTACGGCTTGATGCCTTTCTCTTTCCGGGCTGCCTCGTTTGGCACCTCTGCCGGGTCGAACTTCGGAGAATCGACCAGCGCCCCGACGGTGTAACACAGGCTTTGCGGGCTGAGGCCCTGCATGTATTCTTGAAGGCTCTTGCCTTTGGAGGCGTTGGCCATGAAGTCTTTCAGGTAGTCTGGAACGGTGTCGCGCTTGACCTCGTTGCGGTAGATGAACCCGGAGAGAATATCAACGATCGGCTGAAGGTAGTTGAAGTAGATCGACCGGGCTTTACGGGTGTCGAAGATCTCTTTGTCTTCTCGCGGGTATTTCTCAAGATGCCCGCCGGATTTGAACCGGAATCCGCCGACATACGAATCATCGATAAGCTTAAAGATCGGCTCACGCTTTTGAATCTCATCAGCGCGACGGGTTGCAATGATGTCAAATTTGCTGTCTGCGGCGACCGGCACGGCCTCATATCATGAGACGCAAAAGTTTGTCAATGACGATTTTTTATTATGTCACATCTTAGCGTGCTTTGATGAACTGTGGGCGGGGGCTCGGCGAGACATATTGCCTCATGACTCCGGCGCCGGAATCGGCCTCATCGTCTGGTTCTTTGAGCTGTTCGTAGTTTATAAAGTTTTTCATGAACACTGGATCGTTTTCGCTATCTTCGGCAAAGTCGATAAAATTCCAGTAATTGTATAAAAAGCGGGATATCCGCATGTGCTTGTTCTCGCGCTCGCGGTATTCCTCAACGCCACCTCCGCGCATTCTATTGAGATCACGCGCAGAAGCGCCTTCGTCTTTATTTGACTCGACATACAATGTGGCCACGTTCCACCGCTGACACGCCAGCAGTATTTCTTGATAGCAGTCAGAGACATGCTTTGGCCACGACATCCCGCGAAGGCAATACCGCTCTTCATTTCGAACAGCGATACACATGGACGTGTTATTCCCGCCACCGAACGCCGGGTCAACATACGCCAGAGCCTGACCGCCGGGCCATTTTGCGTATGTAGGCGCAGGGAAAAACCTGTTGCCGGATGGTTTTATCTTCCAGTTACCAAGAAGCCTTTCCTTCTCAACCTCAGGCATGGCAAGAATTCTGCTACGATAGGCAGGGTCTTTCTTGTTTAGAATCGGGTTGTCTTCAAGGCT
>CALMES010000062.1 GCA_937863435.1 uncultured Candidatus Peregrinibacteria bacterium
TTCAACGACTTGGCCACAAATAGCAATATGTGATTCCATCGGCAAATCTTTTGTCGTGTTGTGCGCGTTATATCCCATGCTTATTTCCTTTGTTTAAGTGTGTTGTGTCTTACCTGTTTACGCCTAATAACTCGCTCAACCGGACAAGCCGGTTAGGTGCAAAGATCACTGTCCAGCGCCTCAACTATGTCCAGCATATCAAAACCGCCTCCGTCAATTCTCATAAGCTGGTGTTCTTGCACGTGGTAAATACAATCGCCCCATGTATCCTTCATCGCCCTGTCAACTTCCCAGCGTTTAAGGCCTACGTATTCAGCAACTTCGCCAATAAATTTTCCGACAGTGACGCATTTTCCGTCGTTTCCGGCTCTGCTATTTTTTACTATCGCCAAGCAACCTTCTTCTATTTTGTTTGCACCTAACATGGAACTGAACCTCGCTTAACTTCGTTACGTTTGACAGCCGTAAGCCTTTGCCGATTAGCTTTTCGTTGCGTATTTATCATAAGCGCTTCTTGTATCCATACTTGTTTTCAGCTGATTTTCTTGCCGCGCAAGCATCAAATAGTGACTTGTGATACCCAAGCCCAATTTCTTGTCCGTTATGTCGAATTTTAGCTCTCCATAGATTGTCTCTTTTATGAAAACACACGCCAACAATAGATGTTTTATTCATTTTGCTTGGCCCCCTGCTTCTCCTGTTGTCTGTAACGCTTTGGTTACAGAGATTGATAAACCTATTATCTAAAGAGTTTCCGTTTATGTGTCCAACCTCTTCTGGGCATAATCCCGTTTCGTACAGATAAGCCAGCCTGCTTTTTTCGTAGCACTTGCCTAGCAGTTTTGCCCTGTATGTCTGTGTGCTTTCATTAAGTGATCCAACTTCTTGGCCTGCATATTTACTATTCCATATTGCGCAAATATGATCGCTTGTTTTATGCTCAGATGCGGTGAACCATTTGGGACTTCTCAGCTTCCATGTCATCAAGCCTGTGTCCCCGTTATAATAAACAAGCTCTTTTAATACGTCTTGGGATAGAGTATCAAGTTTTATAACGCCCATATTCCACCTTCGCATAATCTAGTTATTATGCGTCATCTTCTAAAACGCACTTTGACAGTGACTCAACCGTATTCGCCAGATTATCGTGCAAATAGTCCGGCAAGCGCTGCCCAGCTGAAAAACTCCATGACTCCAGCGCTGACAATAAAAGCAAAATTTCAAGAGCTTTCTCTTTGTTCATTGCATTTCTCCAATTGCGATTGACAGATCCTCTACTGCATGCAGCAGGCAGTAAACCGCATAATCAATCGCAGCAATTCCGTCTGGTTGGGGTTTTTTTCCGTCAAGCATATCGCGCCCGATCTTGCACGATGACTGACAGCGGTAGATCGCCCATTCGATCTGAGATTCAGGCTTTTTCATGCCATCACCTTTACCGTTGTTGTTTTTGTTGTTGCTCCGCGATACTGTTCCAGATCAAGACCTTTAAGCTCTGGGATTTTCTTGTAGTCGATATTGCCTTTGCGTTCTGCAACTATTACCTGGACGCCGCATCCTTTTGCGGATTTACCGCCAGCCAGATCAAGCAACGCCGAGCGCTTTTCTTCCAGCTCTTTCTCTGCCAGTTCTTTTTTAACCAGTGCGCAAAGGTAGTCTTGTGATGCCTCAAACCACTCAGCGTCTTCTCTGAGCGGTTCCGCTTCGCCAAGGTATTGCGCCGACAGGTCTGGCGACATTACGATCTGGACGTATTCATCGTGGAATTTCTTGAGCTTTTCAATCCACTCCTGGCGCCGTGGGTCTGTCCCGTAAGTTCCGATGCACAGCGGTTCGCCTTCTCGCCAAACAACAAAATCAGCAACATCAATCCCAGACACTGCCATCTGAATTTCTACCTGAGCGTGATATTCCGGCTTTTCATCCAGTGATTTGTACTTGCCGCGAAACGGACACTTAACTTCAATCACGCGCTTGCTGCCGTCTGGCATGTGCGCAATGCCATCCAGCGAAGCACCAAGCCAGATATGCTCAGGGTGTAATGCAAATCCAACGGACTCAACAAACGCGCCAGTAGCTTCTTCGTACTCGCGTATTGCATCGGATTCATGCGCCTCGCCATATTGTGTGGCTTCGTTTCCGATAAACTCACGCTCTGCGCCAAATGCCTCGCGCACCATTTCGCGCATAACGTCATCAGGCTTTTTGTATGGCGACAGATTAAGGATCGCTCCGGCGCGGCTAGCGGTAATTACACCAACGCGCTGCGCGTACCACTCTGGATTTTTCTGCAATGCATTATTCATGTTCGATTACCTCGGCTGGTTTTGCTGTTTGCGACTTGATCCAGTTCATTGCGCCAGCCATGCGTGACAGTTCCATGTCTTCAATGCTTGCGATGCGTGATACTTCGCAAAACCGCTGCTCTGTAATATCAGCAAAATTAAGGCTGGCGCGTATAGCCTGCGCATCAGCTTCGGTAATTTTCTGCGCAGCTGGTCTGGCTGGTGTAATGTCGCGCTCTACGACAAGTTCTTTTCCTTCCATTTCTTCTGCCGTTGGTTGCGCGCCAAGTTCCGGCCATCCTGCGCGCAATGCTTGCGCTGTAGTGCATTTAACGATTTGGCCCCGAGGTCTTTTTAGCCACATGCTATTTGGCTTTACTGTATCTCGTCCTGCTGTCGCATAGTTTTCTTTCCAGTATTCGCGTGCAGTGAATGAAACAATCCTGTCGCCAACTAATTTGCTTACAGTAATCTCGCACCACTCAGGATAAGTGACCGTGGTGCCATCAAGGTTTTCTGAAATGTCATTCCCGAAAACAGGTGCGCTTGCTCCGGCATAGTTTCCTGACCGATCAGCTTGTATGCGATACAAGCCAATGCCGGGCATAACTACGTCACGCATTGCTTTTTTACCTGTTGCCTTTTCCTCGACATACATGGGTACTAGATGCACCGGCTTCAGCAGCGGATCAAGGCCGCGCGCTGAACAGTAGTCCCACACCATAGATACGCTGTCATCCTGCGCTCCTGGGTATATGCTGTTTTTTAGAGCCGACCAAACCGATGGATCAATTCTTCTTGATACTGCACATTCTGGTAAATCTCTCATTGTGTTACCTCTCTTGTTTTGTGCCGCATTTGCAGCACTGGAAAATTGGGCCTTGCTCTGAGTCGCCGCGCTGCCAGAGCGACCACTCTGTAACCCCGCACTCGCAGGGATCTTCGTCTTCAGCGTCCGGTATTTCCGCCGGGGCCGAGTAGTCGATTCGCGTCTGGGCGCGCGCGGCCATGTCGAATCGGCTCATGCTGCGGCCCTCTCTGACAGTTCTTTTCTTATGTCCAGAGATGCTGATTCGTACTTCTCAACTATTTTCTGCATCAGTTCTACATGAAGCTCCATGTTCAGCTTTTCACCGGACTGCATGATTTTGGTGAATGCCTTTAGCACCCCAATTGCTTCTGCAGAAGCAATCTGTCGTTTGTATTCAGCGCTCATGCCAGCCTCCTTTTCTTTGTTGCTGGGTAGTCGCCCAGGATCCATAGACGGGCCTTGTAGAAGGCGGCTGTCGAAGTGCGTCCAAAAAACACGGCGCGCTCTCCTTGTATCCTGGCCTGCCAGAATCCACCGGCAGGGGCAGGCGATGCAGTTACTACCTCGTCGCAGATGATTGTCATTACTGGTGATATGTGCATTTCGTATCTCCCGTGCTGGTATGGGAGATACATTAGGACATCCTTATTATCGAGTCAATAGGACATCCTAATAAAAAAAGTAAGGACATCCTGTTGACGTAGAGATAAGGACATCCTAACATCAACGCAGAAGCCAATCCGGAGTTATGAATGTTCCCGACACCGAGCGAAATAATTGATGCACTTGGCGGCCCGACTGCTGTAGCCGCGATTGTCAAACGGACAGCCCCGTCAGTATGTGAATGGCGAGAAAAGGATGCCATTCCAGAGGCATGTCTTCCGAAACTTGCACCGCATATTGAACGGGTTTTTAACATTCCAAAGCACATAACCTGTCCAGATGTATTTGAAGCGCCTGCAAAATCCAAAAAGCGGGTGGCGTGATCTAATGATTAAAGATTCGCTCACGCTAGAGGAAAGAGCCAGAAAGAACGAGCGGGTTCATGCGCTGGAAGTGATCGCTAGAGAGGCGCTTTCTGGACGCGCTCTAAGTTTGGAGGATGGAGACTGATGGCTGGAGACTGGATTAAGTTTGAAGTCGCAACATCGGACAAGCCAGAAGTCTGGGCAATTGCAGGAATTCTGGGGATTGATCCTGATGCGGTGATTGGGAAGCTGCTGCGAGTATGGGCTTGGTTCGACCAGCACACAACAGACGGTAACGCACCGAGCGTTAGCTGTGCGTTACTTGATCGTTGCGTAGGCGTTACCGGGTTTTGCGATGCGGTAACGCAGGCTGGGTGGCTTTATAACGATGGAAAAGTTATCCACATACCTAATTTTGATGCTCACAATGGTGAAACAGCTAAAAAGCGCTGCCAAACAGCAAAAAGAGTGGCAAAACATAAGAAAAGTAACCAAAAGGTAACGCAGCAAGCGTTACCAAGTGCGTTACCTAAAGAAGATAATAGAGAAGATATTAAAACAATCAATCAATCGTACAGTACACGCGCGAAAGTTTCGCGAATCGATCTTGTCGAGCGATTCCCGATGCACACGGACTGGCTACCAGACGACGAATTCAGTGCAAGACTGCAAAGCGCAGGGAATGGCAATCCGTGGATGCATCACCTTGACGAATTTTGCCTGTATTGGGCTGGGCGTCCGGAAGAAAAACACAACCATTTCGGATGGCAAAACAAATTCCTGAAAAACATTCTTGCCAAAGAAGCGCGCAGGGAGGCAAACCTAGCATGAAAACTTTTATCGAATTCATGCACTCGGCTCGTCCGAGCATGGCGCAGAAGGCAGAGTTGTCGCGCCAGATCGCAGAAGACTCAGCAGGTGTTCCGGTTACCGTCGTGCCATTCGGCGCGACTGGAATCCCGCTGCATGATGAGCCAAGGGAAAAGAAATACTCGGAGTCTGCGAAAGACACAGGGTTCCTGGGTGCGGGTCTTAACGCAAGCCGGGCTGCGGCAAAGCGTGGGGCGCGAGGTGCGACGAAATGCTGACTGATGCAGAGCTGCGCCTGGCGCACGAATACGGCTCGTTTGTTGAGTTTGCCGACCGCATGGGCCTGCAAGGAACAGCAAGGGCCGAGGCCGAGAGGATCGACAGAGAGCATGAAACATCGCATAGGGAAGAATCCAATGGCTGAAGTTCTGCGCGTAAATTGTGCCGATCCGTCCATGCAAGGAAAAGTGGGCGTTGACTGGATAAACGAATGTTTCATTCGATACATGCTTGATCAATGCACGATTACGCAGCAGGAATACTTCATAACAAAAAAACAGGCGCGGAATGGGGAATTTCTTAACGAGGTTGCGCGGTACATGCTGGAGCATCTGGATAGGGCGTCAATAAATCGGTGGCTCAGAGAGCATCCTGATCGTGAGATTGATATGAGAAAGCGTCTTAATGAAAACAGGAGACATGTAAGTGGCAAATAAGGCGGGAGCAAAATTCAGTCAGTGGGAGGATGCAAAAGTGAAAGAGCTGTACGAGGTGTACGGAGATACTGTAATAGCGGAAATTATTGGCAGGCCATCGTCATCGGTTCGATGGGCAAGGCAGAGACTTGGACTTGTCAGGAAAGCAAAAGCCGATGGAGCAAAAAAAATTAAAGAGCCTAAAACAAAAAAGGTTGGTCAGGGATATGCAATGACAGTTGCACAAATGGATATTATTCGTGAAGAGTATAAAAACCATTCTGATGACTACATTGGAATGATGATCGGAAAGGCATCAACGTCTGTAAGAGAATTCAGAAAAAAGGAAAAACTTGTCAGGGACGTTGATCTTAGAATCAAAATAACAAAACAGATTCCAGTTGTCAGTTCTTCAATACAGAAATTCCTGTCAATGCGATTCTAAGGAGACTGCCATGAGTGTCGCAGAAACAAGCAGAGAAAGCCACCGGATAAACATATCAGGAAGGGTTTATCAGCAAATGGAAATCAAAGTTCTTGAAGCCATAAGGAGGATCGGAAAGCCGTCAACGAATCTTGAA
>CALMES010000063.1 GCA_937863435.1 uncultured Candidatus Peregrinibacteria bacterium
GCAGGCGGTCGAGGTACGGCAGCAACGCCAGGCCGACCGTCTCCTGCAGGTTGGCGAACGCCGTCTTGAAGCGGTCGCCAGCCGTCGCGGCAGCGCCGGCCGCCCCGCCGAACTCCTTGTTCAGCTCTGCTAATATCAAAGACTGCGCACCGGCTAAGTCCCCTGTTGCCTGTAGGTTCTTAATGACTTCCTGCTGAGATACGCTGAACGACACGCCAGCTCTACGTAGAGCGAGCATTCCAGTAGTCGGGTCTTGTAGTGCTTTGCCCACTTGGAGCGTCGCTCCCTGCAGATCACCGCCCATCTTGGTTGCCAGGTCAAGGATGGCGGGGGTAGTCTTGTCGAGTATCTCTCCGCGTATGTTGGTGAATGTGAGTAGTAGTGACTGCGCACCGGTGATAGCGTCATCATCAAAGGTTGACATGCGCATCAGCGATTCTGCCTGTGCGTCGAGCTGCTCCTTAGTTCGGCCCGCAGCGAAGCCTGTAGATGTGAGTGTAGCGTTAAGCTGTGCGCTCGCCTTGTCCGCCTCGTTGAAAGCATCCGCACTTGACTTGAGAAAACTTATGCCGCCTGCCAGTCCAAAGCCGGCAGCCGCAAGTCCGGCAATGCCGACCATAGTAGAGTTGAGAGTTCTGGCAGCGCCATCCGCTTCCCTAATCTTGGAAGTGAACAGGTCTTTGAGCGATAGTACGTATTCAACATTCTCAGCCATGTCATTTCATTTTACCGGTTAACTTCAACACATACGACAGCTGCGATATCCTTTTTGCAAACTTGTCATCATCCATATCATCTGTGTCCTCTTTAAAGTAAAACAGGATTAAAGCACTCCATTGCCTCAATCCTATTACTTCGTCGCCTTGCGGCTCTTCTATGTGATGCTCTGCTATTTTTTTTTAAACTGATTGCCTGCGGTCTTGATCATCAGATTTATTTCATTCACCACTCCCAGGTAATACACGTCTTCTTCGAGTATCTTCTTATAGTCCGCTTCCTGAATCAGGCAGTCATCCACAAGACTTTCGCAGGCTGTCATTCCGCCGGTAAGAGCGCTGTCCAGAATACGAATCTTTGCTACTCTGCTTATCTCTTTAAGGTAGCCTATTACAGGCTCCTCTTCTGTGCCAAACACCAGCGGTATAACCTTCCGGCCATGCTGCTCTGTCAGCTCTGCAGCACGTTTCTCGACGTGCTGAAACAGTTCGTCTTTCTTCATTTTTTTGTTTTTCAGTTTTCCTTTCAATTTATCTGTCGATTCCTGCAATGATCAGGGGCACAGTTACCATCAGCTTTGTATCGCCCTGGTTGGCGTCCAAAGGGTTCTCCATGAACTCCACAGAGCGTAATACGTCCTTCTGGTCAGGAGCGATGGCGTTGGTACCATACAACACCTGAATGTCGAAAGGAGCGATTGCCAGCGGGTCCCTGTTAGGAGATGCCGCCACGATTCTCTTCCACTCGTCTGTGTAGATCTCGATGGATCCTTCGTACTCCTTATTACCATATCCGCGTGACACCGGCTCAGAACCCATCCCGTAGTTGTTCTCTTTGGCTTGTTTGCTCTTGTAGGATATCTTGGTGATGCCTACAACAGGCACACCGAAGAGTACTACCTTAATGCCTGCCCAGCTGTAATTCGTTCCGTTGATTAATGGTGTTGCCATACGTTATAATGATGTTGTAAATCCGATGTTCACCTGGATGTATCTGCTCACGCCTTTAGGCAACAGCGCAACTGCGATGATTACCGTAGATGTTGCCAACACGTCCTGTGCCGGATTGATTGTTACTGAATAATTTGATAAATCGCCATCCCGCACCATCTGGTCTAAATTCGGTGCCGCAACACTCTCCAGGTGTGCGATAGTGATATCGCTGATAGTGCCGTCCGAGTTCAGCTGGATAGGTGCTGCAATCTCCGGCAATAGGGAAGTGTAAACACCTCTTATTGCTTTATCGATTGTTCGGTTGTTCTCGATGTATGCGTAGTCTGAAGATACAGATACTGCTGTGTGTGAGTCGTTGAAGAATGTGCCGGCACTTCCTACGTTCTTAACGAGGAAGATGTAGCGTAAATCGTTCAGGTATGACAGCTCGCTGTCGCTCAGCTCGGTGAACAGATCACCATTCGCGAATGCTACGGTGTCCAGCTCTACGCCATTGCTCAGGTTGAACTTGCCCTTCCAGGCGATGTCCTCAGATACTTTAGCTAATGCCTCTGCTCCTAATACCGCTCCCAGACAGGTGATAGACTTACCAACAGAGCTGTATAGGAACGCGCCTAAGCCCGCACCATCCTGACCGATAACAGAGCTCACCTTATAA
>CALMES010000064.1 GCA_937863435.1 uncultured Candidatus Peregrinibacteria bacterium
GCTGCTGCTCGCGCTGCTGCTGACGCTGCTGACGCTGCTGCTCGCGCTGCTGACGCTGCTCGCGCTGCTCGCGCTGCGCAAGTGAAATTCCTTATTAAGTTACTAACAGAGGGAACATGAAACAAAAACAATACGCAGCAAGCCGCGCCCACGTGTGGGCGTTTTGCGAACCAAGCGAAGACCTGACACGGGCGGCAAAAAACCCGTTCAGGCGGCAGTCAGCCGAGCAGGCCGAAGGTGTGGCGATTCACGCAGCGATACACGCTGCTTTTGACGAACGTCAAACAGTCAGCGACGAAATGAAAGCGATTCTGGAAGCCTCAGACGACGCGGCCGAAGTCGTTGACTTTTGCGTTCAGGTTGTTTCGCACATCATACAGAGCCAGACCGACGCGCCCGGCCTGTACTTTGAAACGGTGTGCGATTATGAAGACAAGAACCTGAAACTCGCCGCCCGCCCTGACCTCGTACTGTACGACCGCACAGCCAAAAAGCTGACGGTCGTCGACTACAAGACCGGCTTTGTACCTGTCGAAGCAGAGGGCAACGAACAGCTAAAGATCTATGCGCACGCTTTTGCGGCAAAGC
Source organism: uncultured Candidatus Peregrinibacteria bacterium (assembly GCA_937863435.1). GTDB lineage: Bacteria > Patescibacteriota > Gracilibacteria > Peribacterales > Peribacteraceae > JAGOTD01. The sequence continues at coordinate 589 of CALMES010000064.1, forward strand.
ACAATCTGACCCCTGCCAGCATTGAGGGCGTTATCATTCAGCCCCGCCTCTCACAAATCGAATACGCGCCGATACACTATGACCCCGACTTTTTCGAGAACCTGCACACCGAGCTAAAAAAGCGCGAAGGCCGGTTTATTGTTGGCGCACACTGCAAAAACTGCGCTGCGCTGACAACGTGCAAGCTATTCCGTGAAACGGCGATTAAGTACTACGAACCGCACCTGCGCGACGGGTTGACAAGCCGTCCCGAAGAGTGGCAAAAGCTCATAGCAATTGCCCGCCCGGCGAAGAAGTTTTTTGAAGAAATACTTGACGAAGCTAAAAACTACCTTGAAATGGGCGGCGCGCTCTCAGGCGTGGGGCTCACAAAGTCGGCCGGTAAGCGCGCCTGGTTTCGGGAGATAACGCCCGCAGAGATCGCTGACAAGATCGGCGTACCGGTGGACAAACTGATTGACCCGCCGAAAATCAAAAGCCCGGCACAGGCCGAAAAGCTTTTGAAGAAAGAGCAAAAAGCTGTGCTGCGTAGCCTGGTCTACCAGCCGCAAAACCTGTCGGTAAACCTGACAGGCGAAACGAATTTTTTAAGCGCCGGTGACGGTGCGGAGAAAATTATCCGGGTGAGTGAGGCTCTGAGTCACGTTTTACCCGGAAAAAATGACAAGAAAAAAGGAAAGGTAAAAGACAATGGCAAGAACAAAACAACTGGAAAAAAGCCCGGCAAAACAACCGGCAAAAAGTGAAGCAACGAAACCCGCACAGGTAACTGTCGTGGGTGGCCCTGAGCTGATTGTCACGAAAGCAACCGACAAGGGCGTGTCCTGCGTGGTGCGCAACGTGCGCCTGACATGGGTTTTTGTGAAAGATTTTCGCGAAGATAAACAGGATTGGCGCAAGGGCACAAAAAGCGTGACGCTGCTCGTGCCGAAAAAAAGCGCGCAGGCGTTTCAACGCCAATTGGCTGACGCCGTAAAGCAGACAATCGCGCTCAACAAAAAAATTGTTGAGATCGAAGCAAAAAAAGAAGTTTTCGCGGCGGCATTGGCGGTCAACGCTGAAGGCTCACTGCTCAAAGACGGCGACGAGTCACGCGACGCAGGCGGCAACCCGCGCGCAGAGCTGGCCGGGTGCCTGACCTGGCAGGTCAAAAAATCAGCGTTTCGCGACGCCAAAACTGACGCGTTCGCGGAAACGTACCCCGTAACCTTTCACGACGCAGCGGGTCGCCCCGTGACGCCTGAGTTTATCGACCGTGAGTTTTACAGCGGCGTTTACGCTGACGTAGCGTTCACGCTCGCGACGTACTCAACGAACGGCAACGAGGGCGTGACAGCGTATCTGAACGGCCTGCGCAAGAACCGCGACGGCGAGCGTATCGGCAGCTTTGACCCGTTCGCGGGCGTGGCACCGGCAGGCGCGTCAGACAACGGCGCGGGCGAGGTGGATTTTCTGTAAAGGTTGAAAGACCTTTAAGCGTTTGCCTGTGCGCATCACAGGCATAAAAAAGCCCGGCGGGTAAGAAGCGCCGGGCTACAAGGAGCATTGACATGAGAAGTGAGGACACGACAGCCGCACTAAAGGCAGGCAGTCAAGAACAAAATGCGGTGGCGTTTGAAACGCTTTTCGATCCGCTTTACGCACAACGCTACCGCCTGGTACGTGTTGAGATATTCCCAACCGATAACCCTGACACGCGCGACCCGCGCGGCGTGGCAATTTTGAAAAACCGCGACAAGGTGTTTACGTCGGTTCTGTGGGTACGCCACGGCAAATGGATTTTTGGACAGCCTGTGTACGCGGGCGAGGCAGAAAAATGAACGTAGAAGAAGCAAAAAAAGTAGCTGAGACGATAAAACGCGCCCAGCTAAATGAGCTGACGAGCGTGGACGAAATCGTCATGATACTAACCGCTGACCCTGCCGCACCGGAAGGAAAAGAATACCGCGCGGGCGAGTGGGTGCCGAAGCACGGGCAAAGATATTTTTTGATACATTTAGACGGAGAAATCGATGAAGAGCTGTGGACAAGCCATAAATTTGACACCGCCCTTTTGTCACAAGGCAACGTCTTTCCTACCGAAGCAATCGCCGAGGCAGCAAAGAAGCACGCTGAGTTTTGGCGGGCGTTTGATATGGCTGATGAGGGCGGGAAAGTCAGCATATGGGTTTGGACTACTGGGGGGCTTCACGTATCAGCAAATGATTCTAAAGACTCAAACCCGCGTTGGCAGTCAATAGACTCTGCCCGCGCATGGGTAGAAGCTCACGGCGGCGAGGTGTATGTTTCCGAGATGCTGACAAAAGGCCGGGTGTTCCGGTTTAAGTGGGGTGGGGAATGAAAAAGGCAAAAGTGGAATTTTGCAGATGGCGGCAAGATGTGGAAGGCGACTGGACGACTGGATGCAAAAATATATTTGTTCTTATTCACGGCACCCCGGCGGAAAATGACATGAGATATTGCTGTTATTGCGGCAAAAGAATAGAAGGCGGCAATTGATGACCCTCGAAAAAATCCGCGCAGCACTGCCGACGCACATTATGCTTACGCCGGGGACCCCGTTACGCAAGGGCGACGAAACTCTCGAATTTGAACGGGGAAGTTATGGTGAATGGGAGGCAGACATTTATCCAGAAGGGCATGGCGTAGGCGGTTTTACACATGCCCGCCGCCCCATTCCCCCGCACATCCTCGACAATCAGGCGTTTTGGATTTGGTACGAAAACTTTTGTGATAGCACACTGATTGACTATGCAGTCGGCCAAGTTGAAGCACAGCGAAAAGCAGGCCGTCTTTACGACAAATGGCTTTTAGAACAAATGGAGGATGTATGAGTTACGCTAAAAATTTTCAGACGGACTTGAGGAAAAATGATATACAACGAAAAAGCGCACGCTGAAAAGATCGCCGCTAACCGCGCAGCAAAATTCGAAAAGCTGCACGGCACAGTGGCAGGTTACGATTATTACAAATGCCGCTGCCCGCGCTGCACCTTGGCGAATGCACGACGCAAAGCGGCGTACCGTGCGGCAAAGATGGCCGGTGCGGTGGAGCATGCGCAGCGGCTAAGGCTTGTTAAGAAACAGAGAGAAAACGAAAGGAAAATATGGTAAGAACATGAAGAAAGAAGCATTCTGCATAGTTGACACTGAGAGCAGGAGCCGCACGCCAATTGACAGAGGCCCGGCAAACTATTTCGCCGATCCTGACGCGGGCCTGATTTGCCTCTCTTACCAAATCGTCAGCCGGACAAAAGCGGGGTTTACGGCAGGCAAACTCAAAACCGTGTGGCTTGACGGGCAAGCCTTACCCGCTGCGCTCCCTGCGGAGCTAAAAAACTTTGCCGGGCAATTTGTCGCGCATAACTGGTTTTTTGAATGGTCAGCCTTTAAGCGGTTTGCGCCGAAAACGTTTTTGGCCGACCTCAGCCGGTGGCTATGCACGCAGGCAATGAGCCGACGTTTCGGCCTTGCCGCACCCCGGTCGAGCTTAGAGCACGTCGCCGCGCTCCTGAAACTGCCAGTGCAGAAAAACGAAGACGGCAAAAGGTTGATAAATACCTATTCCGTACCCGACAAAAAAACAGGCGACTTTAACCCGATACCGACAGCCGACCGCGCCGCCTGGCTGAAGTATTGCGCCGATGACGTAGAGGCTGAAACCGCGCTTTTTATCCGGCTGTGGCCTAAGTACAGCGACGACGAAAAGGCCGTTTTTGAGGCCGACAAGCGGCAACAGGCGCGCGGCGTGTCGATTGACCTCGCGGGCGTCGAGGCTATGCTGAAAGCTGAAGAGAAGTACAAGGCCGATGCAGCAAAAGAGGCAGAACGCATCGCCGGGCGCAATGAGGCCGGGACGCTGATTTTATCGGGCACAGGCGAGTTTACCGCGTGGGTGAAGCGTGAGTACAAAATCGACCTGCCGAACGCGCAGGCGGGTACGCT
>CALMES010000065.1 GCA_937863435.1 uncultured Candidatus Peregrinibacteria bacterium
TGTGCAACATATCCTTGCTAAGTATTGCGGCATGGAAGTCACGAAAGAGCAGATAAGGGCTGGTTTGAAATGCGATAACAACCGAGTTTCTTATGTGCGTGATAAGGTTTTTGTCATTCTGGATGATGTGCATAAGTTGGCTATATCGCATGTTGATAGCGAGTTGAGAGGCAGGGGATTGGTGTGAGGTTTGATATGGATCATGAAAAATATAGCGTTAAATATGGATATGATTATATTGATCATAGAGTGATCTATTGTCCAGTTATTGTTGCTGAAAGTGTTAAATTTTCATTATATGAAAAGATTAAATATTTTATTGAGGATTATGGTTTAATTGTTGTTGCCGCGATTGCTGAGTGTTTTTTGCTGTATCTTGATCCAAGCTTGATACCTCAAGCTATAACAACTTTTGGCTTGTCATTCATATATACATTTATAATGTTGCGTATGTGACATTTTGTTGCGATAAACACTTGACACAATAATCCAGACATGGTATAAGAATTTTCTATAGTGGCAGAAGTATCGACTAATGCCAAAGATTAACCGCCTGGGAGATGGCATTTGCCGCACATGATTAGATTCATGGCGGCTTTTTTATTTGTGTGATTGGAAAATAATTGGCAAAAAGAGGAGCGCCTGTTACCGTTAACTGGTCATTGATGGATGATGATTGGTGTTGTGGTGTTAAGTCTTTACAGGGCATTGCAGACTCTTATGAAGAAAAGACTGGACAAAAAGTCACGCTTGCCGGAATAAAAAAGCATTATGATAATCTTGGAATACCTAGAGATTTATCTGGCAAGATAAAAGCAAAAGCCGACTCTCTTGTTGAGAATGAATTAGTTAAGGATTTGGTAAAAAGCAATATTAAGCTTAAAGAAGCTGATATTGTAGATGCAAATGCTCAAAATAATGCGCTTATACAGATCAAACAGCGCAAAGATGTCACTAGGATGCGTGATATTGTTGCCAAGCTTGCTGAAGAACTTGAGTTGCAAGAATCATTTAATGCCAGAGTGGATTGCTCAAAAAAATTGACTGAATCTATGAAGTCTCTTATTGATCTTGAGCGAAGAGTTTATAAGATTGATGATGATGTAAGTGTTGATTCTAACAAGAGAGTGAGTATTAAGGTTAATTTCTACGATGCCTGATGTTGAGATTGAAGCCGGATTCCCGAAAAAGCTTCAATTTCTGTTCGAGCGTTGCCGGTACAAGGTCGCGTACGGCGGCAGGGGATCGGCAAAATCGTGGTCGTTTGCCAGAGCATTGCTGATTATAGGTGTTGATGAACAGCTTAGAATACTTTGCGCACGTGAGATACAGAAGTCAATCAAGCAATCTGTACACAAATTATTGTCAGATCAGATCATAGAGTTAGGTCTTGAGAATGAATATGAAGTATTTGAGACTGAGATACGTGGCCGCAATGGAACGTACATAAGCTTTTCAGGGCTATCTGATCATACAGTAGCAACGATAAAATCGTTTGAAGGTTGCGATATTGTTTGGGTTGAAGAAGCGCAAACAGTATCAAAGCGCTCATGGGATATTCTGGTTCCGACGATCAGGAAGGATGGATCGGAAATCTGGGTTACATTCAATCCAGAACTTGATACTGATGAAACTTATATGCGGTTTGTGGTTAATCCACCTGATGATTGCATATCGGTTGAGATAAATTACTCAGATAATCCGTGGTTTCCTGAGGTGCTGGAAAAGGAACGCGAGCGCTGCAAGATCGTTGACCCTGAAGATTATCCCACGATATGGGAAGGCAAGTGCCGATCTTCTGTTATTGGCGCTATTTATGCCAAAGAGGTTGATGCTGCGATACGCGATGGCAGAGTATGCAACGTTCCATATAATCCTTTACTGAAAGTTCATGCGATATGGGATTTAGGTTGGAATGATTCAATGTTTATAATTCTTGCGCAAAGAGTGCGCAATGAGATTGGCATTATTGAGGTTATTGAAGAAGATCATAAAACACTCGACTGGTATGTCGGCGAGTTGCAGAACAAAAGATACAATTGGGGATATGATTTTCTTCCTCATGATGGCGAGCATGGTGACTTTAAAACTGGGTTAAGTGCCAAAAAGATTCTTGAGAAATTTGGCAGAAAGGTCAAAATTACCCAGAACATACCTATAGAAGATGGAATTAAAATCGCTAGGATGTCGTTTAGACAGATGGTTTTTGATAAAAACAAGTCAGCGCGACTGATTGAATGCTTAAAACGATATAAGCGCTCTATAAATCGCGCCACACAAGAACCAGGTTCACCAGTCCACGATCAGTATTCGCATGGCGCTGATTGCTTCAGGTACTTGTCTTTGGTGGCAGATGAGCTAACAAACGAAACAGAAAGACGAAACATAAACACAAACTTTTCGACATTCGGAACAACCGTATCTGGCATGGGTGGTTAATGGAAATAATGGAAGCAGAAATAGCGGATGAGTTACCGCCAGATTTGCAAGAAATACTGAATATCCATAACCAACTAAAGCAAAAACGCGAGCAAGAACGGCAAAGACAGCTTGATGCACTGAGCAAAGTTATTGCCAAGAAGCGTGACGAGGTTGTTAAGGCGCGTCGGTCTAGCGGTGTTGAGCAAATCTGGGAAGAGGATCAGCACAATTATGAAGGTGTTGATGAGTTCAATCGTGGCGGATTGAAGCCAAAGTACACTAAGTCACGGTCAACTGATGGCGGCATAATGTCTAATGCTGCTGGCGGTAAGAATATGAATCAATGCACGGCATTCTTTAACATTACCCGTCAGTTTGTTGACTCTGCTGCTGCAAGGATGGGCGACATATTGCTTCCTGCTGGAGATTGGAATTGGTCAACCGAGAAGACCCCAGTGCCTGAATACGTTGATCAAATCGCACAAGGTAACGTTATTGATCAGAGCGGAGCGATAATTCAGCCTGACTATGCTCAATCATCAGATCATGCGGAGCGTGAAGAGCGCGCAGAGAATCGTATAAAGGATTGGCTTGTAGAGACGCGCTATCATGCCGAATGTCGTAAGGTTATAGAATCATCGGCAAGGCTTGGGAGTGGAGTGTTGAAAGGATGCTACCCAAAGAAACGGCGCACAAAGGCATTTTATAACAATACGCTTGAGATAATCGAGGAAGTTGTTCCATCATCCAAAGCAATCGATATTTGGGATTTCTTTCCTGATTATCCTAATTGCGGTGAAGATATTCAAGATGGTGAATTTGTGTTTGAGCGCGATTACATTACCGCCAAAGACCTGAATGAGTTTGCAAACTCTCCTGAGCTTGGATACTTTCCTGATGCGATCAAAAGGGTAATTGAAGAAGGTCCAGGCAAAAAATATACCGACGGATCAGGTAAAACCAAGTCTGAGGATATGTTTGAGGTTTGGTATTACACTGGATGGATTGATGTAGAACAGACTCAGATATTTGATACTGATGATCAAGGTATTGAAGGCGAGGATGATGACGAATGTCAAGATTTCCGTATGTTCGTCATTGTTATGGTCAATGATACGATTATTAAGGGTCATGAAAGTCCATTAGATACGACGTTTCCTTACGATATGATGGTATGGCAGCGCGTAGCAAATATGCCGTGGGGTATTGGTGTATCGCGTCAAATGCGTGAGCCTCAGCAATTCATGACTGTTGCTGCTCGCAATCTGGTTGACAACATGGGATTGGCCGCTATTCCTATGATCGCGATCCGCCGCGACGGGATTGAACCAGAGAACAAACAGTGGGAAATTAAAAAAGGTAAGGTGTGGTGGCTTACCGATGAAATGGTTAAGAACATCGGCGAATCGATACAGTTCTTGGCTGCGCCGACAATGCAAAATGAATTGGTTGCTAATATGCAACTTGCTACCAAGATGGCAGAGGATGCAACCGGCATAAACTTCCTGCTGCAAGGTCAGCAAGGTTCCGCTCCAGATACAGTTGGCGGAATGGAATTGTTGCATCGTAATGCATCGTCTTTGCTTCGCAGGATTGCTCGCATTTATGATGAGAATGTGACTGAACGTCATATCAAGCGTTACCATGAATGGTTGCTGCTGTATGGTAATGATGATGAGAAGTGTGATTTGCAGATTCAGGCTATTGGATCAAGCGCACTGGTGGAGCGTGAGATTCAGGAAATGGAGTTGTTGCAGTTACTTCAATTCTCTCTGAACCCAATGTTCGGAATATCGCCGCACAAAACCATGCAAGAAATGCTTCGCGCCAAACGTTTCGAGCCAGCCAAGTTTGAAATGGATGAGGAAGAGAAGCAAAGAGTTCAGCAAATTGCACCTCCTCAGGTTATGGCTGCGCAGATACGCTCTCAAACTGAATTGCAGAAAGCTCAAATGGCTAGTCAGGTTGATATGCAAAAGGTTAAGTCTGATCAGGATCGTGATGCGCTATTTCAACAAAGCGTTGCACAACGAAGCCAGCTTGATTATGAGTACAAGATGAAATTGCTTGAGCAAGAGAACATCAAGCTGCAATTGCAGAAGGACTTAGCGATATTGGAATACTCAACCAAGCAACAGATTTCACTTGACGAAACCAAAGCAAAACTTGCGAGCGATGCTATGAAGCTGAATGTGCAAAAGGAGCTTGCATCTATGACAGAATCTCCTAAGCAGGTTTTGACTCCACCAACTGAGCCGCAAGGACGCGCGCCTGATGGGATGGCGTTTCAGCGATGAATCCACCGGAACGATTTGAGTTATCCAATCAGGAAAGATTTGATCCGTTATGGATAAAGCTAAGAGATCATTTCGAGAAAAGAATACAGGAATTGCGCGAGAGCAATGACTCTATTGGACTAGATGGTGATCAGACATTGAAGATTAGAACTGAGATTGCGGTATACAAGAGCTTGCTTAAATTATAGGAGGCAAAAATGCCCTTGCTACAAGGATATTCAAAAGACACGATAAGCAAGAATATTGCTACTGAAATGAAAGAATCAGGACGGCCGCAACCGCAAGCCGTAGCTATCGCATTGAGTAAAGCAAGAGAATCTAAGAAGAAAGAAAAGAAATGACAACCATAGCTTACAAGGATGGAATCATTGCTTATGATTCAAGATTTACGTGTAACAACGTAATCGTTGACGATGATGGAGACAAAAAGATTGAAGCTGATGGTAAAGTGTTTATCATTTCAGGCGCTCAATCTGATTTTATATATTTGGTTGATAGTTATCTTAATGACAAGCTTACCAAGAAAGTGCGCGATCCGGTAAGAGCTATGGTTGTTGATAATGGGAAATTATATACATCTGCCATTAGCATGCATGATGGATTTTGGAGATGTGAAGAGCCATTTGATAATCACATTGCAATTGGAAGTGGAAATGAATTTGCTTTGGCATTTATGGATACAGGTATGACTGCTGAAGAGGCCGTTAGAGCGACATGCAAACGAGATATTTATACTGGCGGGACTATCAGAACATTTAAAATTAATTAGCAATACACATTAAGAAACACAGTATAGCCGCCATTGAGCGGCTTTTTTATTTTAAACGACCGAGAGGCCACAAACATGAAAACTGAGATAGTAGAACCAACAGAAGAACAGGTAATTGAGTTAGCAAAGAATCAGGAAATGAAATCATTAATGGACGGTACTTCATCGCCCTTAGTTAATGATCCAATTCCAAAAGAACCTGAGCCAGAGGTTAAAGAAGATGAGGAACCTGCGGCACAGGATGATGAGGCTAATAAAGAGCCTGAGAAAGTTGAGCCTACTCTCGAAGATAAGCTGCAAGCAGCATTAGAAAGAGTTCAAAAATTGGAACGCGCACTGGATAAAACCAATGGCACGTATGGCAATGAATTGAATCATCTAAGGCGCAAAGTAGCTGAAGTAGAAAGCAGAAAGCCTGAGCAACGTCAATTCAACCTTACCGCTGCGCAATTAAAGCGGATAAGCGATCAATATCCTGAATTGGCTGATGCTCTTGCGAATGATTTGACTGATGTATTTGGTGCAACTGTTGAAGCAAAGCAACAAGAAGCAAGCAATCCTGAACCGCAAAATGATCCGCGAGTTGATGAATTATCTGAGTCTACCAATCGTATGGCAGATCAGCTAAAGCAAATCGCGTTGAATGAGTTAAGTAGAGTTCATAACGATTGGCGTTCTGTTGCAAGCTGGAATGAGAAAGAAATTCCAGGCGTTGGCAAAGTTATCCATTGGAATAACCCGGCATTCGGAGAATGGGTTGGTAAGCAGGATGATGATATTCAGGACGTTGTGTACAAAAGCGATGACATAGCGGCCATTGCTAATGTGATTACAAAGTTCAAGAACGAATCAAAACCAGCGCAACAACAAGAAACCACGACACAGAACAAATCAAGTGTCAACAAGAAATTAGAAAAAGCAGTGCTTCCAACTGGACGCAGGACTGGCTCTCATGAATTACTTTCTGATGAAGAAATTATTCAGCAAGCCATGCGTGAGGAACAGAAGCGCATTATGAACGGATATTAAGGATAATTTAACATGACTATTCAAACGTTAGACTTATCGGCACAGCGTATTGGTGTTGCGCTTGGCCGTATTTTGGGGCATGCGCAACCTAAGATTGTTTTGGGTACTGTTGGCATGATGGACTCACGCAAGAAAAATACTGGTGCGACTGTCAAGTATCGGCGTTGGTTGCCGAAAGGTGCGACGACTTCTAGCCCAAATATTTTCTTCCCTGATGCAACAATGGCTGACCGTTCGGCAACGTATGCACAAGCACAGCAAACCTCTGAGGGTGTTACGCCAAATGCTGAAACATTGACTCCGCAAGACTTCTCAGTAAGTCAATTGCAATTTAGTGTGCTGTATGGATTCACCGATCAAACAGCTGATCTGTATGAAGACCCGATTCCGAAAGTGATGGAAGAAATGGTCGGCGAGCGTACCGGATTAATCTGCGAAATGCAATTGTTTGGCGTACTGAAAGGTTGTACCAACAAGTTCTATGGCGGCACTGGAACTAGCCGCGCCACAGTTAACGGTACAATCTCGTTGAACTTGTTACGGCGAGTTGCTCGTAGCTTGATGGCAAACCATGCCGAACCAGTTCGCCGCATGTTTATGCCTATTCCTGCGAATGGCAATTACAATACTGCTCCTATTGGCGGCTATTGCTTCCCGGTATTTATCCATACCGATCTGGCTGCTGATATTCGTGATCTGCCAAACTTCACACCTGTAGAGCGTTATCCTGAAGCATCCAAAGCGGTAGAGAATGAGTTCGGTCGTTGCGAAGAGTTCCGCTTCATCGCATCGCCTGATTTAATTTCTATTCAAAATGCTGG
>CALMES010000066.1 GCA_937863435.1 uncultured Candidatus Peregrinibacteria bacterium
TCCCGGTTGATATGATGGCGAACCTCTTTGGGTTTACCTCTGGCGATCGGCTGATCGAAGACCTCTCGGCCTACACCAAATCCCGCGAAGGCATGTCTGCCCAAGAGGGGCTTCGTAAGACTATCGATGATGAAGTCCAGCGCCGGATGGAAGAGAAATTCGGAAAGCTTCAAGACAATATCATGCTCGACGCGATGGATCAGGCGTTGAGTGAGACGAACCTTCAAATTCTTGCTGAGGAATGGCAGGGCGCGGCTATGGCTGCGGGGGTTAAGGTTGTCGATAAAGACCTTGCCAAAGGCGAGGCTCTGGCTATGTTTGGCAAGATGAAGCTCGCCGATATTAACGTCGAGCGGCTTCTGGGGATCATGGGTAAGATCGGTAGGGACACCGAACGCCTGTTGATCGCCGGGAAGAATGCCGATGCATTGGTTTTGATGCAGCGGAAGTATATGACTGGGTTGATTGCTGCGGAGGCGAGGAAGCTGCAGAAGGAACAGGCATCAGCAGAGAGAACCTTCAAGCAATTTGCTAAGCGCGAAGTAAAAAGCATGGAGCCTGAATATACAGATCAGGTTCACGATATTATGCAGCGAATTGGCCAGCCTGTGAAGCGGTCAATTCAGGATTTGCAGGAATCCATCACCCGTGAAGGTTATAAAAACCTTGCTGATTTTGTCGATCAAAAGCAGCAGGCTCTGCGCGTTGTTGATGCTTGGGAGCCACTGCTCTCTGGTGATTGGCGGAAGGATTATAATAGCCTGACTGTAGAAGAGTTTCGTGGAGTTCACGGGACTATTAAAAATCTTGTTCATAATGGTAAAGAAGAGCGAAAGATTTATCGCGCTGGTGAGGCTGCGGAATTTGCTGAGTTGCTGCCTCAATTCTTGAACTCTATTAAAGATGCAGCGCATGATAACTTTGCTAAGCTTCACAAAGGAAAATATGCAAAGCTCCCTGAGCAGTACTTTGTCCAGCATATTCAAATGGAGACTTTTCTTAATCGTCTTGATGGATATGATCCTAACGGCGTTTGGTTCCAATATGTCCACCGCGATCTTGCGGATGGGGCGGCATTGGTTGATAAATGGCGCAAGTATTTTGTCAATCGATTAAAAGAGGTTGATCAGCCAGAGAACTTACATCGTACCATAGACAATCCGCTGTTTAAAGATCAAGATACAAATGCACCGTTGAAATTCACTCGACGCAATCTGATTGCGGTAATGCTGAACACTGGCAACTCTACTAATCTTAAAAAGATGGCAGAAGGGTATAAACTCAAGTCTGACGATATTATGGCTTGGGTGCATCAGCATGCGACTAAGAAAGAGTTTGATTATGTCCAACATATTTGGGACGTTTTTAAAGAAATAAAAGATCAGTCTGATACCATGTATCGTTCGCTCTCTGGCGTTGCTCCAGAGAACATTGAGATTCGCCCGATTGATACTCAGTATGGTCAGTATAAGGGCGGGTATTATCCATTGATCCGCGACCCCAATCAAGTGGGTCAAGGTTCGGGTAAGGTTTTTGGCAAAGACGCGCTTACACAAGAGAACTTTGTCAGCGCCATGCCTGCCGCTGGATACACGAAAAAACGTACTGGAGCGGTCTATCCTATTGCGCTCGAACCTGACATGATGAATGCGCAAATGTCGCAAATGATTCATGATATCGGCATGCGCCCGGCGATTATTAATGCGTCTAAAGTGTTTATGAATAAAGAAATTCAGAGCGCCATCCGCGCGTATTTTGGCGATGCTTGGCGGCATGAGCTTAAGGATTATCTTGTTGGTGTGGCTAATTCACAAAATTACATGCCACAGAATCAGCGGGCTATTATGGAATTGGCGGAGTTTGCTCGCCAGAATGTTATCTCAACTGTAGTTGGGTTCAATCCCGGCACGGTGATGAAGCATGGTCCGACGGCATTGTTCTTGTCGACTAAAGAAGTTGGGCTTAAGAATTTTGCCAAGGCTGCTTGGGAAACCAGCATCTTCCGGAATATCCTTGCAGAGGTTGCGCCAGAATCTTATCGTGGTGCGGTTAGGACGCTGCTTGGGATTAACGATGCGACCTCGAATAAAGCTTGGAATTTCATTAGAGAGAACTCTCTTGAGATTGCCCGCCGCGACCGTAACTGGGAAGAGACTCTCTTTGGTGCCTCTGCCGGGTTGCAGCCATTCGATCAATATGCTACATGGCGAGCAAAGATTATGCAATGGTCATCAAAGCCTGTGGCACTTTCAGACATGCTTAGTGCTGCACCAACTTGGTTGGCGGCATACAAAGAAGCTGTTGCGGCAGGTAAAGATCATGGCGAAGCTGTGGCTCTTGGCGATCGCGCTGTCCGCAGAGCACATGGATCGACAGCCAGTACCAGCCGAACTGCCTTCCAAAGAAACTACAATCCATACCTAACTTCAATCTACAATTTCTGGTCGGATATTCTTAATCGACAGGTTGAAACAATCTGGAAGGCTGGTGATGAAGCTCATCTGACGAATGGCAATCCGGTGTCAAAGGGTCT
>CALMES010000067.1 GCA_937863435.1 uncultured Candidatus Peregrinibacteria bacterium
TTTTACCTTGCACCTCACAACCTGCGAACGACCTACCATCCAACAACCACGAACAGGATCCCATGTTGGGTGACCAATGATCCGAGCGACGGAAAATATACTCACCTTCATACCAATATTCACTACCTGAGTCCGGCGACGTATAGTCAGGCAGCCGATTTGGTAATTCATCGGCTTCAATGCTTTTAAAATTACCAAATGTTGAATATTGAAAATCTTTCAAAGTGACGACGGCATTGTTCAATGTCGTATCAGTACGCCGCAAACGATCCGACAAAGGATCTCGCACACTTTTTAAGACAGCATTACTCATATTTTGAACCCCTGAAACGTCATTTCTTTGTTGCTTGCTCGCTGAGCACGTTTACCCAGTACCGAAAACTCAACTCCCGAGCGTCCGTCACGGTGTTTTTCCGCAACGGCAACCAATTCATCAACGCGCACGACAGTATCTACATTGAATGCAAGGGTAGGGAAGGCGGAATGAGTCTTACCGTCTTTTGTAGATTGTCCAACGAATACAAAACTAACCTTTGGAAATTCTTCCCAAAGCTCCATGAGCAAATCTTCTGATCCTCCTTTAAGGCGATTAATACTATCAATCACCACAAATTCTATGTCATGATTTTTAGTCAGTACGTTGCGGATTCCTGTGAAATCAAGCTTATCATTGAACGTGATCTTACGTGCATTAATATTGAGGCGAGCTACTGCCGCTCCTAATCGTCCAGACTGGATTTTTTCTTCTGTCAGTACGTGCAAAGTCTTGCCGATTCTGCTCAAATCTTCTGAGAACATTAACGAAAGCGACGACTTCCCTGAGCCCTGCAATCCCCATATCAACGCCCGGAATGGACGTGCAATTTTATCTAATAATTCTCGAGTTCTGTTAAGTTGAAGATAATTTGGGCGTATAGTTGCAATACTTTTAGCATCATAATAACCAAGGTCTTGGGGTGTAAGGTCAGGTACTTGCTCTGACATGTCTGCATCCTCTATTGTTTGTAAAGTTTCGGTAGTGCTTGGCTCTAAGTCGTCTGCGGCTACCAGACCGCTTAAATCGTCCTGGAGTGCAGAGTATTTCCGGTCCTTGGGTAAGAGCTTGCCGCCACGTTCGACAATTTTACCATCCTGTTCGTTATCAACGATAATGTATCCGTCTGTTTTCTTGATGATTTCCCGTATAGGAGCTTCGCCATTCTCGAAAATCTCGTCAATCACAAATTGAGGAACATAACGCCCGGAGCGTCTGTAGCGTTCACGAACGCGCTTTTCAGAGGTTTCTTTGGTGACCTTGATATAGATCACGAACACTTGATAGCCGTAGCTTTTCAGGCGCTCGATGAGAGGGATGTAATTCTTCGATTTGTTCATCGTGCCATCGAGAATTATATCATACTTGCACTCAGTAGCGTGTAATTTGTCAAGTACTCGATTGTAAATATCCTTTACTTCTGACTGAGTAGCATTGGCATTCCATCCTTTGTACTCCGGCAAGTAATCTCGGAATGAATCGATGTCAATCTTGACAAGGTTATCGGTTGTCAGATATGATCGGAATTTCTTCAAAAATGTAGATTTCCCGGAGCCGGACGCGCCGCCGGTGAGAATTGCAATCGGCTTATCACGCCGGATACAGTGAGCACCTTTCATAATATCATCAATGATGCGATTGTGCAGCTCCCAGCGCTCTGTGACATAATCACCCTCTTCATCAAGCCACAGCGACTTTGTGTCCGGCTGGGCTGCTATGCACTCCTCCAGTTGCTCGATGCACTCTGGAGTGATGCAGTACTCGCCGGACTCAGTACGTGGAGGACAAACCGGAAATTTTTCATTCAATCCAAACAAAGTAGATTCGGACGCTCTTACTGTGCTCAATCGTTCGTTTTTGGTCAGTACTTCACGCGAATATAGTCGTTCTGCTTTTAACACCTGATCTTGATACTTACCAAGTACTTTGTCAACCGTTTCCTGCGGAATATTCTCACCGGCCTGACGTTTCTTTTCGATCTCCATTACTCGCTTGTGGAGTTCTGCTTGTGCTTTGACCATATCTTTTCGGGCTTCCTCAATTCGCTGATCAAGTTCATGCTCCGTCTCAGATCGAACTTTTAGATTGGCAAAGTTTATCGGAGTATCATCAGTTTCACCACCGAAAAACTTACGATCGAGAACTCCTTCGACAAAAGCGGAGAATTCTTGGTACGAATTGAATTTCTTGCCGAATTTTTTAAAATTCTCAAACGCAAACTTATAGATTTCATTCTCTTGAGAATTTGTCAAGTCCGGGTAGTTCTGTTTTATCTTGCCTGTCCACGTTGCGAGCGTACTGACGGTTTTCGCATCATCCGTATCCGGGTTTGGAAATGAATTGAGCGCAAGGAGCGCATTCCCCGTAGGACTTAAAAACGACAAAAAGTAGGCACTGGTGCATTCCATGCCATATTCAGACTTACACCTTGCTTTCAGTTCTGTTTCATTATGACCACGCTCCCGGAGTGAACGTATATATTTCGCATTTTCCTGCGGCAGTTGTCGCTGATGCGCGGCGTTATCGATTTTCCCAAAATCTTCCGCTTCTGTACCGGTTCCGGTAAACCATACCGCCGGAATTGTTTTGCGCCCCATCCGCTTCATAGCTTCCAATCTATGATGACCGGCGATCAGCGTAGTACGTCCCTGCTCATCTTTCCACAGCGTTACGGGCTTGAATTTGATTGGATTGTAGTTTTCTATAATACGGTTCACATTTTCATCAATCAAGCGTTCACGCGGCTGAAACCGAGCTTCATCGGTGCGAATTTCGGCGATCGGGACCTGGTTGACTGTAGCGACTTCTTCTGAGATATTATCGAAATCTTTTGAAGGCAATTGCTCCCACTTCAAATCAGCGCTGGACAACCCGTATATATTTTTTGCGGTTTTGATATACTTATCTACACTTCTACGGACAGCATTCAATTCTGCAAAATATTCCGGATCGTCGCCAGCATAAAATTTAAGTTGAATATCGTAATCGCCGTCCGGCTTAATCATGATAATCACTTCACGTACTACATTGAAACGTCCTTCAGCTCTAACCTCTATCTGTTTTCTCAATGTACCATCTGAAATCGTATATTCACGATACGCACCATGCATTGAAAAAGCAATTTTTTGCCACGCATCATTACTTTCAAGAGCATCAATCTTTTCTAAACTATGCTTTGTAGCTATTTTATTGATTTTAGTGCGTATTGCTTCTGCTTGCTCTTTTGAAAATACCTTTTTTTGCAAACACAAGATATATAGTCCGGCCACATCCTCTAATTGAGATTGCGTGACTTTCCCGAGCGAACCAAGTCCGGCAAGATCATACTCGGCTTCATACTCATCTTCCATTACTTCCTCCTCATCTTCATTTTCAGTGTTGGGTGAGCTATAAATAGAATTTTGTTCTGAGCTCATTAAAAAGGTCAGTACTTCTTGTTCAATTGATTGTGCAAGCATACCGTCGAACTCCACGTCATATAAGTAATAATTACTACGAGGACGTACTTTGACGACCTCTCCAACTGCACCAACTTTGATGTTATACGATAAATTATCTTCGGTAATCATTACTTCATCACCAACATTGAATACCTGTCGTGGAATGACAATGTACTCTTGCTGTTCCGGCTTAATGAGATTCAGAAGGAAATTCCACGCCTGATCACCGTATGGAGCTTTGTAATATGTACCCATATAGCGATCACTTTCACGCGTAAAACCGTAACGCGCAATCTCTGACGCGTACATGAGAGCAAACTTTTCGATATTTGCCTTACTATCAGCCCTTATCTGAAGGTAGATTTTTTTATCCCAATAGTATGTTGTGTCTTTGAATTTACGAATGGAATAGGGCTTATTTTGTGGCAGTGTTTTACCGTCAATCCAATCGTTAGGTTTTGTATTAAAGAACTTATGTTGTTTTTTCTTTTTACCGTCGGCATCGGTTTTACTATTCGCTCCACTCGTGATAAATTCGGCAATGGACTCTTCACCTCCGGCTTCGATTGCCTCAATTTGCTTCGGTGCGAGCTGACTTACCTCACCGGCAACAATACCACCGAGAGTCATAAGTTTGGTTGCAAGTAGGTTTTTGAGCCATTCATCAATATACACATCTCCAAATAAGAAGTACGCTGTAGAGCGGCTACGCGTTTTAGCGCGAACGATACGACCGAGCACCTGCACAGTTTTAATGGAGGAGAGGGGAGCGGTAATAATGATCATTGTCCGTGGAGCATTGCCAAGCACGTCATCAAGCGATATACCGGTACCGCCCGAGCCGACAGTGGCGATCACGATCCGCTTTCCGCCTTTTTGGAAGGATTGAATATTTTTGAATCGTTCTTGCTTTTCATATTCAGAATGAACACCGATCACGACACCAACCATATCATCGCCATACATTTCGCCAAGTCGTTCCTTTAAAATGCGCACCACGCCTTCCTTTTTATCGCCCCATGCCTTCTCTTCTTCGCCATCATCGACGAGATCGCAGAATATGACAACATTGCGGCCGGCTGCAATTTCCTCTTTTGTAATTTCGATAGCCCTTTGAACTTTGAATGGCTCAAGAGCTCTTTTTTGCTCCATTTGAATCAGTGCTTTTGGAGGAGTGCAACGATCGTCATCGCTCTTCTTGCAGAAGTGATCGGTAATTGCCTCTTCGATCTCATCCATAAGGTCATGAGCTCTGCGAGGTACTTGCATATCGACCATAACAGAAGTCAGGTTCGTCAATTGCAATTCGCGTTTCAACATCCCTCCATCTTCCGTTAGCTGATCAAATATGCGGCTGAGACCATTCAGTTTTTCAAGTGGCGGGAATTTAGATTGTGGCTTCCATTCTGAGCGACGAATTAATCGCCCTTGCTTGTCGTGCATTGGCGGAGATAAAAAATAACCAATGCCTTGCATCAATCGTGCGAATTCAGAATCACTACGATAAATCCCAGTTCGTTTGAGATAAAATATATCCCCGGCCTTATCGGCAGGTGTAGCACTAAAAAAAGCAACACGTTCAGCATCCTGAATGATAAGCTGTGCACGATTAGCTCTGAGAGTGTTTCCACCAGTATTTTTTACATTATGACATTCATCCAAAATAATCAGCGAGACACCATCAATCCAAACTTTGAGCAATTCCCGTTGGCGCTCGATCCACGCTGATTCTGCCGCGATAACCGCCGCATAGCGGGCATCATTCCCACGTTCATTTTTCAATGAATCCTGCAAATCCTTCTTCATTTTTCTCAAGCTGGCGGAGAGGTTTTTGCCAAATCGAGCCCGGATTTCCTTGCCTTTTTTAGCATAATAGTCATCTGCCGTAGCTCTTGCGCTTTTTGCGTCGTTATACGCTTGCTGCAGCGGTTCATTATCCCAATCTAACAGCGACAAGGCGTTATATGTGCCGATGTTTATGCCAGGTTTTAAACCAATATTGGGGTTAAACTTCGTTACCTGTATGTGCGAGTTATCACCGAGTCCAAATAGCCCTTTGTATTTTTTCGGGCGTTTTATCTCGCGCTGAACCTTCTCCGATCTGGCATCAGGCACACTCATACCAAGTAGATTTTTTGCATCTCCAAAAAAGCTCTGCTCGATGATAGAATCCGTTTCCGTTAAAATCAGAACCGGCTTATCGTAATTGTTAATAAAGTAATCTGCGACGAGAAGTTGTTGTGCGGTCTTACCTGTACCTGTACCGTCGCAATTCAGGAATCCACCGCGCTTCAACAAGCTCTGCACAGCGACATTCGCTCCATACACAACGTGATCCAATATTTTCCGATCAGCCGGAACTAATCGGCTGACATAATCAGGAGGATTCGGATGGGTAAGATCAGCACGCGCAGTGATGAAGCCGACTTCTTTGAATTCAGCATCTATGAAACTACCACGTTCCGGGACAGAGTATTTTTCATCCGAACCTATAATCTGCCATTCTGAAACAAAAAATTTATCTTTATCAATTAATACTTCGAGTCCACCCGCAGTCCGGGCTAAAAAATCTTCATCCCCAATTTCAACTACCTTGTATCGCTTCCCGTTACGAATTTCTTCAATTGTTTGCCCGGTCTTAGGTGTTGGATGCACGTCGCCGGGAACAGTTTTCTCATCTACCAACGGCTTATTTAGGACGATTACAGCGATATGAACCGTTATAGGCCGTTCAATGCCTTCGTTGTATTCCCGCACATCGATACCAATCGAAGTTCCATATTTTTCGACTAACCTTTTGCGGAATTTAATACTATCAAGTTCCTTTTCATTTGTAAATGCACCCGCATTTATCAAAGCGACAAGCGTACCTCCCGGCTTGAGAAATAGCTTATACGCACGAGTCACATGTTCTATACTGACAGTGCGTAAAAACGGAGGATTCATTACGATACGATCATATTGCTGACGTGGCTCTGCCTGCATAAAATCAGTGCCGACAAGATTATACCCACGGAGGCGTAAGTATTCGTTCCTGATCGGGCTGAGTTCTATTGCATCGATAGGAGAGTTCGGATACAACTCCCGGAGAACATCCGTAATATTTCCTTTACCGGCACTCGGCTCCAAAATTGTCATACCATCGGAAATATTTGCGTTCGGTATGAGGTGATTGCGTATGATATTCGCCGGTGTCGGATAAAATTGTTCATCGGCAGAATCTTCATGAAAGATGATTGTTTTCAACTTTTCAATACGTTTTTCCTTTGCAGCTTCAGGCAGGACACCACCGGTACGCTTCCACTCTGCTACGGCTTCCTTCGTGAACTTTTCCTCGATGTAGTCGGTAAGCTCTTCATTCTGATATTGAGTGCGCAACTGGCTCTTTTGATCACGAACAAATCGTTCATGGCTCAAGTTTTCCTTTTGAGACTCAAGCCAAGCTTTTTTTGTACCGTCAAAATCGTCCGGTTTTTCTTGAAGTTTTTCGATTTTTGACTTTTGCGTCTCGATTTCCTCAGTTAGCTCCCTGACACGCTCGGAAATTTGGAACGCGCGGTATGCAACTATAAATTCCTGTTCACCAAGCACTGCATCCTTAACAGACTCGGCAACCGGCGCTGAGCATGACGATATCGTGTTTTTGATAAGAGACTCAACCTCACCATTTACATAGCCCTTTTTTTGGGCAATAGTGGTGAGTTTTTTCTCGATGACAATCTGCATGTCACGCGCAAAAAGCCCTCCGCACACGCAGAGAGCATACATTTCAGCAGCTTGAAAAAGAAGAGGTTTTTGCATAGAGGTATTTCTTAGTTTGTTTTGGACTGTAATGCGGCTTTCATCATAGCCATGAGTTCTTTTAGCTCATTATCACCATCATCTTCCGGTTCGTCTGGAGTAGAAAGTGGCTCGGGCTTTTCTCGCTCTTGTTTCATTTTTGCTGTCTCCCGTAATTTCTTCAAATAAAATTTATCTACAAAGTTTTCAAAAGTCGGGTATTTAGAAGAATCATTTACGAAATACTGCTTTGAGAGGCCATCACGGAATAGACCAATAGTAGGATATTCAGGTAATGTACCAATCGTATCATGGAGCGCAGAATATTCTCTATACAATCGGCGTAGTTCATTGGAGATCGACTGAGAGATCGGCTTTGTTTCATAAACTATCTGTTTGGCAGGTTGAGGCGGCTCAAGCTTAATCCACGTTTTTGGAATTTCCTCTTTAGGTTTTTCCACTTCGGGAACTCCTGTATATTTGAATGGCACACCATTATGACCTAAACTTATAAACGCATAAAAATCAGGCACATTCCCATAATCGCTATCATGTGATGTTGTCACACCACGATTAGCGATTTCAAGAATATCATCAAATACAATCTTTGCTTTACCGGTATTATTTCCACTGATTTTTTGGAAATTATACGGCGCTTCGATAATATAAATGTTACATGCATTATAGCTTTTTTTAACAATCGAAAATTTAATTTCAGGGAAAATAGTCGTGAGCGACTTACGGATCGCAGCTACGCGCTCAGCTCCCATGAGTGATGCCATTTCGCTCGGCGACGGCACATCTTCAGACTTTGCAGGTTTGCGCTGAGCATTCTTTGCAGGAGATGGACTATCTGATTTCACTTTACAGAATCCGGTTGCAAATTTCAAACGATCATCCGTAAACCATGCGCCCCAGTACCACTCTTTTTTCTTATTCACTAAATCCCAGCGGAGAGAGAAATTATTTCTAAGCAAGACAGTCTTTGTTTCGTCACTGACCTTATGAGCAAAGTAGATGCGAATTGTTGGCTTACCCGCCATATCAGATCGAATGACTCGGCAATCTTCGGATGCGCTCACAGTTTGAAGTGGAGCTACTTCCTTTAGCTCTTTGACGGCTTCGGTGATTTTCTTTTCTTCGGCACGAATTACCGCTTTATCGCCGGATTGAGCAGCTACGATGATATTATTGGCTGACACTCTCATATCCTGTACAATGCTTTCTTGCCGGACCTCCGGCAACTTGGGCTGAACTTCCGCCGGTGCATTCTCAACGACTTTTGGCAACGTGCGAGAGGTACACTCTTCAAGTTCACGTCGAAGGCGTTTATTCTCTGTTTCGCAATTTTCCTTCGACGATGCACGAGGAGTAGATGATTTTTTCGCTGTTTTTTGGGGCGATTCGAACAACTTCTCGGGCTCGACGACTGGCTTGGGTGCATGAACAATTTTTCTACCGTAGGGAATAATATCACCGGTATCAAGCAGAAAATCGGCACCGGCGCTCAGCGCAACGATTTTGCCACGAATATTCCCTGCGCCAAGGACTTCATCTCCAATCTTAAAGGTGATTTGTGTTTTAGGGTTCGTGTATTTTGTGTAGCTGTTTTGGAATTTTTTTAACATAACTCATTATTATTATTGGTACAAAAAAAGCCCACCCAAACGGGCGGGCTTTTAATTAGGATATGTCGATTGTGTTATTCAACACCCTCTTTGACTTTTGCAGCTTTCTTTCCTTTTTTTCGAGTGCAAACAGTCACTTGTCTGCAACCTGATTTCTTTTGTTTCTCATGCTGACGTTTTTCAAGGAGCGTAGCTCGCTTATCCATACTGTCGGCTGATTTTCGAAGCTGCTTGGCTCGATTTTTTGCCGCTTTCGGGGATTTGGGCAGTTTTGCCATGGTACACCTATGTAGTTAAATAATAAATAATGAGTTGATTACGATGATTTTTTAATCCTGCCGGCCGCTATTGTACACAAGGGTTCTTCTCTTGTTATTTTGTATTTACTACCGGTGATACGACTTCTTTCCTTTATTCTTTTCATTGCGAGCTCGTATGTTGGGAAACGTGAACTGATCCACCATTGCCGGTTCGAGCTATTATAGACTCTCACGACGTATGGGCGCTTCACCATTTTTGCAAAGGAGCAGGAAGCGGACAAACTTCATTCGGTATTTTCACTTTAAGCTCAGCAGGGCAATCACACACCCGGCACACTTTACGACCGGTGTCGGCATTCCGGGAATTCTCGGAATAATAATCACAGCCCTTGCAAATCGCCAATCGTGCACGGCTTAGTGGAGTTTCAGGCAGTGTCGTCGCTTGAATAGCTTTTACTGCACCTTTTGCATAGTGCATTACTCCATGTTTTTTCGGTATTTCAATTTGAACGATAGCCATAAGATCATCTCCCAAAAATCAAGTGTACAACTTCTATAAATCCTGCCCCTAAAACGCTGTAATATAGTTTATCCCATATAGTTAATTCACTGATATAGGTTTCCGTCCTGACGACTGTTTTTTCCATTCTCGGGGCATAATTCAGCGAATAACTGATATGTTTTTTCAGATCATCACATTCAATTCTCAGCGTATCATGCGTGGTAGGATGTATCGTATCTGTTGAATAGGAAAGAGTTACATTCTGAGTTGTCAGTACTTTCGCAAGCGAATCACGCTCTGCCAGTAGGCGTGAAATTTCACTCGTATCCTTGACTATTTTCGGAATGTAAACTTTCACTTTTACGATTTCCTTTTCTGCCTTTAACACCGGAGCTGGAGGCAGTTGCTTGAACGATATATCTTCTTTTGCAGATCGCGGCATAGGAGCAGATGCTTTCTCGCTATATTCACGCAAGAGGAGAACCGACAAAACAAGAATTGTGAGTATAAGTACTACGTAGTATTTAAGATTTTTTGACGGCATAATATATTCCTCCGGCGACCGCACTCAACATTATAAGTTTTCCAAATGCAGACATTCCCGCATTCAGTGTACGTTCGCGCTGTTGCCCGGACGAGACAGGCATTGTAAATACATTGTTGATCTGAACTTTGGATGTATTCCCGAGCTCTTCTATATGAACAAAAACTGCATTGAGTGTTTTACTCATGTAGTCATACGTTCTATTTGAATTCGAGCCAATTAATGCGACTGCATTCGATGGGCAACGGTAGCATTTGAGAGAATCCTTTGTATTGCCTTCTACGGTCATTAGTCCTTTTTCGTCACCCCAAACAACTACGCCGGTATGTCCACCAGTGTCGGTTTTGTACCAAAACAAACTTCCAATCGACGGAGTACGATCGACTCTGATTCCGACTGCTTTTGCCCGGTCAACGATTGCTTTACTCGATCCTTGAAAGGGGAGAGGGCAGTCAAGCCCAAGCCGATCAGCGGCATCATTGATTACTTTCGTTGCAAAAAATGCGCACCATGGATTGCCGATCACGCGATTGTAGTCGTTCTCGAACAAATATTGATAACAACTAACATCATCCTCAACACAGTTTTGCTCTCGCCAACCCTTAGCATACCCAAGGGCTGTGAGAATTATTTCTTGTCCGTATGCTGTCGTTGTTAAGCTCATAATTACCAGGTCGTAAATAAATGTACTGTATATTCTCGTTTGTTCGTTGCAGGATCGATATACGTAATCGGTACAAAGGTCACCTGTGCTTGTTGTGTCGTTTGTACTACGTAGTCACTGAAGGCATCAACATTTTTTTGTGCTTCCGGGGAATCCGGTAACAGCGAGACAACAAACATCTGGAATGGTTTTCCCGCGTGCTCAGGCACGACAAAGCTCGGCATTAAAGCGCATTTCAATTTTTCACCGGCGGCTTTTATGTGAGCCCATGCCTGATCTTCGTCTGATTTTCTTCTTTCTAAGTGATTCTGACGTTGCGGAATCAATTGCTCTAATTCGATAAAAACCGAAGTGTCTATTTTTGAGACATCAAAAGTATTTTTCATTTACGCTCCTTGTTGAATCGGCAGTAAATTGATAAATACCTCTACCGGCTTGTGATTCCCAGTAATTAAGAAACCATGTTTCTGTGCGACTAACGATATTTCTTCCCAACACGCTCTTTTCCGCTCTTCCGCTTGACGCTCAGTTCGCTCGATGAGGGCATACGCTTCTGCGATACGCTGTTGCTCAGCTTCATGAATCTGCGCGGCCGGCATTGGCATTGGCATTGGATATACTTTAGGCATAGGCAGCATCGCTTTTTTCTTGCGACAATTCATGGTTCTGCAAGAATTACCGCAAAATTTCGCTGAATTTCTTTTTCCGTCGGGCAGTACTTTAGAACAGTTTGAACATGTCCTCACATTAACTTCCGTCTCCGTTACTTCACTCATAACAATCCACTCCTGATTATTAAATATAAATAGATGATTTACAATGTTGTTTGGACTTTACTTTACCCAAAGTCCACGTTCAGAGTTTTCATAATCTTTAAGGTCATAAAATGCTTGCTTTGTTTTTTTACCTTCAGTTTGTTTTACTTTCACTCCCTTAGCTGTGAATGAAACAATTTCGCAAGTCATTCCTTTGATGTACCTGTGCTTATAAACATCTCCTATGCTCATATTTTATTCTTAATAATATGATAAATCAAACGGTTATTTTTTCTTTTTTTGATTGCGTAGAAACGTGAGGATCGTCACGACCGCAACCACTATACTTGTCAGAATGGCGAATATTTTTTGAACATCATCGAGCGTCACGGTATTCGTGAATGCTAAAAAGTTAGCGCCGAAAACATACGCCCATCCGAGTACAAATCCAAGCAATCCTGCCGGTGAGTTTCCTGTTGAGTAGTTATTATGATCCATCTGATATCCACTAATAAGTAATACTTACACTTGTTTACAGGTAAAATCGGAGAAGAAAACATCTCCACTTGTACTTGTATTTCGCCAAGTGTGGAGTTCAAATTCAAGGGCAGTGGCTTGACCTGGAGTACATGTTATTGTCAATTGCTCCCATGTGTTAATAGCTGCACTTGCAATCCCTTGCAAGTCCGTTGTCACTCCCGAGCATTGTCCACCTCTGAGCACGAGCATTGCATCAACTGTCAGAGAGGAGCGTTGTACCCAAACACTGAATGTAAGAGTTCCAGCCGCCAAAACAGGTATGCGGTCGAGTTTCTGAATTTGCGGGAAGTCGGCTGTATGATTATTTTGAGGACTATGCTTCCAATTTTTTGTAGCCGTTCCGTGGAGTGTCGTTGCTTCTAACTGTGCGGTGATATTGCTACCGTTACGATGATACATTTGTGATACATTAGCATCTCCATTCACATTATTGACTATTACAATACCCGTAGCGGTGATCGGATTGATAGGGAATGTATCAGTCGAAGTTACATTCGTTGCTATTAATATTCCTGTTTGCGCAGAGAGACCGGAAACTTGACCACTGCTACCGACATTGAACGCACGAATAATCGATCCTGCGGTCAGTGATCCGGTGAGTCCGTACGTAACATTATTCCGCGTAGTTAGTCCATAAATATTACAATCGGCAGCAGTCACAAAAACACCCGCACCACCATTATTGCAGGTAACTGCTCCACGAATTGTACAGGCCTGTAAACCGACATTGATTCCATTTTGAGCATTGTTGTTTGCAGTACATTCATAAAGTGACGACATCTGACCGGCAAGTGAAAAGCCATGCGTAGCATTGTTATTAGCTGTGCAAGATTGAAAAGCTACGAACTGAGAGCTGGACGCAAAATTAAAGCCGCTTGTACTTGCGCCAATTGCCGCGCAATTAGTGTATTTTTGATGAGCCACAGCGGACATACTAAATCCCGAAGTACCGCGAACTGTAACAATATTCTCAAAATCAAGGAATGACTGTCCGCATGTAAGCGCAACACCGCCGCTGTCGCCGGTGTCTATAAACGTCAGACCTGTTTGCGTACTCATATCTGTTGTATTCCAACCTCCCGAGTAGATTGATCGACTAAGCGCACTTGTACCGGCTTCTTGTACTGTGTTGTACAGATTGCTTGGCCGGATTGGCTCGATTTTATAGCAAGTTGCTGTTGTAGTCGTTCCATACCATCCTCTGGCAGTCGCAGAAGCATCGGCTGGCGCTCCCATGTCGAGCTTAATGGTTGTTCCGTTGATACTTTTAATTGGATAAAAATCACAAGAGGTAGAAGAGCTGCTAAGTCCTATTACCGATGTCAATGTTAGAGCATTACAAGCGATAACATTGTCAATAAGCACCGTGACAGTTCCGGGATCAGATATACAATTCAGAGCAATGCTTTGAATTGCTGAATTTAATGCTGATCCATTGTCGAAGGTCAGGCATGTCCACTGACTCGACGCAAGTGCTTGGTTAATTGTAAATGTATGAACAGGTGTCGCGCCTGCTGTATCGGTACACAAACTGATTGACAGTACACCAGATGCAACACCTGCCGATGGGCGTATCCACAAGCTAACTTTATTATATGCAGACAAATCAAGCGTTCCGGTCGCGTAATATGCCGCCAAACCGGTAGTAAAGCCCGATGCGATCGCATTGCTTGTCGATGTCGCACCTTCTTTGCGAGTTGTCGATGTTGTGCATGTCACATTTGCCGATGCAGTCCAAGCGCCGGACGCATAAATGTTCGTCGTCAATGCGCTTGCGAGCGTTACCGTATCAGACAAGTTCGTGAAGGTTGCATTAATTCCGAGACTTACAGGGTCTTCTGATTTCATGATACGAATCACATCACCGCCAACTGTACGAGCTGCTGTGATACCACTTGTGATTGTTTTTACGCGATTTGCAAAACTCGATCCGTTATTAGAATCATTCCCACTTGTAAAATCTACAAATAAGTTAGCCATTATACACCTCCATCGAAGCATGTATTTTTGCAACTAATTCGTCACGGTCAGATCGCGCTTCGTAGCGCGGAGATATTAGCTCTCCTACGCTGTCAGAGTTAATCATCAACGTCAATTCACCCCATCCCAACCTGCCGGAAAATCCTGCACCGATTGGTATGACTTTCAGGAAATTTCCATACTCGAAATCAACAACATCTCCACTAACTGAATTGAGTGTAAATGTGATTGAATTATCTTCATTAACCGACACGGAGTAATTTATCATAGCACACTCCCATTTGATATGAAGAATGTACCCGTAACCGGCGCACCGCTGGCACGTGTATAGGATAAGCATCGCCAATTGCCGGATCCTTCGCTGACAAACATAGCAGTATCACCACTCGCGGTGGTAATATTCGCGGCACTTGGCAAAATCAGAGTCGTTGCATTATGAGTGAGCGTAAGAGCAGCGGCGAACCTACAATACACAATCTTACCTGCGGCAATTGTATCAAATCCAGTGATGGTAGTTGTGCCGGTAATTCGCACGTATGGCGCATCAAGCGCGCCGATATTCGTAGTCGAGGAGCTTGCAATATCTGCAACAGCACCAATATCATTGGAGCTGCCGGATGAACCGGAAGATGATGGTACAATCTTATAGAATTTTGCGTTCTGAGCGATATACAGATTACTCGAAAAATAAACCATGTTCGCTACATCTGAGCGGTCCGTAAAGGTATTTTCAAAGTGAAATTCCTTTGTCCACTGTGGAGAAGCGACGGTAATATCTGGGCATGACCACCAATAGTCATTGTCGGTGCTAAAAAGCCAAAATTTGCCGTTTAGAAACAGGATATTGTTGCCTTCATTATCCAGGGCTGTTGGCAATGATACTGCCGTCCACGCCGTGCCGGTGGTAGCAGCATAATATGCCGTTGAGCTATTATTACAGAGTGCTATAAATAAACCATCAGCATACGCCAATCCATTTCCCGTTCTTGAATCCGGCAACGATGTACCTGCCGACCACGTTGCGCCATTGTCTGTTGATTTAATGGTCGTGCCGTTCGAGCAAAGAGCCAACCATTCGGAAGTGCCACTTGTTCCGCCGTCGCTGACAAGCCCTACGATAGCCGATCCTGCTGTAATAGATACATCTGCAAAAGTCGCTCCGTCGTCCGTCGAACGCTGCAATTTTGTTTGCGATGAGCCACTGACAATCCATACTGTCGATGCACCATTCTCACCACCACAAACGATTGTATTCCAATCTTCTGCAACTGTTGCCGGTGCAACATTTGCGAAAGTCGCCCCATGATCACCCGATCGCCTGAAATTTGTACCGGTAGATGTGACTCCCAGCAGTAATGTTCCTCCTGGACGCGCTCCTATGCATGCGACATCAGTACCACCGTGGGCAACGGTAGATAACGTCGAACCATTCCAACGATATACGTTGCCGCCTGTCGTTGAATCCGAGTATATTATGTGTGTTGAGGTTGCCGCGAAGTTGTACTTTCCTTCTACGTCTTGAATGTCCGCTGCTATGATTGGAGCAGCGGCGACCATTTGAACACTTGTCCCACCGCCGCTTCCACCTGTTGGCGCAGAATAACTCGGAACACCTGCTGCAATGGTCAGGACATCACCATCGGATCCGGCTGGTAATCGAGACAATGTACCGCCTGAGTTACGGTAGAGTATATCGCCGGTCGCATCACTTCCAATATTAATAACAGGGGAAGTAAGTGTTTTATTGGTCAGTGTTTCAGTTCCGGCGAGCGTGCTGAGAGTGCCGGTTGTTGGGAGAGTAACATTTGTTACAGCGGTCGTTGTGAGTGTAAGACTATGCGCCCCTGCGGTCGTGAATGCACCCCCAAGGGTAACGCCGGCCGGAGTCGGTGCATCTTGCCACGTACCATCGCCACGCAAAAATTTTGTGGCAATGGACGATCCGGTTCCAAGGCGAGCAGGGTTAAAAACACCCGAAACAACTTGCGATGCAGGAATCGGGAAGCCCGGACTTGAATGATTTAAATAAAAATCTGCACTCATTTTTTTCTTCCTATAAATCCTAATAACCCCATTCGTCCAAGTGGATAACGAATGTTTCGTTTTCGTCGCCACACACCGCCGCCGTCACGTTGATTGCCTGTATTCCCGCTTGTTGTATTGAATTCGATCGTTTCAATCCAACCGGCACGATTTACCGCGATTATTCGAGCTGCGTGACCAAATGGAGTCCGAGAAAATTTCCAGAAAATCAGATCCAATGGCTGCGGATGAACAATAGGGGATAGCCATCCGTTTATTTTGCTATAATTAAAAGCTGCCGAAGCAAGAGCCGAGTTCAGGAGTGGTACTTTGCTCTTGTTGCCTCCGGCGGCCACATAAAAACCCCAATATTGACCTGCGTAGCAATAGGCAACGCGTCGCAACCCAACGGGGCGTAAGTATTTGTCAATTTGCTCTCCATCGTTATTACCGGTTTTTTCGGTAACACCGATCTGAGACATTACGCTATCAAAACTCGCACTCCACAAGTTTTGAGAGCATATAATTTCATACCGCCGTGCTTGTGCTTTAGTTGAATTGTGCGAAGTAATAACCGCAAACAACCAAACCAAACAGAATGCAAACGCCTTGAAATATTCGTGATAGCGCATCGGTATCTCCTTCGCGTACAAAGTTCAAACGGGTATAGGCATAATGCGCAATCCCGGAAAAAATTATTGCAGCCGATCCGATAACGGCACAGTTGATCACCGTGCGAATCGACTCTTTTTCGAAGCCGAGGACATGGAGTCCAATTGGAATGAGTATCAGCACTATGATATTCCGCTTGATCCAATCGAAGATTTCGTACAACATAATGTCACAAATAAGGTTTAGCGGATGTTTCAATTTCCGCCTGAAACTGTTTTAAGTAGTCCGCTGAAAGCCGGGAGAAATCAACACGATTGATAGAATCTAACACGCCTGTAGGAGCGTCGGTATCAATGTTCTTGCAGTACGAATCACCACTTTTCTGAGGTAATGAACTGCATTTTAATCGAACAGCCCCCTCAAGAAGAGCTTTGTCTAAGAACCCGATTTTATTCCATTTTACATTCGTGATGATGTTTTTCAACCACACCGGAACGTCTGTTGCTATAATTTGCATCATGATTGAACTCCTGTGTTTTCTGCTGATTCTGGAATTGGTATAAAACGTGGCGGCGGAGGCGGCTGCTGAATCCCTTGTAAGTTTTGCGCAGGATTATGGATTGGCGTAGCAGTCGCCGGTTGAGCATTCGATGCACTACCATTGAATAGCCCAACAATCGCGGGTAAATTGCTCGCTACCGTTTTAATTATCGACTCCCAGCCATTGTCCACACCGTTCAGTTGCGATTGTCGTGCGAATTTCGTCTGTAAATCTAAATTCAGTATTTCTATGCGTTTGTCGTATTCTTCTTTCATTGTTTGCAATCGACGCTTATTATCTGCGATTACAGATTCTAATTGAGATGCAAGAGAGCTTTTTTCCTTTTCGAGGAGAATTGATTTCCGCTGCTCTTCAAAACAATTGCTTGTCCATTCTTCGACTTTTGCTTCTAAAGCTGCAACAGAAGACTGCAAGGCAAACATCTCGGTATTTTTTATATCAAGAGTGCGATTCAATTCTTGCTGATGACTCTCCTGAAGGCGGGCGATTTCTTGATCCTTGTCCCGGATTCTGCTTTCGAACATCGCGGCTTGCTGTGATAACTGCGCCTCGTATGCTTCCTTTATATCGCGATGAGAACGCAAAGGATATCCATCATCACCGCGACGCAGTGTTAAGCCATATTCCGGCTGTTGCGGCATTGGCTCAAGCGGCGGCGCCGGGGTGGTTTGCTGTGGCTGAAAAATATCAGACAATCCGGCATTTTGACTTTTTTTCGGCTTTGGCTCAGGTGGACGTTTCGGCGAAAATTGACCGAAAAACTCAGGTTTTCCATATTCGTCCAGCTCGCGAACTTGATAATTGCGGCCTGGAATCATGTGCAATTCCGGCGTTTTGTTTTCAGCAAGATCGTGAACTGTTTTAATTTTCCACTTTAGAAAGTCCGAGCCATGTATTGTTACGCGTTTGCCTTTCACGAACTTAGGGTCTTGCGTTTCCGAGTCCATGGTCATCAAACCAATTTCATAGGATTGGTGAGGTCTAAACTGCCTCACTTCTCCCGCTTTAATTAAATCATCCATTATGCCCACTCCTGATATAATGATGTTATTTTCCCGGTGCCGTTTGCGGCGGTCACGTTGTAGCCGGATTCATTATTTAATGCCGCGTAGTCTGTTTTGTAGAGCTCGTTCATCACACCGTTTGTGTAATTTTCACCGGCTGCAAAACCTTTTGATTTTGATTTTTTCTCTTGGTACGAACCTTGATTATAGGCGTGAACTGCTTTACGCCAATTTCCCTTATACCGGTTTAGCTGCCGGCCGAGCTCGTATTGACCTAAAAACACAGCATATTCAGCATTGAAAATCCGGTCCGGCACAAAGTCTTTTTTGAGGTACTTCGTTTCGATCTCTTTTTGAGTACCTTTGAGCATCTGCATCATGCCTCGTGCTGACGAACTTTTGTTTGTAGCCGCCGGATTGAACTGTCTGTTCTCTACTTTTTGCACTGCAAAGGCATATTTCGCAAGCTCATACGGAGCAATGCCAAGCATTTCTCCAACTTTTTGAGCTTGCGAAATATGTATTTTGTATGCTTCGGCAGCGGTCATTTTTTGACTCCTAAAAACTCAAGATGAGCGTAAACAGGGTATCGCTGAATTTTCAATGTAGAAGTTGCTGTATCCATAACCAATTGACCGCACCCCGCATAGAGCTCCAAAGCGTCCTCTCTATTCTGCGGTTTAACACCCATATTTCGAGGGGTCGGCGGATTAAAATCATATGGCATAGGGAAGCCGATCGAAATGTCTCCTTTGTTACTTTTAGGAGCAAAATTTGATGTGGAAGCATTGCCAAAAATATCAGGACCACCTTGCAAACGAAGAGTTGGTCTGAAAAAATTTGGTTGCCAAGAACCGAATTCGGCAAAGCGGAATCGAGACTGGACGTAGCCATCATTGACAGACGAGAGCGAATTTTCGATATCCGTTAGAATCTGCGCATCCTGATTGGGATCACCGGTCAATGTCACGTCATAAACCTTAAACACTGCTTTTACGAGATAGAGAACATCGAACGCGCTGAAATTGGAAACATCAACCACCGGACGCATACGCGTTGAGTACGGCGATACCTCCAATGCAGCCGAACCCATAGCAGTTGCCGATTGTCCACACTTGAGCAGTTCCAATCGTCCACCGTCTATCGTGTTTGCAACGTGAGCATTCGTTTGTGAGTTTGCCGTCTCTGTCGATGAAATAAATGTCGCAAACAGCGATGTTCCACTGTCCCACAGCTCATATACGAGATTTTTTTCACCCATTACTACAGCGTCATTCATACTATTAGATGATTTTTTCCAACATGAGAGTTAATTTCACATCGATCGGCGCAACATTATTAACAGTACCCGATGGACTTGTATGCCGAGCTTTGAACGTTGTATTCACTCCACCAACAATCAGAATCCCTTTTTCTTTGAAATTGTCATTTTCAAGCAATTCCTTGAGGGCAAACGCCGATATTGCCGCGTTGCGCAAATTCAAGTCTGTTGATTCAAATTTTATGGAAAGTGTAATCTCATCGTGAGCCAAGTTTGGTAGCACCGCGCCATCTGCATCGTAGATTGTAACACTTCCGCCGAGCACCCTGTATGTTGAGGGAGCTTTATAGGTGTCTTCAGTTCCCTCGGTATTGAGAGCCCCAATACGCGAGCTAAAGGACACAAATTCAATTCCGTTATTCATTATTATTCCTTTAAAGTCAGTAATAAATAGAGAGGTAGTATTGCTCTACCTCTCTATCGCAAAAGGGTTTATCAGATCAGATTACAGCGGCAGTTTGTATGTCACGCCGTGCCCATAAAAATGCAATGCACAGCTACGAGCAGTAGAACCGGTCGATCCTGCGACATTTACACCTGGATAGTGCGAGTTCGTTGCAGCGGCGGCGGCAGTTGTCAAACCGTTAGGCGGTGTAATCACAACCGTCAAGTTCGATCCTGCCGGGATTTCGATTGGCTCCGGTAATTTCACAGAGAAATCAGTCGTTTTGCTCACCAAAACATCAGTTCCTTGACCATTACCAACCGAGCGGTGAGGCAAGAACATGAAGAGCGGAGCTTCAAATACTTCCACGTTATCAACTTTGAACTTTACCTGCGTTCCGGTGATGTAATAGTGATAGGCATCTTCATCAGTGCCGGACGCTTCCAAGACAGCAAGGGCGATGCGCGGCAATATCTCGACACGATCAATTCGAACGTATTCATTTTGAAATCCGCCGGGGAATGTTTTCTGACCGGTGAACGCCTTGGGAATCGTTCTACCTGTTTCAAAAAATATCTGTTCAGTTACCGTTGCACCCATTTCATAGGTGATAATATTCTGCAATACCAACGGCTTTACGTCTAAGAGTCCTGCATTCGCAGGGTTGCGACCCATGGCTCTGAGCGCACTAAGTGCCTGAGCTTGAGCTTGCGTTGCTTCATTCATTATTCTGTCTCCAAAAAATTTAAATATATTTGTTAATTTTCTTTTTTTTAAACTACATACACTAATTACCAGCCACTTCCACCGGCTTCATCATCCCAATTAATTCCGTTGTCAGCAAGTGCTCCGGGAGAAGCTACACGGACATAATCATTAATCGTACTCGTGCCGGGATCTTCAGGTACAAGTGCCGCTTGTCGAGCGATTTCATTAGGGCTATATGCCATTAGTGAATCGCCATTTGCACTTACACGCTGAAAACCTCTGAGACCATTGATCTGAGAAGTTGTGCCAGGAGTAAGTGGCGATGAAGTCGTCGTCGCTGTATCGGGCGTACCGTTGATTTCACGTAACGACCAAATTGGCGCACCAAGAAGATCATTAACAATACCACCACCTTTGACATAAAGGAAGTGCTGTGCCGTGATACCAATGGCTGCATGGCACATCGAAGGAACATTCAGTGCTTTACCAATTAGGTACGGCAGTCCGCCGCCTACCAATGCCGCAACAGTGCCGCTTAACTTGAGAAACGTCGGCACGACGGTATAAAGCACAGGGGTTAACAACGCCAAAGCATCACCAATTAAAGCAGGTTTGCTAAAACCTGTCTTAAAGTTTTGCTTGAAGTTGAAGTTAAAAATTTTACTCATAATTTCCTCAATGGAAAAATGTTAAAAAAGTATATAAATTATTTACATTATGAAGCTTAGCGTTTTTTCCATGCTAAACTGAGTAGAATTCCAAGAACGACACCGGCAGCACCAATCACGACAAACCACAGCCCGCGACTGTTGTTTTTCTCGCAGTCGATTGGCTGAGATAGAATAACCGCAGGATCAGTGACATACGTACCTTCGTCAATTACTGTTGAGTCGTCGTTCGACAAACCATTTATCCCGAACTTCATTCGCGGGAGAGATTGCGTTTCAACCAGTCCGAATGGAGAATTGCTCGCTACCAATTGTCCGGCAGGTGAGATCGCTGTACCTGTACCGCATCCAGCATAGCATCGTGATAACTCTGCCTGTGATAGCCGTTTGCTATTACATGCATTGTAACAGTCTTTCCAAGCAGTTGCCTGAGTTTCAATCGGGTTATTTGGTACAGTGCATTTATCCATGCAAAGATTCCATTGCGGAAGAGGTAATCCCTTGCAACCATCCATACATCGTTTTTGCTTGTCCGTAAAACTTTGAACGTTGCCAAGGCCGCGCAATCCACGCAGACCATTGATACCATTTGCGGCTTTGATTTTAGCAAGCTCATCAGCACATGCAAGAGTTGGTGACTGCTCTACAGGTTCACAAATCGTAACTTCACGACTCATGTCAACCTCAATATCCGAATCACTCGATTTGTTAGGCGAAGCCCACCATGTTTCTTGTACAATTTCCTCTCTGCAATTTGAGGAGTCACATGGGCAGTCGGATCCACCACCCGGAGGAGCGATGAGTGATTGAGTAGTGCTTACAATCTCCTGAAGGCGAGGATATGACAAACCTACATCAACATAAATCTTGCCTGTTGCCGCATCATTATAGACCGGATAATTTTGATATGTACCCTGTACTCCACTCATTACAATAGCACTTACTCGATCTACGAGCGAGCTATCTGCTTGCATGTCGAGAATGTTTTGTGTAACCACATACTGAGCCGAGGAGCTAAAAGTATCTTGCAAGCCACGAACCGAAGGGGCGGCGTATCCGGTTGATCTTTGGGCTGTCATTAACATAGTTCACCTTGATAAAATTTGTTGTTGTAATTTTCTTAACTCTAATTCACACGAAGGTATTGCCGCTCCTGAACTGCATACCATTCGTTTCTTAATAATCACTATTGGCTTATCGCTTTCTGAAAGCTTGTTTTTATGCAAATACCATGTTTGCGGTTCTGATACTGTTTTGCAATTTTCCGGGCACGGTTGACATTGTTGTGCGGCCGACTGAGACCTGAAATACAACCCTGGAAGTGCCATGAATATTATGCTATTTGTTGTTGTAATTTTGCAAGCTCAAGCGCACACACCAATTGTAATTTTCCGGGCTTTGGCTCGCACTTGAGTATTTTTCTGTTGATCACGACCGGAACATCGGTATCATTCTGTTTAACTTTTCGAGCATAAAAGGTTTCTACGCTTTGCTGCTTTTTACAGTTGTCAGGACATGGCTTGCATAAAAATTCCACACAAGGAATTACTTGATAACCAACTACATACAACTGTGAATTGTATCTATCTATGAGATTGAAGTAGATGTTGTTTGATGTTTTGAAGATTCGAGCTCCGGCATAAACACCATCAGAATCATCCATATATCCAACAGTATCAAAACTCTCTATTTCAGTTCGTGGAATGCGTATCGCGCCTTGCACCATCTCTCCACGCTCTTCGATTACTTGCCCGGAATGCACTCTTCTATATGTACCTACACCACTACATTTTCCCGCTCGGGCGACCGGCGAAGTGCTACGGCTCGTCATCAATCCAACATAACCCAATCCGCTTATTTGCGAATGAATTAACATATTACATTCTACTTGAATATCCACCGGAACAGCTCGAACAGCCGCTGAGTCCGTTCAGACCAAGACTTTTCTTCAATGCCTGTAAATTTTGCTCGCAAATCGGTTTCAATGCACCTTGATTTGGAGTACATTTGAGTTGCTTGCGATTGACTACAACCGGACGATCGGTATCACTTAGCTTCTCTTTGTGAGCATAGTAAGTCGTTCGTTGGGTAGTGGTTTTGCAGTTTGGCGGACACGCTGTACAAGTAGCACCACCGGATGTAGTACCACCCGGATATCCGATCAAATCCGGCAAGTTGGGAATAACCATTCCGAGACCTCTTAATCCCCTCGGCTTGTAACCGTAGTTGTCAGAATCGGCATCCTTGTAAGGAGAAGCATAAGTGCTTGGGACAAACAACATTGTAACCTCAATAAAACATGAATAATCGTATTTTTTTTGTTTTGGCGAATTACGGAAACTCTGGGTAATCGTAATTTGTATCTTTGCACGGATCGACGACAACTTCTACAACCCGTTCCGTATAGTGATCCTTAACCACCGGGACTTCAACTTGCCGAATGACCTCTTTGGGTACTTCTTTGATCACCGTTCGCACCATCGGCACTCGCTGTACTACTCGCTGAATAATTGGAGGAGTCGGCACCGGGACTTTTACAATTCGATCTCTACCCTTAACCACCATTGGTCGGCGCTGTTTTTGCCGAACAAATCGGCGATTTTCAGTATTCGTATTCCGGCTATTAGTATCCTGACTATTCGTAATACTGATATTCACCGGATTGGGCTGTGGGCAACATGTTCCGCCGTTTGCCGATCCATCATCCAAATTTTGATATGGAGGAGGGCTGAGCGGCACTTGCGCTTGTGGCGGGGGAGCCGTCATCGTTGGGGGCTTGATCAGTTGCCCATCATTATCATATAAGCAGAAACCCATTAACATGTTATTTCCATTCCTCTTCGTATTGCGAAGGATTTACAGCAGAATTACTACCAACTGAATCAGCAATTACAGTAATACCAACTTCATCTGCTATTGCTCTCGACCATTCGTGCCGCTTTTCAAGAGGAATCGTAATCGGAGCAATAAACTGTTTTCCGCCTTTTTCGAGTACTTCATTTGCGCGTTCTTTTAGCCCGCGAAGAGTCAGTTCATCAAAGGTATCAGAGCCGACAACATGACCAAGGCCGGACTGAATTGCTCCCTTGTGCAGATCCGGCATACCGATAAAATCATTCGTCTGATTGACCGCCGTGGACATGATTTCCGAGACTCCAGGTATCGCGTTTGTCAATGTGTCCGCTGTTGTCGTTGTCAGTAAATTTTGCAGAATCGGGACCTTAGCCATTGAACCTGCATCAATCAAATCTGAGATTACAGAGCCCGAACGATTAGCAGCGGTCAATGACCGTATCGTTTCAAGTTGAAACATTGTCTGTACTTTAGGAATCAGTTCTTTGTACGACAATTGCGATTTCTGAAGCAAATTTGCGATATCACCACCAAGCAAGCTTTTTGCAGCGCCTTGAAAATTTCCGTTTACTCCAAGCTCTTGGAGTGCGCTAACATAGTTGCCACTTGCAACATTCTGATATATTGATTTTGCTTGCGGGATTACATTCCTGTACTCCTGTGGAACAATCAATTGAGCTGCACCGGCAAGTACATTTATATCAAAATTTCCAGTCGTTGCAACGACTTGTAACGACTGAGCAAGCACGTCATAAAGCTCCGAAGGAATGCCTATCATCGAAGCAAAGGGTTTTGCTACAGCAAGAATAAACGTCAGTGCTTTATTGAGAATACTACTGATATTGACCGGTTCACCGGACGATAGCAATACAATCGGCCTGTCGAATTTTCTTCCCGTTGCTTCTATTTGTTCAAGCAGAGAAGGGAAGTTGTTGTACTTTTGCAGGGTTAATCCGGGAATTGCATTGACAGCAGAACTCTCAGCTTCCGACCATCCTGCATGTTCTCCAAACCGTTCGTAAATTCCCGCGATCATGAAGGCGTTAGCTTCAAAAGCTCCACCTGTACCCATGTTTCGCGGAATCTCAAAGACATAAGGATTTTTCCCTAAAAGGTCTTTACCCCAAATCATTCCCCATGCATCTCTTGTTTGCGTCGCGATACAAATCGTGTTGTCGTTGTCATCGGTGAATATTCCATACCCGGAGTGTTTTACCGCACCCGGAACTCCAATTGCAGTTCCGTAAATCTGATGTGGCTCAATTCCAACCGCCGAAAACTCCCCGGATTCACCTGCTCCTGCTATGTCCGCCGCAACACGAAGGTCACGGATAGCCGACCAATGGAGGGCTTTAGAGGAGGCGGATATTTTTACAGGAGTATCATTCATAATTTATTTGCTTGCTTGGCTTGACGTTGTATATAGTCTATAGGGCGTTGGAGCGAAACTGTGGATTCTGAACGTTTACCTTTGCTTTTGCCTAAAAGCGACGCGTAATAACTGGATGTTTTGTTTTTTGTCTCGTTTCTCTTTTGAGATTTTACAACTTGTTCGGGACTATTAAACATACTACGCTATCCTGTAAATTTTTATACGTTTAACGGGCTGTTTCTCGCCGCCGAATCCGTCCTTTTCCATGACCGGATCAAGCGGAATCACAATATTCAAACTTGGTATCAGAGCCATCGCGTAAACATGCGTAAAATCGTTCTCGCCTTCGGGATCATCTTTCCATGCAATTACTTTTGCATACAGGTCTCGGAATCCGAGTGCTATCAAAAGCGAGAATACCGATGTTGTCATACAGTCACAATCGCCTTGTTTGAGCCAACTGAGAGCGTGTCTCGGAGATGCGACAAACTCATCAGTTCCATCTTCGACATACTTCATGTTATTCACGACATACATATATGCCGCTTTGATCTGATCATAATCCGAAGTATGCTGAGCCCGAATTTCGTTGACTATTTTCAGGATTTCTTCAGAATATGAATCCTCCCAACCAAAAGTCTTCATGAGCCTGACCGTTGTATTTACGTCCTTGTCACCGCCTACCATCGTGCCGTAACTCCAAATTTTAGCACCGTTTTTCAACGTTCTTTTGAGTGTACGTTCCATTTATGTCTGTGCAGGAGCTGTTGAAGGTTGAGTAATAAAATACACGAGTGCGCCCAGGGCTGCAGTCGCCAAAAATCCATACGTAAAACTGCCGGTCATCATTCCAACCACGATCCCGCCGCCTATGCCTACAATGGCAGTAGGGAGGTATGCCGTAATTTTCTCATTCACACCTTGAGTGCAGATTTGACTGAGCACACTTTGCGGTAATTGCTTGATGAGAGCGACCGTATTGCCTTCAGGCAATCTCTTGAGAGTATTTAACAGCTCGTCAGTAACGATTGAATTTACATCCACTTCGCCAACTTTGCCGAGACCGTCGAGTCCTAAAATTTCAGCCATTTTGGTTTACTTTGATTTTATTGAAGAAATCACCGGCCACAAGAAATAGATTCCAACACCCACAGCTCCAGCGATCAACAGCCATTTACCGGCTGTAATAATCCCATCGAACGTACCACTTACTGCATCGCTCGCGGCATCGACTCCGGAACCGTAGTCTTCCGGTTTTTGTATTTTTTCACGATTAGCTTTATATTTGAGAGGAGATATATATTGGTAGCTCAGGCGATCGGCAGTATCTCCGTAGGTTGCCCAGTACAGGTGTTCGAGTACTTCCTTTACGCGGAAGTATGCTTGCCCGGATACTTTAACTGTATGGGTAATGATTTGTTCAGTTTCGGAGGCAATACGGGCAGGGGTTTTATTAGAACCTGATAAGTTCGAAGGGTCATATTCAGGTATCGCCAATGCCATTACTTCATTATAATAGGCATTCATAATACATCCCACTTGCGACAACTGAGCGCAGTTTGAATCAAATACTCCTTTTTGGATACCCAAGCACCATCCGCCTCGATGCCAATTTATTCTATCAGTAACTACCTTTGCAGCTTTTTCATAGTCACCTTCTAAGAGAGTCCACCAAAACAGTTTTGCAACAGGGTAGTGAGACATGCAAGGATTGCTGTCTCCATCACGAAGTGTGGATTGTTTTACATTAGGATATGTTGGAATAGTGGCTATTAGCACAGTATTTGCACATAAGTTTATGAACTTTTGGAGTGCAAACTTCGGGTATAGTGCAAGGCAAGAAAAGCGTTACTTTTGAGTAACGGTGAAATTCCGTAGGAAGTATTTGTTTATAGAGGATATACTACTTTTGAGTAACAGAAATTCAGGGCTGAATTTCGTCACATTTCATGGGTGTTTTTTTGAGGGAGCTTTCAACTTGCGCCAAAACCTTCTTTAAAGTGCGGCGGCGGCGCATGAAATTTTTGAGCCGGGTTCGGTTCTTTGCGTCGAGTGTTTTTTTGTTGTTTTGATAATACAATTCGTTGTATTTTTTACGATCTTCAGGTGAGTAGAAATCAGAGTTATTTTTCATTTGAGATACATTTTTTTGGGGTAAATCAAAAACACCTTGTTTATCCATATACCTTAACATTTCCATAGCCGCAATAAAAACGCCTACTTTCACATACTCACGAGATGTTTTAATTTTAAACTGTGAATATATTGCATTTTGTTTAGCTTCAATCCTATATTTCACTATGATAGCAGCAGCAATTCCACCGACTACAAATAGTAGTATTGGTATATAACTTAACAGCGTAGTCATATAAAACGTATATCTTTAGGTTCGACCTCTATGATCTGTCCTTCTTGATATAACACCGCATCCTTGTTATAAGGATTGACCACTCGATGCCCGATCTTAACAATTCCGACCGTTTGATTCTTTTCTCCAAATCCCCATTGCATGAATTCACCCCGTACAATCAATGGGTCAACGTTACGAAACCTGTCGACCATGAATATTTGTATTTCAACTACATTCACTTTCGTATTGTGTGACACCTCATCTACAAACATGACACTCTCGACAGGTATTGCACGTATCCGTCTTGATTCCACATCTTCTACAATCGCCACAGGCGCGAAGTATGTTGAGTTTGAATTCCCTTTGGTTGAGATTTCTAATAAATATCCGTCGTGCCTGAAATTATCAGGCGAATCATAATTACTGTGATTTGCTCGGTCGCCATCCATCCGGTATTTTATTTTTCGCCACATCATAGTTCATTCTCCCTAAATTAGCTCAAAGTATAGGTCCTGATGAATATCAGCCCATCCGACTGGATAGTCGCTGACTCCTCCTCTCGGATCGATCAATATTTTGCAACCATTATATACAAACACCACACCGGAATAAGCCGGTATAACTCCACGGACGACAAGAACACGAAAGGCAAGTATCAGTATAGCAGAGGATACCACTATATCATTCTGTTCTTCCCAAAGTTTTTGAGCGAGCTCGAGAACCTCAAAGTCCGGGGCAAGGAGTCCATTTGGTGCGTAGGTTACAGTCATTTTGTCAATAATCGTGTGGAGCAGCTACCGGTTGGTTTACTCCATGGCGATAATACCCCGCATGGTTTATTCCCATGTGATTTGTATGCAAACCATTAACCACACTCTTATCCCGTGCAAATTCTTCACACTCATTGTTTTCACGGCAAAATCCATGGAGACGTTGGACTTTTTTCACAGTTGCCGATCTATTAAGTAATTCAGATTCATTTGCCTGTATGAACTCTTTCAAACTGAGTAAATTCTTAATGAATGCGGAGCAGAAACTTTAGACATAAATCTATTCCTTTGTATTATTTGAATTTAAATCAAGAGCACGCTTTAATGCTTCACGAACAGAAGACAGTAATTCTTTTTCCAATAGAGCCAACTGTTCATCAGAAAATTGTGTTGATGCCACCAAAAGCGCTTTTGCTTGCAAACCTGTGATAATCTGACTAAGTAAATGGAGCTCCAAATGATAATCCAATCCCTCCCTAACAAACTGCTTAACAGTCTTTCCAAAATTCATTGAAAGCTCAAATATTTTAACCATATCCGCATTTGCCGGTATAATCATTGCAACTATCTCGTTATGACGAATAATCTGCAAAGGTTCACCCGTATCATGTACCTCACGAACAACACGAGAAAAACCACCCGACTTAGTTATAGTACCAACTGCTTCTTGCTTCATAATCGCAAACCTACTAAAAAATATTTTATGGCATGAACACAGTGAGCATCCGGGCGAAAGTAAATCCAGATGCCAACACCAAGATAGCAGCCATAGTGTGGATTAGACTCTATACTATATCGTATAGAACTTTCGTTGATCAGAGTAATGGTATTGAGGTATTGGGCGACAGGATACTGTAAAAAATCGAGAATTTTGCGTGTAGGGGCGTTTTTACCAATTCGAATTTTACAGGTATGAAGGTCATGAATAACCTTTTTCATGTGTTCGTTTATGGTTGTATAACTGGTCATTTCTACCTCTGGGGAAGGTTGAAGCATTTTACCTTGGGCACAATTTGGGCACAATTTACGATTATTGGTGGATTTTACAAATAAAAAAAACCCTTTACAACTATTTTTGTTGTAAAGGGTTTATGTGATGTGATCCCGGATGGATTCGAACCATCGGCCCTC
This sequence comes from uncultured Candidatus Peregrinibacteria bacterium, assembly GCA_937863435.1. Lineage (GTDB taxonomy): Bacteria > Patescibacteriota > Gracilibacteria > Peribacterales > Peribacteraceae > JAGOTD01. Next base: position 29,886 of record CALMES010000067.1, read on the forward strand.
GGATTAAAAGTTTAACGACGGCGAATTTTGTAAATCTTTAAATTTCATTAAGTTGCAAATTCACCAATGAGTAATTGTTTTTACATAAATACATTTATTGGGCTGTATTGATGTTTATTGTAATCCCGAATGGGCACAATTTGGGCACAATTGTCATGAAATATTTTCTTCCAAGATGGATTGTAGCCGTTGCCCCTTTTTTGCTTTGTAGTGCTCTAATGTCGTTTTGATATCCTTATGCCTCATCAGATCCTTTACGTCTGCCAAGGAAACATTGTTCTCAATTAGATTCGTTGCAAAGGTCCGGCGAATTGCATGGAATCCTCTTTCTTGCTTGTCTATTCCTAAAATTGTCATTGCTTTGTTCAGACGCCGATTGAGATGTGTTTTTGATGCAGCCGTCCAGCGAAACAATTTTTCATGATTCATCGCCTTGAGCTTTATTAGAATCTCTTCTATAGAACTCGTGATTGGCAAATAGTCATCTTCTCCAATATTGATTTTATTCGCATAGCGTATCCGTCTTTGCTTCATATCAATTTGCGACCATTGGAGCTTGAGGGTTTCTGAAATTCTTCCGCCGGTGAACCACAAAAACTGCAGGAGCAGTGAAAATTCCGCATCTACTGAATTGAAGTGCCTTATCAGCAAGTCAAATTCTTCCTTCTCAAAGACTACAATTTTCTTCTTTATCTCATACTTTTTGGAAATTTTCCGTTCAGATCGCAAATTTTCGGGGAGCTGAGTGATCCACCTCTTTTTCAAACAATAATTGACGAACACACTATAATGACGCAAATAGTTAGTTATTGTAGATTGCTTCACCCGAGTAGCATATTCCTTTGTAAATCTCATCACGTCAGTATTTATCCTGGCATCATTCAAATAGTAATCCTGTTGTGATATAGCCATAAAAGCCAATTTGTACTGCGTAATTGTAGTTTCCTCCAGACCTTTGCAGTGATCACTAAGGAACGAATCAAAAGCTGCCCTTACTTTAATACTTTTAACAGCTTGAGCATTTGGATTGAAGTTGATTTCATCGTAATGCATCCGTTTTAGCATTTCTGCAGCTACAGTTCTGCCATGCTGTGTGTCATTGAGACCTGTAGATATACGCTTTCCTTTATATTTGATATAAAGCTTCTGAGTGCCGGGGCGGACATATATCGAACCCGGAACAAATTGCTTGCGTTGTGCCACTTGTTACTTCCAATCATTGGATTGTGGGGCTTGTTTATTACCTTCTGTTATTTTTACAACACGTGCATCATAAGAAATATCATCTCCATCTTCAGCACGTACACTTGTTATCGCCGTACATTGTACAGTCATCGTATAGTATTTATCGGCTTTAAACAACCCTGTGTGTTCCTGCGATACAACTAAATACTCCGCTCTGTATTTTTTCTGAGTACCATTTTTTTCATATTTCGTTTCGTCCCTTAAAAAAGTGGTGGATATTATCGTTACTGAATGTTGAGTATTTTTATATGCGAATTTAATGGCTTCTGGAATACCTGCCTCTAATTGTTTTCGAGAGTAGTTTAACGTCCAACGTTTTTCGATAATCTCCTTTACCATTGGTTTGAGGGCTTTTTGCAATTCTTGGCTTTTTGTCTTTACGTATGCTTTACTCTCATCGGTAGTTGCTAAATTTTCTAAATTAAGGATTTTCATTTCCGAGGTGATATAATCCTGACCATTGGTCGGCAACAAGTCAATCAATGCTACCTGCTCATCAATTTTCTTAATTTCAGGAGACAGTTCTTTTTTCTGTTGAGGATTAGAATCTTGCTCATTACTGGCAGTATCATCTATAGTGCGATCAGGCGTATTTTTACCGCAACTCAAATTCAGGACCAACAACATTAAGAGTATTATTTTATTCATATTGTATAAGGATTAGTTTTCAATTAAGCATCATTGGACAAAACCCTTTCCCTGCCGTGCATCCCTTGCAACCATCAGTATTTATATCCGAGCAGTTTGTCCATGCGTTTTTGATTTTTCATCTCGAAGCTCTTTGACTTCTTTTTCTAAGCTTATTACACGATTCAGTATTTCCATCATCACATAATTATTAGAATCTGACTCTTTTATCTCCAAGGTAAACGGCGGACTTTCTTCTCTGCCGGATATCAACCACTCAACATCACACCCCAATTCTTTGAGAGTGTTCAAAAATTTATTACCTATGCCTGACTGCCCTTTAATGTAAACATTCAAAGCTTGCAGCGTCATACCGGATTTTTTACAGAATTCGGTCTTGTTTTTATAATTTGCAAGTATCCATTTTTCAAGACGTTGCGCTGTTTCTGCTTTTGTTGACATACCTTAAATTAAAAAAATATTATTTAGGTGTTTAAATTTTTATTGCTTTATACTAAAAATTTTAGTAGTTTTGCGAAGGTATAATTTTTATACAATATCAGTACGCCCAAATATACGAATTACGACGATTTTATACGGCAATATTTTACGATCGGCCGGCAATATTTATGACTAAAATATCAATCACGAATATAGCTCCAAAAAAAACAGCAACCTCTTTTAAAACAAGAGGGAGGAAGCCGTTAGGAATAAACAAAAGAGTGCATCGGCATACCATTAAAAATAATCCGTTTGAAGAACTCCTGTGGAAGGAACTCACTTCGTACCATGGTATGAGTCACCCCGAGGAGATGATACGCTATTTAGTACGCAAAGAATACACTGCACTGGAGTCAAAGCTCCATATAATAAGACCATTACTTGATTCACAAGAATAAGGATATTTCACAATGCACAACTACTTTATAGAATTTGGACTTGAGACTGACAATCTTGACGTGGAACAGATTGCAGAGGCATCCATTGCCGCAAAGGAAATGGGGTGGTCAGTCAATCCGCCTCCAAAAGAGGAGGGGCAGAATGGCTAAATCTAAATCTATCGAAGATAATTTTAAACGACGTACAAAAGCGGCGGAAGAATCTCAATTCATTGGTATTGTTCAGGTAAAGGAAATCTTGAGTATGGAAAAGCCAACCGTGATAGAGTTAATCAACAAAGGCGAGATCCGGGCAACCTTGTATAAGGGCAGTTGGAGAACTTCCCGAAAAGAGGTGATGGATTTCATCGAGCGATGCTTGGATGGTCATATTGTGCCGGATATCATCCATCCGGCACGGTGAAAATAACGCGGGGTAGTGAACTGGTAACACACCTGTCTCATAAGCAGGACTATATGGGTTCGAATCCCATCCCCGCGTCTCTCATTTACACTTTAATCTGCAAGGACAGTTTTATGTGGAATCAAAAGAAAAAGTCATACGCCGAGCAGCTCAAGGAAGAGCGGATAGAGAAGTTTGGTATTGGGAGCTACAAGGAAACACCGGATGCTCCGCAAAAGACTGCATCACTTACTGCTGAACCGGCTCTCTCATACCATAAACGGGCAGTGATGCTACTGGAAAAGCATGGAGATGAAATCGTTGCTTTGTTTCTTGCCGGGGCTACCTTCGATGAAATATGGCGAAAATTCTACATATCACATGCTCCTGTTAAAGCATATCTCATTAAAAGACTTGGTGGTAAAAAGGCATACGAGGATATTATCATCGGACGAATCAATGCTGGTGCATGCGGAGGAAAAGGGAGTACGCTCCGAGCTAAAAATAAGGGACTTCCCGGTGCATTGTCAAAGCGATACAAATCAAGGGCGCAATAACGCAAATTGTGGTTTCCGCATATTCCCATAATCTAAGGCATAGTAAAGGAGTAGTAGAGTGCTTCACGTTTGAATATATCTTCATAGGTTCCCATAAGACCTCCCTTCAGTATATGTTCAAGTATGATACTATGCCTCCCTTGATTATCAAGGGATTAACACATTTAATTTATATGAAAAAAGCAGTTAACTTCTTCCTCAATTTTACCGCCATTGCGACGGTATTCCTTCTGATGTACCTTGCCTTCAAGCACGACGAAAAAGACTATGTATCGAATTCTACTATAACATTATCCAAGGAAGACCGATGAATATATTCAATAAACTAAACGCCATTGCAGCGGCATTGCATGTACTTTCCGTGTTGCCTCGCCCGGTAGAGATGCCATTCTATGGCAATGCTGGCAATGCACAAAATGGTATGTACTTCGCCACGAAGGGTAATGCCGCACGAGCTAAACGTAAATCTAAGCTCACCCGGAACATCCGGCTTCACAAGAAAATCTCCACACAACATCCACCCAAATACCGCAAATCTCTACCTACTAATATTTTATAGGAGTTCCTATGCTTAACCTCATAATCCATAGAGCACTGACCATGCTTTTCTTCTTTCTTGCAATGATACTATCACTTGCCGGACATTACCCATTTGCAACTGTGTTTTTTATTGCTTTTGGCTTTGGTTTATCAGACTTACGACTAATCGCACGGCACGAATCGTAAAAGGGGTTACTACGGTGGGTATGCTTTATTGCTGCTATAATAAACGTACAGTCGTGCGGTTTTTTTAACTATTCTATATAATTATATGGCTATTGTACACATTCCCGATGAGCTTTTTAAAAAGCTCCATTGCATTGCCAATGGTATGGCAATGCAAGGTAACAGAGGCACTGCCTCTCCATTTTTCTATCAGGTCAGAGAACAAGAGCGTATTTATGGATTTGATCCCCGGTGGGATTACGATGGTAAGGTACTGATTCCCTCCGATGGTGGTCAGTCGATTGAAACCAGCAGAGACGAGATGATCATGGAGCTACAGGTACTTGGCGAAGACATTGATTTTTCAAAACGTACTGATGATGACTTAAAGAGTATCTTGATTGATGGTTACGATTACGAAGAAGGATTTTTCAGAAACCAGCATGTATTTACAAATGCTTTTTTGACAGAAAAAGCATGCAAAGAGCATATTACTCGAAACATTCACCACTATACCAAGCCGGTCGATTACCTTCAATACGCGAATGATAATTCTGAGATGATGACAGTCATTGAGTTCTTTAGCTTGCTTGCTTCGCAATTGGTTGAATTTACGCCGGATGGATATTTACCGCAGGAGAATTATTTACCCCAAAAGGATGTATTCGAGGAAATGCTCATAGAAGCGTAGAGAAGTCAGGAGGGGTTTCCGGTTCGTGGATGGCTGTTGGAATAATCGCACCAATAGACAAGGGTTCGAATCCCTTAACCGGAGCTTGTTTGTTTACTACATAATATTTAGGTGGATGTATGGATTATGTTTATTTGTTTTGGACTTGGTTGGCGATCTCTTTTGTAGTGATCTTATGGCTGTATAAATCGTTACTTAACTATGAAATAGAGTTTCATAGTCTGGAATATAATCATGAAGCTCTACTACGTGAGTTAGACGAGGAACGCTTGAAGCAAAATAGAAAGAACATTTCTAAGGATGACTATCAAAAGATGTTAGCTATTCCGATGGGTGATAGAGTTGCTTTTTTTAAAAACTCATTTGATAATCAGGCGGCCGGTATTCTGAATGCCTTTGTGATGAAGTATGAAATGGATAATCGAGATTTTGATGTCGAAACTACTCGGGTCGCAATCAGAGAGTTGAATGTGTTAGTGGCTGCTACTAAAATTACCGAGATGGCATTAGATTCTAAACTTCTTTCCTTCATAAAAGCATTAGCTAAAACATGGTAACGGTATCACCAAAGCGTTTTCCGGAATATCCTCCGGTCAAGCTCTTAGTAGAATTGCCGCATTGGATGAATAGAGATGATTTCTGTGAGAGAGCGGCAATTATGGAGTACGACGGTAAAATGTCGCGACTGGATGCCGAAAAGGCCGCACGGTCGGATTTGTATAAGCAAAAAGTAATTTCTCAAATTGAAGCAAACCAAGATAATAACTCATTTATAAATCAGGAGAAACCGAATGAAAGGCCTCATCAAACACTTGCTCTTCAATAACTTGGAAGAGATTCAACAGAAATCGTTACTCAATTGCCATTGCATGGGGTTACACTCGATTATGCTATCAGAGTGTCCGGGTAAAACTATCCGGTTGTATATCGCTGATATTGGGAATGAGTTATACAAAAACTACCCTACTGAAATTTACAACAACGGTATATTATCTCTTGGCTTTCACGCGCACCACTGTAACCTAACACTTGATGTTGTGAAAGGCGAATTGTTCAACTGGACGATTTGGCAAACCATTCATGGTTTGCATGAACCGGGTATCGATAAGCTGACAAAGTTCAAGTATCAGAGTGCTATTTTAAACGGCTCCATGGAGATAATAGATACCTATGAGAGCGTTCGATTCATCACTCATAAAACACTACGTATTCCGGCCGGTGGATATGTTCACATGGATGCACGAGAAATACATACCGTTGCATGTGTACCGGATCAAGTGACGGCGTGGCTGGTGTATGAAGGTTATGAAAATCCTGATTATGAACCGTTCATCTATCATAACGCCAATATCAGCACACCGAATTTAATTCACTCCCTTGATCTATACAAAAAGCCCACCTATTCAGAAATCATTGAACTTCTCCGTAAAGCAGATTTATATAACGACTAATCCATAGAGCCATGCTACGCGATTTTGAGAGCATTACCCACGATCTGACCAAAGACGAGTTACGCATGGTCCCGTTCATCATTGCGGCATTCAAGAAGTACACGAAAAATAATCCAATTACCGGACCAGAAGTGTGTAGAGGATGGAATAAAAACCGTGAGCGTTTAGGATTTATGACACGACTGAACGAACCAAGATTACGTAAAATTTGTAATTATATCCGGTCACATTCTGAAATTCCATTGATTGCGACTCGACGAGGATACTACGTCAGCTATAATGTGCAAGATATTGATAATCAGATACTTTCGTTGGAAGAAAGGGCAATGTCAATTTTGAGCTCAGCAGAAGGATTGAAAAGGATCAGAGAGAAAGTAGGGAAATGAGATGAATCAACTAATAACGTTGAAACGAACAATCAAACGACAAAACGCAGTTATCAAAGATTTGATTGAATTGGTAAGTTCCGAGCGCGATACGGAAAAAGCTGCGTGGGATATGGTAGTCGATTTGATAAACGGCCATAATTACCCGCCGGTGGCAGAGTTTGGCAGTGAATCGGTACAAGCGGCAAGCGAAAAATACTTATTAGCAAAACGAGGCTCAAAAAGAGCACAAAAGTTAGCAGTTGCATTCTTAGAGGAAGTTTGCAGGAATTACATAAATGACGAAGATGGTGAATGTATAGCAATCAAAATATTAGATACTTATCAAAGGTAAGCAAATGAATGAACCTATGACTGTAGGAATGAAGAAAATATGGGAGAAGGTGGTACGATGAAAATATACCTCATATTTGCTTGGTATGACTTCTGGATAGGATTATACTTTGATAGA
>CALMES010000068.1 GCA_937863435.1 uncultured Candidatus Peregrinibacteria bacterium
AGTCCGGCAGCCTCACCCTCGGCGCGGGCGGCGCGCTCGCGCTCGGCGGCAAGCTTCGCCTCCGCTGCCTCGGCGCGGGCAAGGGCGGCGGCCAGCGCATCATCTATCTCGTTGTGCCGTTCTACCAGAGCGGCGTTTTCCTGGTAGGCGCGGGCCAGCCGCGCCCGCAATACTTCATGCTCGTTGACTACAGCCACGATATAGTCGGCCACGCCCTCGCCGGACACACCTTCCGCCACATAGAGGTCGTCGGCGGACATGATGTGCTGGTTCCATCCGCCTACCTTATGGCGGAGCGTGCAACGCACATGCCAGGGACGCGGGAATTGCGGTAGATCAAAAATGGCGGACTGCACCGCCTCGATTTCCTCCTCCGTCACCGCGTGCATCTCGCCGTCATCGGTGACACAGTTCCACAGAGCGGGCGGCGTCGGCTCCATAATGCTATCCAGCGTTGCCAACTGGCCGCGAGCGGCCACGTCCTCCGGTTCGTTACTGCCCGGCCAAGCAGTGACGAGGATGCGAACTCGCTGGCCTTTTTGGAAGTTGCTCATTGTCTTCTCCCTGTCTCAATAATGGCGCTTACCCCTCCAGCGCCTTTAACCCCGCGTTGATCACCTCCCGCCAGCCCGCGCCAAGCGCAAGGCGGCGGCTGTTTTGCGTCTCATCGGCAACGGGGCGCACCAGCCGCTTGCGCTTGCGGCCCCCGCCCGCCTTGACGACCCTCTCCGTAGCGGCCAGCACCACGACCGGCCCGCTGTTGCCGTTGCAGCGGGCGTGATGGACACTGCCGCAGTCGGGGCAAGGCGGAATCAGCACGGGCGCAGGCAGCGGCGGAAGGCCCAAGGCAAGGCGAATACGCCCCTCCATTTGGCGGCTGATAGGCGGGTTTTCGTGGTGCAGCACCAAGCTAAAAACCCCCTTGTTTATGCCGGTTCTACGAGAGAGCGCCGATAGCCCGTTAAGCGATTTAACGGCGGCTACGACGCTCTCTTTTGTCGTTTCGTGCAACACTACGACAAATGCTCCTTCCGCGCCCAAAAACGCGCACAGGCGTTTATAGCGATTTGGCGCACAATATGGAGAGTTCTTCGCCAGAAAGCGACATGATCCAACGAACGTCATCCTCTGAAAGCTTGAACCATTCGCCTTGCAATTGCTTGTCGGCAAACAGATTCAGAAGATAGCGTTCCGCCCGATGACGATCTTCTACGTGGATGGCATGAGCAATGGTCAACTGCAAGGGATAGTCTCTCAAGTGCTGACCACGCCGCACTTCCACGTTGATCGCTTTGCCGATCTTGTAGTAGCCAATAGAGGATTCAATCAGATAGATATACCCGGCCTGCGGAGGCAATGGTTTGGACTTGATTTTCTCTGACACCTGATCGTTGTAGGCTTCAATGTCGTCATCAGATACAGATGCATAGTAATTGTCTGTCCAGCGGCGGTATCGTAGCCACTCAGCACGCGTTAACAGTTTCCCGTTATGCTTGTAGATGGCCGCTCGTTTTTCGCTGGTCTGCTGAAAGACGCAAGCAAGCTTATTGCGGTCAATGGATTTCTGGCAACGCTCGCAGATTCCGCTTTCGTTGACGGCGTGGTAGCACTTGAGGCAGGATTTACATCTCATGGTTGGCAGACCCCCGACAAAATACAACACCCCCGGCGCAGCTTGCTGTGCGGGTCTGCCAGGACACGCGGAAGCTGCACCGAGGGTGCGGTTCACATGGTAACACAGCATATACGTGTCCTGGCAATTATCATTATACCACAGGTTACGAATATTTGTGCTACCAGATAAGAACACGACTCTCCTCCTCTCTAATTCTGCCTAAAACGTTTCCATCTCTCAGCGGCGGGCGGGTTTCCGTAGCCCTTTCCACCCGCCCGCCGCCCAACGCCAACGCGCCCGTCGCGCGCCCGGCTGCATGAATGAGGTGCGTCCCCGCCGCCGGAGCCTCACAGCGCAGAGGCAACGGGCGGGGCGGCCCGCTCGTCGCGGGCGGGGACGCGTGAAACCACCTACAGGGCGCGCACCTCGTACCAGACGATGGACGCGCCTGCTGCGTCCATCTCCTCCGGCGACAAGTCCTGGCCGCGCTGGTCGGCGCGCAGGCCGGGCATGTCGATGGAGCCGATGCGGGCCGCCTGTGCCGCCAGATGCAGCGGCAGGTTGCCGACGACAGCCTTGTCCGCGACCTGGGCGGGGTCGCTCACGTGCGTGAGCACCTGGCCGGTGATGCCGCGCTGGGCCAGCCACTTCACCGCGCCTTCGTGGCGTGATACGATCACAAATTCGCTCATTGCCTTTTCTCCTCTCTCTCAAAAGACTCAACCGAAAAAACGTTCCACCCGCACGAACGGCACACCTGCGGCCCGCGCCGCGCCCTCGTCCTCGTCCGAGTCGCCCCAATACTCGGTGGCGCTCACCGAGCGCAGCATCAGCGGCTGGGGCTTGCGGGCGCGGGCAGTGGTGTAGACGTGCCAGTCGCCCGTCATGGCGGCGCGCTGCATCCCTGCGCGCACTTCCAGCGCGGCCCGCTGAATAGCGGTGGCGTCGGCGCGGGGGTGATAGACGCAGACACGCACAGCGGCGACCGTAATTCCGTATCCGCGCAGCACGCCGTTTACGACGGCGAGCCGGTTGAGAAATTGCGCGGGCGACGGGTACGGGCGTCCATCTTGCCGCGTTGCGCCCAGCACGAACCAGGGCAGCCCGCCCTGATTCGTGGCGATGGCGACCTGGTGGC
>CALMES010000069.1 GCA_937863435.1 uncultured Candidatus Peregrinibacteria bacterium
TTGCCCTCTGTAATGTAGATACTATAGTGACTGATTTTATCGCCTTCAATGCCCTTCCAGCGCAGGAGAATATCCTGCAATTTATTTTCTGTCGTTACCCCCGTCACGCGTGGCACTGCTGCGGGCTTCACCTGCCATTTCATGAGGAGCTGTGTTTCGTTTGTTGCTCTATCAGTCGCAGTGATCCGCACGTCGTACGTGCCCGCTTCACTCACTCCTGGTATCGTCCCTGTGTAGATCCCCGCACTTGATTCTGTGAGAGACGTTTTTTTTCCCTCTACTTCCGCGGTCACTGATGCCAGTTTTTCTTCAGCTTTCACCGTGAGGGTCGATGATTGCATCGTCACTCCTGCTTCTGGCGAGAGCGAGGCACTTTCGATCGTTGGTGGTTTCGTATCGAGCGTTATGGTGATTGGTGCGGACTGATATTGTTTGCTCTTCTTACTTTGAACCATGAAGGTGAAATTAGTTTTAGTGTCATCAAGCGATACGTTTGTGAAGCGAAACACGCCGTCAGCATCTGTCTTAACGACATTGTTTCCTTCTCCAACTCCGATAAGCTCAAGATCAAGCAGGCTAGGCCCGTTTCCTTGCACGTTTATTGTCGTTGTATTCACGTAAGCCCCATTGGGGGGATCGAGAATGACTAGTTCTTGGCCGCTTTCGACTTCGCTGTCATTCACTTGTACCGTGAGGGTTCCCTTGATAGCGGGATTGTTTCTGTCAACGAAGGTGAGGCTCTGTTCGCCAGGGCTAGAAAAGCTGAAACTGAGTGGAATTATCCGAGTGCCTCGATCTTTCCCTGTTAAATTCGCTTTGCCTTTTCCCGGGTTTTGCCCGTCGAATCCCTTCTGCGGGAATTCTGCCTTCGGATCGGTGCTTTCGATCAACACTTCTCCTGTGTAATTCTGCACAATATTGCCGTTGCTATCTTCCGCCGTGATGATAACAGGGAAGAGAGTATGAATTTTCACCGGATCATTATTTCCTATTGTGATCTCGAAGTGATCCACGACTCCCGTTTCGCCCCCACGCCCGTCGAGAATCGTTGCGCCGAGGTTGAAGCCGTTATTTTGGGGTGCGTTGATCGCAATACTGCCGATACGAACATTATTAATAATATCGAATGCCGTGACTGTTGCGCCCATTGTTCTCAGTGTCCAACTCATCGAGCCATCCACATCGTTTGTTTGGCGAGATTGCGGAGAGATGCTGTCTTCCTCGTTACTTGAAACCAGTACGAGGGGCAATCCGGGAATAGCGTTTCCTTCATCGTCTCGCGCTGTAGCAGTAACAGTGTACACCTGAGATCCGTCTTTCTGGGTGCCTGTCTTCGTTGCTCGTATTTCGGACTTCGTAAGACTCGCTTTTCCAGGGAGAACAGCGAAAGAAGTTTTCACTCTACCAATTGTCACCACGTGTTTCCCCGCAGCAGTGATGCGCGATCCAGAGATCATCGCAGTAGCCGTGCCCTCTTCATTCGACGTACTTGAGATCGAAAAAGGCACGCCCCTCGGTGGCGTGATATCAATTCTCATGTCTTCTCCTTTCACGCAGCCTTGCGCTTGTACGATAGTACCCACTCCCACAACCGTATCTTCAGCACTCACATCAGAGCAGGATACTTCCTGAGCCGCGAGCGGCGCAGGAAGCAAGCACACAACCTGCATCACGATTGCCACTACACAGAGCCGCTTCTTGCATGTCGGTGTGAGCGTCATAAAATCCTATTATTTTATCATATATATGCTGTCTATTCAATGCTGACATAGTATGTTTGAGTGAATAAATAACATTCGTCAATATCATCATGAGTGCCGTGCCTGCTCAGTGGTACACTATCATCCATGCAGCGCGTTTCCATGGTGGCCGTTATCGCTCTCGTGCTCGTCGGTTGCTCAATGGGTTCTGGTGATGCTGGAGCTGGTGTCACATGTGAGACGTCGTTTTGGAATGGCACTGTTGGCGCTTGCCTTCCGTCAGGCTGGAACATTCTTTCGAGCGACGATCTTCGCACACTGGGAGTAGCAGAAGAGACTGTGGCCGCTTTTCAGTCTTCAGAAGCGAGAGGTGGGCAATTTGATACCGTCACGGTGACGGCGGAGCCTCTCACGCGCGAAATGACCACTTCGGAGTACAGCAAAGCTAATATTCAGGCTGTCGGTGTACTTCCGGAATACGCGCTGATCGATAAGACCACCGTGTACATTGACGGGAATGAAACCGCCATTCACGTATTCAAAGCGCGACCCTCGCCCGATGCTCCCATCCGGCGTTATTACCAACTGAGTGGTAGCAGCAATCGCATCGGCTACACATTTACGGCTGCCTATCCTCTCACCATCCAAGACTCTCAAGAGAAAGAAGTGCTCTCTCTGCTCAAGAGCGCAACGTTCCGAAGTGCAGCAAGCAACGGATCTGCTCAGGAGTAATGCGAAGTTCGCAGTACTTCAGCGTTGTATCATGATATTCACGAGTCGTACGAGCATAGTTGCCAATTCATCTCGCGTGATCGATGCATTCGGTTTGAAGTAGCCTGTGGGTGAGTCATCTGGGAATAAGTATCCCAGCACGACTTTGAGAGCCGCACCAGCGTAGATATCTGTACCGTACGTGTCAGACATTCTCACATCTCTGAAGACTTCAGCAGACGGTTCGCTTGTAATGCAGAACGCTCTCATGAGCGCTGCAATCGCCACTTCGCGTGAAACGCGTTCATTTCCTTTGCTCTCGAGAGCAATCGGGAGAACGCCATGTCCGATCACTGCCTTACGATAGCCTCCTTCAGGCACATCTCGAGCGTCGGGCTCAAGTAACTTGTACAGAATGAATGCGAATTCATCGGTAGAGACTGTATTCAAAGGCAGAAAGAGGTGATTGTCATTCTCTGGAAACACTCCCAAGCGAGAGGTGTCTCTCGCATAGCGCGTAAACCAGTAATCGGGAATATCTGCATACTTCACGGCCGATACTCGTTTACTATGGTTGCTACAGACTCCGGACCGAGTCGAGAACGGCCCTTGGGATTCGTATTCAGGCGTTGCTTTGTTACTCATGCTCTCCTCTTTCCAGTTCTTTCCTCGCAAATTTCCTGCAGGAAGCTGAGAGATGATAATTTCGTTGCTTTTACGGCTTCCGCCTCCGCCACCACCGCCTCCTCCTCCCGAACTCTCAGTGCTCGATGACGAAGGAGTGACGGGGGAAACGAGAGTGAATTGCCATGTAATTGAGAGGCTTATGCCAGCAAAATCGACACCCGACGTACTATCGAACGCCGTCGCATCAATGAGCACGTAGTACGCCACATCGAGGCTCAATGTCACTGATGGGTCTATGGTGATAGTAGTAGTGCCGCCGCCAGTCACTTGTAGTGACGTGACATCGATCGTTTCTACTGTGGCATTATCAGAAACGGTTTTGATTGTGATAGTGCCTGTCATAGGCTGTACAGCCTGAGAGAAGACAGCGGTAAGGTTCGTGGTGCCTGTAAGTCCGCTCGCGTTCCCTGTCGGCGTGAGAGAGGAAATTGTCGGTACCGAAGTACTTATTGTGACACTCAATGCGCTTGAGGAAGCAGAGACATTTCCTGCAGCGTCTGTTTGAGTCGCTGTCACTGAATACGTGCCGTCTGATAACGAAGACGAGGTAATCGTCACCGTGCCTCCTGCACACGTTCCCGTACCAATGGTCGTCGCTCCTTGCGTGAGCGTGATCGTATCTGTTCCTGTGCACGACATCGTGAAATTTGGCGTCGAGTCAGATGTGATATTGTCGCTCGAGCTCACGCCCAAGTCGGTGCCTGTGGTCATGTCTGGCGTTCCAGGTGCGGCAGGAGCCGTGGTATCAATAGTGATGGCAAGATTTCCTGAGTTTGGCCCCATGCCTCCTCCAGTATTCTGCCTCGCATTCACTGTATGAGAGCCTTCTGCAAGGGTCGATGATGTGAGAGTGATGGTGCCCCCGACAGGACACACCCCAGAAGCAAGTGTCGTGCTCCCTTCACGAAGTTCCACGGTGGCACCGGCGATACAACTGATTTCGGTGTTGTGTCACTCGTGACATCATCGGTATTTGAGCTTCCTGAGTCTGTCGCAGCAGTCATATCTGGCGTACCTGGAGCGGCAGCCCCACAGCTGGAGAGCAGCGTATCGGTAGATGTATCCACTACTCCCACGATATTTGTATTGATTCGCTCCACGTAGAGCTTCGTTCCGAGGAGAGTGGTGGAGTACGGATCGGATACAGCAGGAGTCATCAGTGCTATCGTCGTCGATACGGTATCGGTAGCAGAATTGATCACCGACAGCGTGCCGTCTAAGAAATTACTCACGTAGATTTTCGTGCCGGATACTGACATGTAGTACGGGCTATCCCCAACCGTGATGGTACTTGAGACTGTATCTGTCGCTGTATTGATCACAGATACGGTGTCTGAAAAGGCATTGGAGACATACACTTTTGTGCCGATTGCCTTGATGTCATACGGTCGGTTGCCTACGGTAATCGTGGAGGTGACTGTGTCTGTCGCGGAATCAATGACCGATACGTTTGCAGAATTGTAGTTGCCGACGTAGAGCTTCGTTCCCACTGCGACAGAGCTGTAGGGAGTGGTGCCGACTGTAATCGACGTGCTGAGCGTGTCAGTGCTTGTATCTATGACGGCGACACTCGTTCCTCCGTACTTACTCACGTAGAGCTTTGATCCAATGGCTGTTGATACATATGCAGTGCTAATGCCGCTGATTGTTGAAGTGACTGTATCAGTAGCGGTATCAATCACGGATACCGTCCCAGCTCCGTAGTTACTCACGTAGAGTTTGGTGCCTACCAGTGTTGCCCAGTACGGATTTGCCCCGACCGATATCGTCGTTGAGACTGTATTCGTGGTGGTATTAATGACAGACACGTTGCTTGAGCCGTAGTTAATGACGTAGAGCTTGGTGCCTGAGTTCACAGACATGTAGGGATTGGTGCCGACACTGATCGTGGCGGTGACGGTATCCGTGACGGAATTAATGACACTCACAGAATCGCTTCCATAGTTATTCACAAACACTTTCGTGCCGACAGCAGTCGAGAAAAACGCAAAGCCACCTACGCTGATATTGCAGTCTGCGAGAGCCCTTGGAATGCTGAGCACTGCAAGAGGAGTGGAGAGCGTGTTGCCGAGCCCTCCCCATAGTACGAAGGCGATCAGCATGAAGACTATTCGTGCGCACGACGTTCTGAATTGCATGCAAAACTTTTTATGCATATTTGAGAGTGTACCACAAATCATCGAGGTTATGGTAGGCATATTTGCTGTTGTGTATGTTGCCATGGCACGTGAGGCGATCCTTCAGTACACTTTGCGTGCGATGGTGCCGTCGCCAAGCAGTAAGGCAGGGGTCTGCAAAACCCCCATACGCGGGTGCAATTCCCGCCGGCACCTCCATCCTTCGCAATGCGAAAGCTGCCGTCGTAGCTTTTGAGTTATGCGGAAGTTTTGGTTACAACGAAATATTGATAACACGCCGCGGCAAGCATGCCGCTCCTTTGGTACATCAATATTGATTGAAGAAAATATCTTCCTAAAAAACTACGCAGTTAAGAAGCCAAGCTAATTCCTACTTCTTCGCCACTGTCGCCGGATCCACAAAGCTCACACTCTTTAAAATAAAGGCGACTTCGTTGGCTTCGGCGTCTGTAATGCTAAGCGGGAAAGAACCGGTAAATGTGTAACCTGTGCGCTCTTTAACGGCACCTAATTGATAGTATCGACGAATAGGATTATCGGCAGCCGAGCGTGCGGTAAATACGTGCAACGCCGATTCTTTGCCATCTATATACACAACAGATTTATCGAGCAATTTATAATCTGGCAGAGCTGTGACCGCCGCGATGTTTGCCTGGCTGTAATCGGTTGTGGTGAGCTCCTGCGCAAGTGGCTCTTGCGTGACTGTCACAGTATCGAATTGACCGCCGCGTGGTGCGGTAATCTGAAAGGCTGCAACCGTTTCTTCCGGTACGCCAAGTGCGCGTAAGTTGTCGGACGACAGCACTTTCCAACCCGTTGGCAGACAGGTGGCAAACACGCTGTTCCAGAAAGGACTGACGCACGAAACAGTCGTAGTTTTTGAAGCAGATCCACACGCTGCAAGGGTAAGTGTGGCGATGGCGATAATCCATGCACGTCGCATGGAGATTATTGTATCACTGGCTCGGCGCTTGCCTATGTGCTCAGTGCTGTTTTTGCCTATCTCCGGATTGACAGATAGCCAAAATAAAGCCGATTAGTGCTCGTACCATTGCTGAAAAGTCCATTTTTTGCTACAATAGATAGATTTTATGACACAAAAAACAATCAAACAGGCTTTGGGCACCGTTACCATGCTAGCACTCTTGCTTTCGCCACTGCAGTTAGATGCGGTTGGGAGTTGTCAGATTGATGTAACAGATACCGTTGCCGGCCTTGGCAGCGACATCAAAGTCACCAGCTGTGGCAGCGGCGGCACGCTGAGTGTCGATATTCTTCCGCCGTTTGGCTCAAACTACACGCACCTCATCACACTCGATGCGTCGGGGAATGGCACCAGTCTTGTTCCGTCGAATGAAACGCGGACTGCCGGTCAGTATGCAGCCAAAAGCACTGATGCCCGGACAAGTTTTACCGTCGTCGCGGACAGCGCGGACAGTCAGCACAGCAAAATAACAGCATCAAAAGACCGCATTGCAGCCGACGGCAGGGAAACAACGACTGTGACAGCGACCGTACTCGACCGCTACGATAATCCGGTTGGCAATCGTCCGCTCGTTCTCCTCTCCAGTCGCAGCGGCGACAGCATTGATCCGCAATCCCGCCAGACAGATGGCAGCGGCCGTTTTTCATGGACAGTCAGCAGTCGGGACGCCGGATCCATGACGCTCAGCGTGTATGATCTCATTACCAGCAAAAAACTGACCGATACCACAGTGATGGTTGGCAACGCAGCCGCAGTTATCACAAGCAATCCCCTGACAGCCGGCCTCACCGGAGCGGGCGGCGACTTTGGCACGATTGATCACTTCGATGTGAAGCTGTCGAAAGACGCACCTGTGAAAAAGAATGAACTGTTCAGTTTAACTGTCACGGCGCTCGATACGGCCAATCGGATTGTGCAGAACTATACCAATACTGTGCTGATCACCTCGAGCGACAGTGACAGCGATTTCCCCAAGAAGGGAGCTGATCCGAAAAATCCCGACACAGGCTCCATGGATTTCCGCCCATCGGATCTTGGCGTTCGCAGCGCGCCTTTGGCATTCCGCGCACAAACCCCCGGCGAACAGACATTCACATTCGTGGACAAAAACAATCCAGCGATCCGGGGATCCATCAGCATTACCGTCAATGGTGACGCGCAGGCGGCCGGCGCCATCCAGATTCTGGATCCGAAAAATAATGCCGAAGTGAATACGACCGAAGTGCTGGTGCAGGGGAAAGCACCCAGCCTCATCAATGTCATTGCCAAAGGCGGCCTGGAAGACGCAAGCGGCGAAACGGACGGTGAAGGAATATTCCGCGTCAAAGTTCAGCTGAACCCGGCTCAGCGCGATCACACCATTTTTATACGCAGTGAAAACAAGCAGTATGAATCTGCCCCTCTGCACATTGTCCTGGATACCGCTGCGCCGACTGTCGAGAGCATTGCCTTTACTCCGGAATCACCCAAAGAGGCGGAGAAAGCCACTGTCACCGTAAAGGCCGAAGCGGGCATGCCTCTTGTCACCATGGAGCTTGGGAAAGATCTTGTCACGCTTCAGGAGCAATCTGCCGGTAGCTACACCGCGACATTCGCGGCACCTGCGATGAAAGCATATGACGTGAAAATCCAAGCACGTGATACAGCCGGCAACAATGCGACTGTACTGACAAAACTGACCGTGCAGGCAAAAGGCACACCGTTTGTGGAAGGAGTGACCGCCGAAAGCCAGCCGCAGGTTGTCTTTGTCCGCTGGAAGCAGATTACTGAAGAAAAAATCGGGAAATACAACATTTACATCGGCGATTCACCGGATAACTATTTCTATAAACTTGAAACTGCCGCCAATGCCACCTCGGCAACCATTAAGGGATTGGAACCGGGCAAGCAGTATGTGTTTGCCATGACTGCGGTGAGTCTTGGTGGCGAGGAGAGCGTCCAGAAAAGCGACCCTGTTACCGCAACGCCGCTGGGTCAGAAAATAGTGGCGACCGGCGAAGACGGGCGCATCCGGCTGCACATCGCGGCCCCTGCCGGTATTCCCCTTTCCAGACAGAAAATCGAATTCGGCACAGAGCCGGGGCGTTACATTTCCTCGCTGACATTTGATGCGGCACCCATGCTGCTCGTTCCGGACCTTATCAACGGGGTACGCTACGAAATAAAGGTGACGCCGATTGATCTGACCGGCAAATTGCTGTCCGATCTGGCGACTGTTGTTACAGCCACACCGACGGGTGACAGCGGATTCCATCCGGCAGCCGGCGATCCCGTACCCGGCGACATCGGCATACAAAACCCGCCGAATATCACGCCGGATGACACGGTTCCGCCGGATATCTACACCAATCCGCCATCAATCCCCCACTCCGGTCTTCCGCTTGCCGCAATGATGACTATACTGATTCTTGCCGTCGGCATCGGCAGCGCAGGCCTCTTGCATCTGCAACGCAGGAAACAGGCACATTCATTTATGCAGATGATGCATCGACGCTATAGACAGTAGCAATCGCATGATGCCGGTACCTGCGTCTTGCCCTTACCATCTGTAAGGCGCGCTAGCGGCTCGAATACCCGTGACTCAATCCCCGTCGTCCACGTATGACTCTTCGCTCACTTTCCATCGGCGGCGCAACATACGACCTCTTTCTGAGCATGAACCCACGCATCGAAGAATCCGCCTGCGACGGTAAAAAAATTATTTTCGACCTCGGTAAAAAAATTCCCATCGAGCGGATTGTCGAAAGTTGCGGCGGCGGTGCCAGCAATACGTCAGTCGGACTGTCGCGTCTCGGCGTGCAGGCGGCTTTCTGCGGCATTGTCGGTGCGGATCAGTGGGGCGAAAAGCTGTTGAAAAACATGCAGAAAGAAGGAGTGGATACCAAGCCAGCCACTATTGTCGAACATGAAACAAGCAGCTTCTCGCTGGTGCTGCTTCTCTCCACCGGCGAACGCACCATTCTGTACAACTCCGGCGTGAACGAACATCTGCAGGATGCCACATTCGATACGGGCTTTGCGACAGACGCCGATTTGATCTACCTCAATCATCTCTGCGAACGGTCTTGTATGATCGAGGATGACCTTCTCAGCGCCCTCCGGAAAAAGAAAGAGGCATTTCTCGCGTGGAACCCGGGCGGCAGCCAGCTGGAAGACGGCATGCAGAGCCTGCATATACAGCACCTGCTTGCGCATACAAACTTTCTGGTTCTGAATAAAGAGGAAGCAATGCGTTTTACCAAAACCCGGGACACCAAAGAAGCAATGATGAAACTGAAAACCACCGGCGTCACGCACCTGTGCATCACCGACGGTCCGCACGGAAGCTTCGGATGCAACCGGCAAGGCGCGTGGTTTTGTCCGCCGCTGGATAATGTTCGTGTAGTCGATGCCACAGGCGCCGGCGATGCATTCGGCACCGCAGCTGCATGGGCGCTGGCCACCGGTCAAAACTTGCCAAATGCGCTCATTGCTGGTACACTCAATGCATCAAGTGTGGTGGAAATGATGGGAGCCCAGACAGGACTACTTTCTTACACAGAGATTCAATCCAAACTCCGTACAACCCGTCTCACAACCACACCTCTCGATTGGTAATTCCTTCTTACGTTTCCCTACTCTAGCCATGTCAGACGATAATCTCATTGCCATCCAGGAACTCATCGATTCCGCCATGTCCTCCTTAAAGACAGCTCAAAGTTTGCTGCGCGACATTACCGGTGTCTCCGACTCCTCCCGTGAGCGCTACAGCGCCAAGGCGACATCACTCGGCTTAAGCGCCTACAACGCCGCAGCCAGCAAGGTGGTCGAAGGTGTCTTTGACGGCCAGAACATGGTCGACAGCAACGGGCAGACGTATCCGATTCCGGCTAACTACGCATCCAAGAGTAAATTGGTTGAGGGTGATGGCATGAAGCTCACCATTACCGATGAAGGCAAATTCATCTACAAGCAGATTGCTCCCATCGATCGCAAGACGATCGTCGGCGTACTCATTCAGGAAGACGGACAATATAAGGTGCTGGCCGACGGCAAAGCCTACCGCATTCTTCTCGCTTCCATCACCTTCTACCGCGCCGAAGTTGGTGACCAGGTGACGATCCTCATTCCAAAAGGCATCGATGCCAACTGGGGTGCAGTCGAAGCCATCATTCCAAAGCATCTCGCCGAAGCGGCTGCCAAAGCAGTTATTTCCGCAGACGGCACCCTCGCTCCTGCCAAGAAAACACGCAAAAAGAAGAGCGACGACGGGGAGTTGAGTCCGGAAATGGAGTAAGAGAGAACGCAGCTTCGTAGCGAGTGAGCTTTTTAGACTTGATCTTCGATCATTCATGATTTTTTGTTATATGTTTTGTGTATCTTGGAATTTGTTTCAGATTTAGTTCTTTGATCTTCGTATTTTCACAGGGACGCGGCGTCCCGGCTGCGGATGATTTGATAAATAACCACGGCTAGAAAAGCCGCTCTCCAGAATAGATAGAATAATCAACCTTTCCTCTTCATCTTCGTATCCTTTCCTCCTCTCATTCTTTCTTTTTTCCTCCGAGTCTTTTGAGTCCTCTTAAGTCCTCCTGTATGCTGATCATATGCGCCTCTCTCCCCGCATCGCCGTTCCGGTTGCCGCAGCACTCACTATTGCCGCTATTATCGGCCTTACCTTCTTCTGGCAGATCCAGACATCCATCAGCATTATTGAAAACGGTTTTGGGGTGAATACAAAAATACCGTCCTCACTCGCACCAACGAGCTCCCTGCTTGCACCCGGTACATGGACGAGCCAGCCGGACGCCCTGCTCGCGCAGCGCGAAGGGGAATTGGCTGAACTGCGCGGAGACTGGGACAGCGCAGAGCAGCTGTATAAAAAAAGCATTGCAATGAATGGCGGCGCTTCGGCACTGCGCAAACTCGCGTCACTGCAAATGCAGCGTCGCAAATTTGATGATGCGCAATCCACAATCGCCTCGTTGAAACGCGAGGAACCGAACAACGATGACACCATGCTTCTGGAGGGATTGCTGCAGCTTCGCTCGGGAAAAACGGGGGCGGCGCAAAGTACGTTTGCCGCCAGGCCGGCATCGGCACAATCGCAGTACGGGCAGGCATTGGTCGCCATCAGCCAGGAAAATGCCCAGCAAGCCAAAATGCTGCTGACACAGGCTGTGCAGAACACGCAGCCCACCATCCGTTCTTCCGCAAAACTGCTGCTTGACGCCTATAACGAATTTGCCCTGTTTCCCGACAGCGGCCCCGCACACCTGCAGGCGCTTCTGGGCAGGTCGCTGGCACAATTAAACGAATGTGACATAGCGCTGCCGCTGGTGGCAAAAGCCATCGCAACCGAAGGATCGTACCGCGATGCATGGACGGTAAAGGGATACTGCGAATTCGCAACGGGCCAGAACAAAGAGGCTCTGGCATCTCTTGAACGCGCCTACCAGCTCGATCCTGAAAAGCCGGAAATTCAGTATTTTCTCGCTCGTGTCTACCATGCACTGAAGGACAACACGAACGCCATTACGTTTCTTCAGTATGCCATCGTCAACGATTTTGAGCCGGAAAATGACGCACGTGAACTGCTGGCCAGCTACGCACTGGAATCGGACAACGTGCCGCTGGCACTGCAACAGTACGAAGCGCTGACCAAAAAAGACAACTCGTCGCTGACATATTTCCAAAAATACGTCGATGTCGCGCTCACCATCCCCGCTCACGGGGAAGACGGCTATAGCATGGCAAAGAAAGCCGCACTCAAGTGGCCGGATGACGCCAGCAGTCTGGCACTTCTTGCCAAAGCAGCAGCCGCCACAAGCAGGCTGGATGAAGCGCAGACAATGGCGAAGAGCGCCCTCAAGATCGACGCGCGCAATCCCGAGGCGCTTGGCGTTCTGCAGAAACTCAATACGACAATCGCGCCGGCGAAGAGGTAGTGCGAGTTTTTAGACGATGAATTTTACATATACAAAAACAAATAAAAAAAGAAGCGGGTACCTACCCGCGGAGCTCGATAAATCCATCCTTTTTCATCAAGCCACGATGCCATCGCAAGCCTCCAAAAGCCACGACGACCTCGCTTGCGCATCACATGATAGCAATCATTTATCGCACCCAAGATTGCACCACCGCGGGCGAGAACGCCCGCTCTGATAGTATGGGTATAAATTTATCATTCCTACAATCTCCAGAGCGGGCCTTCGGCCCGCGGCATTCGATCAAATTAAACATGTTCCCCCGGGACGCTGCGTCCCGTCTGCGGATATTGTGATATATCAATATCATTCCTCTTTGTCGTCGCATCCTCTATTCCTTGTATCCTCTTTTTTTCCATCTATTAATAAAAAGACCGCAAGCGGTCTTTTTATTTTTGTGTTCGCCTCCTGAGACTATCAACGATGTAAAGGTGAGTGAACGATCGCTGAGCCCTATTAGCGGAGGGGGCACGTGGGGAGGAGCCCGTACTTTCTGCCTTGCTTTGGTCTCTTGTTTCTCCTCGTGACCGGACGAAGTCCCCGTACCGGTTCGCCACGCGATGCACAAGGGCTTCGGGGGAACGCTGGGGAGAAAGGGGGCGCACCTCGATACGCTCTCTCACTGTATCAAGGCGACGTTGCAGAGCAGAGAGGATGAGGACGACTAGCCACGTTTGGTCTGATCGCTGTCATTCTCTCTACGGATGCGAATTATGAATACTGTATTGTGAATTATGTATATTCTTTCTATTCATAATACATAATTCGTGATTCATAATTCATTTCAGCCAGTGGTGTAAAAAGGATCAAATGTTTGTCTCTATGTTTGTGAGGTGGCTCGCGAGCCGGTCTCTGTGTGTTTGTGTGTCGTGTCTGTTTGTAGATTCCGAGGTGACCCTGTTGTTCCGGTCACGAAGAAATCTTGTCATTGTACTCAGCCAGAGATTTTACGCAAGTTTGTGGGCTGGCAATTACCTGCAAATGTTGCAAAATGCTAGAAAAAGTGGCGCAAAATCCCCTCTTCCTTTAGCCAGTTTACTGCTACTCTGAGAGCCGATATGGCTCCTAAACGCGATTTCCTTGTGCGTGTCTCGCTCCTGTCAGCTGCAGGCGTGTTTGGCGTGGGAATCATTATCATTTTGATAGCACTGTTTGTCACCAAAACCTTCAAGCCGGCCCAAGACAGTCTCGCCAATCATATTCCCGCCGAAGATACCGTGTTCTTCCTGCGCACGCGCGACAAAGCGCAGCTGCACCACATCAGCACCGCAGTAGCGCGCATGGTCGGCATGGGAAGCGCTCCGGCGATTGCGACAAAGGCAGACGATAGCCCCGCTCTGTATGAGTTCGCGATTGTTGCAACCAACAGTGGCAAAACACTAAGCTGGGTCAGCGAAGTCCAACTAGACGCACAAGAAGACGCTCCTGCGCCACCACCAACGATTGCGATGTCCGACGAACTCATCGCTCAAGTAGTACGTGATACGACAAAGAATAAGCGCGCCACTCTTTCCAGGCAGAGTGCCTACGTTCCATTACAATCAGAATTCAATAATACGTCGTGGCTTCTCAAGACTGAGGCAATCACATCAGTGAGTTCGGATAAGGCCTCTATTCTTCTCTCTTCTCTTGTAAAGCAATTTTCATGGTGCGCCATGGTCACGTCAGAAAATTATGGCCAATTCTGGCTGATGGATCCGGATCTCAGAAAATTGCCTGATCAGACCGCCATTTTTCCAGAAGAGCTGGACTACGTCACGCGTCACCCCCTTCTCTTGATACACATCAATAGAAGCGATGCCATTGCAGAACTGCTTGCCGGCGCATTCAGTACTCATAAGCCCCTGTCTGCCGGCATTGCCGGCATTCTGACAGCGCAGATCCAGCAGGCACTCGGCTCTCATGTCACCACGGACGAAATCACCCCTTTCTTCCGCTCCCCTGTCAGCCTGGAAATCGGCACAAGCGAGAGCGGTTCGTACCTCTTTGCCCTGCGCGCAAGCGGCTCAGAAGCGGATCAGACGCAATTGACGGAAACAATGAAACTCGACGCTGCGAAAGGCATCATCCGGCATGTCGAATTTTCGGACAACAAGCGCAGCGATGTCATGCCCAGCCCCGCCACGCAATCTCCTTCCGCCATAGGCAAATGGCATATCCAGTATCTGGAGGATACAGACCTGCGCGGCCCCCTGACCGTTGCCAAGGCCGGCAATGAATATGTGCTGGGTTCCAGCGGATCATTGGTGGAAGCCATGATTCATGACCACTGGAAAGGAAGCATCTCTTATCGTCCGTCTGCAACACCGATTGCCGCAGGTTTGCTGGACACAGGGTTTGTGAAGGCATTTGTTCAGGCACGTCTGCCATTTTTGTTTGATCCTTCCCATCCGGACACTCTGCTGGGATTCCTCCTGGAACCAATCGTCCGTCTGCCCTCCTTCCTGTGGTCAGTGGAATCAGCGGAAGGAAGCATTATTCTCCGCTGGAGCACGCGTTTATGAGATCCATTGACTCTGGCACGCAGTAATTGCCTAGCGCGGCGCCGCATTTCACAGTATTCTCTCCCCGCTATGAATTTCAACTTTCTCAAACCCGCCAAATACTTCTTTATCCTGTCGACAGCGCTGACACTGATCAGCATCTTCCTGGTGTTCAATCCTGGACCACGTCTGAGCATCGAATTCACCGGCGGCACGCGCATGGAAGTGCGCTCGCCCAAAGCCCTGGAAACAGAAACAGTGCTAGCCTCACTGAAAACATTCAAGCCGGCTGACGGAAAAGATCTGAATGCGACAGTCAACAAATCGCATCAGGGCACATTCATCATTCGTACCAAGAATCTAAGCGACGATGAGCACAAAGGACTGACAGCGCATTTGCAAAAAGATCTCGGTGCTGTTGAAGAGGTGCAATACACCACCATCGGCCCCACAGTCGGGGAAAGCCTCAAACATCGTGCTGCCTATGCCATTCTGGCCGCATCCGTCGGTATTATCCTGTATCTCGCTTTCGCATTCCGTCACATTCCACGCAAGTACAAGGCCTGGAAATTCGGAGTCGTTGCGGTCGTTACGCTCCTTCATGACGTGATGGTGACAGTCGGTATCTTCGTCATTTTGAGCCACTTCACCAACTTCGAGGTCGATACGCTGTTTATCACGGCGCTTCTCACGATTCTCGGTTACAGCGTGAACGACACTATCATCATCTTCGACCGTATCCGCGATAACCTCACTGTGCAGGAGCGCAAAGAGACATTTGCCCACGTTGCGAACACAGCTGTGAACCAGGCCTGGAAGCGCTCTTTCTACACGAGCTCGGCCACTCTCATCATGTTGTTCTCTCTCTTCTTCCTGGGAAGCGTGAGCATCAAGTGGTTCGTCTTAACACTTATCATCGGTATTATTCTTGGAACCTACTCCAGTATTTTCGTCGCCACTCCATTGCTCGTCTACTGGGTTGAGGGTAAAAAGAAGCAGTAATCGCAATCAGCGGAACAGATCATGATGGATACGTGTCTTCCTTTCTGACTTTTTTCTTACATCTCATGCACATTTCTCTCGTTAAGCACGCCAAAGGACGTACCGAGTGTACGGTTGATATTCCTGCAGACGCACGCATAGCTGCGGAACAAAAAGCGATTGCCAAGCTCGGCAGCCAGGTGAATCTGAAAGGATTTCGCCCAGGCAAGGCGCCGGTGGATGTTCTCAAAGAGCAGCTCGATCCGGAAAGAGTGGTGAAAGAAACTGTCCACCAGCTGTTGCCGGAAATTCTGCGCAAGGCCATGGAGGAAAACAAGCTTGCCCCCATTATGCCGCCGCGTATCGAGATAGTGACAAATGAACCGCTCAAACTGAAAGTACTGTTTGTGGAATCGCCGGAAGTGAAAATCAACGGCGACAAAATAAAGATGGAGCCCAAAACCGATGTGAAAATCGACGAGAAGGAAAAGAGGCAGTTTGTGAAACAACTCCTCTGGCACGACCGCAAAGAGAAGGAAGAGGAGCGCGGAGCGCAGGACGGAGATTTGGTGAAGATGGACCTGATGGTCGAAGATGACAAAGGACACAAGCTGGAATCTGCCAGTCGGCCGGATTACCGCGTGCTGGTTGGAACCGATGAAATGCTGCCCGAGCTCGAGAAAGCGCTCATGGGCATGAAGAAGGGCGAAAAGAAGACCGTCAGAATTTCTCTGCCGAAGGAGTATCCGACAGTCGAATTGCAGGGTAAAAAGGCCAGTTTTCACATCGCCGTTCAATCGGTTTCATCCGTTGAGACGCCGGAGATTACAGCTGAGTACATCAAAACACACTTCGGTTCCGACAAAACGCCGGACCAGTTTATGGCTGATATCGAGAAAATGCTCAGCGAGCGCAAAGGTCGCGACGTGGCCAAGCAGCGCGAAAATGCGTTCTTCGATAAAGTCCTGAAAGAAACGAAAACTGACTATGCCCCTGAGTTAGTTGATAGTGAAGTGCAGGCTATGCTCGAAAACATCCAGCAGCAGCTCACAAAGCAGAACATGACGATGGACGACTGGATCAAGTCGATGAACAAAAAGCCCGAAGAGATCGCCGCCGAAATGAAAAAGTCGGCCGAAGATCGCCTCACTCTCCGTTTTGGTATTCAGGCACTGATCAAAAAAGCTGAGATCAAAGTAGCCGACGAAGAGGTGGTCAAGCGCTGCGAAGAAGAAAAAGTGATGGCCAAAGCCCAGGGCCAAAACACCGATGACCGCGACTATTTGCCAGACGGCCGGCGCTACGAACAAATTGCGTCCGAAATGCAGGTGGAGAAGCTGATGGAGAAGTATGGAGTGTAAGAATGGCAAAGTTCAAGATGCAAGAAACAAGGATCAAAAAAATTCGAAGAGCCAAGAACCAAATTCGAGACAAATCTGAAAATTGAATGACGAAATTATCAGAATATCCGCAACCGGGACATCGTGTCCCGGTTTTGGAATTGATCATACAAATTCGGTCCGCCTTTTCTTTGTCGATACGGCCCGGCTACTAGCAATTTATTCTACAAGCGTACGCTGAAATTTCTCTTATCGCCGAGCCGGTTGGCATTTCTATTTCAATTCGCTCTCTTTCCGTGCAAGAAACTGGGGGACATTCATTGTTTTTTGAATAGCAATACTCTCGCATCCGACAGTGGAAGCATTTCACGGATAAATTGCTTCGCCTGGATTGCCTACACCCCCTAAGCATACCATGCGCATCTGTCCTTCCCCTCTTGCTGTCTGCCACGTGGCAAATCTATCCCGACTAAGAGAGACAATCATTGCAAGATTTCGAAGTACATCGATATATTCTGCGGCAAATTTCTCGTTTCCTGCGCCAATCACAGCGATGGTATGTGGATGGGTAGCAAAGTGTCTCGTCGATAGAGTTCCACCGCGAGCATTGCTCGCATAGTCATCAACGGGAAACGAGGAGACTGAAACCGATTGAACAATTCTCTCTATGGTTTCTGGAGGACAGGTAATACCTCCATCCTTTACTTCACCTTTAAATACTTCAACTTGTTGTGCGCGAGTATCGAAAAAATCACCATGACCAACAAATACCTTTCCTTGATGTGTCACCATATAGGTATCGGTCATGGTATCCTGCACCCAAGGTAGATATTGAAGTTTTGGCGATGAACGGTTTCCATCACTGCACCAACCACATTTGCTTCTTTACATTAAACTCACGTTCTGAGCCATCGTAGTCATTCACTTGGTGCTGGCGATTGATAGCAGTTCGTGGAATCTCCGGCACCTGCTTGCAAAGTAAGCGATACAGACACTTGCGGATCTCGACGAGTTCTAAGGCTGTGAGCAATCTTTCGCTTTCATCTATTTTTTCAAGTAATCCAGCAAGAGTGTGCCCTTCTATAATCCTTCCATACGGCTCACCATTTAACTGCACGAGATTTCGCCAAGGGAAATGTGAATAATCCCAGCCATGATCTACTTCTATACACTTTGGGTAGTCTTCATACGGCTTTACCATAAGAAAATTTATACTTCATTTTACATATTTAGTCAATAAACCTACGCACAGATTATTTATGCCTACCTTCCCACCCACTTTGCCTTCACCCGCCTGTCACTATTGGCGTCGCGCATCATGCGGCAACCTTCGCGGTGGATGGTCACAGAACCTAAGCGCGTGATGAAGCCGATAATGTTCGGCCGCGGCTTTTGTGTATCGGCATTGCAACATTTGGCAAAACGGTAGGGCATATCGACCGGCGCCCCTTCTATGGTGATAAGCTGATCTTTTTTAGAAAGCGCAGTTTTACGGACTTGCACGCGGCGCACACCCGCTTTTTCCAGGCCGACATGTCGGAAGATCGATGATGTTTTGACGGATCCCATGCCGATTTTCACCAGCAAGTCTTCGCGTTCGTGCAGCGTTTGCGCCTTGCCATCGACAATCTTGAGCAAGCTCAATTCGCCGTCGAGCAGTGGCAAATGACGCGTCTTTAATTCTTCATTGACGGCTTCACGGCCGCGGGCGAGGAATTCGGCGCGATTATGCGAGAAGAAATAGTTTTTCAGCTTCGCTCGTCCAGACGCGGTTGCCAGTTGCTCCAGCCACTGCAGACTCGGACGCGGAGTTGGGTGTGTGAGAATTTCGATGATGTCGCCGTTCTCCACTTTGTACGATACCGGCACAATACTGCCATTCACGCGGGCACCTTTGTACTTGAGGCCCAGGTCGGTATGAATGAGGAACGCGAAATCGAGCGGCGTCGCGCCATCGGGTAATTCACGGATATCACCGCGCGGAGTTAAGACGTAGATATGATCAACCAGCCTTCTGCCATCTCCTTTCTTGCTCTTGCCGATCTCTTCATTCACCAATTCCTGCTGCTTCAAAATATCGGCAAGCTGAAGAGAGTAGGTCGAACGCTTCACAGCGGACCCTTCCTTGTACATCCAGTGCGCCGCAATACCGTACTCGGCTTCACGATGCATATCTTCGCTGCGAATCTGGACTTCGACCATCAACGATTTTGGCGCATGTGGCAGACCGATAACACAGGTATGCAAACTCTGATAGCCGTTGGGTTTGGGAAACGCGATGTAATCCTTGAAGCGCTGGGATACCGGACGCGCCAAACGATGAAGCAATCCAAGTGCCTGGTAGCAGTCGTCGGCGTTTTTGACGATAATACGCAGCGCGATGAGGTCTGCGATTTTGCGGATATCTGCAACACTCTTGCGCTGCATTTTCTGGAAGATGCTGTAGCGGTGTTTCTCTCTGGCCGTCACGCGTACTGTCATGGATTCACGGGCAAAAGCCGCCTGGAGACTGGCAGTCACTTCCGGCAGAAACTGACCGTCTTCGGCATGAAGAACATCAAGCTGAGACGCTATATTGTCATTATCAACCGGATACATGGCCGGAAACGCCCGATCTTCCAAACGGTATTTTAGAGCGTAAATACCCAAACGGGCAGCGACGGGTGCGAATATCTGCAGGGATTCTTTGGCGAAGCGCATAGCGGACGGCGGTTCAAAATCGCTTAAGTGTTCCAGTAAGTACACCTGCAGGCACAGGCGCAGCAAAATAACACGGATATCATCAGACACGGACACCAGCATGATTTTCATATCCTCGATGGATTTCTTCCATTCATCCGCATTCAGATGTGACAACAGATGCAGACGACTGACGATATTGCGTACGTTTTTGCCAAAGTCTTTCTCCAGCTGCTGAATGGAATAGCTGCTGCTGCGCAGACTGTGCTGCAAAAGACAGGCAATGACACTGTCTTCATCCGGACAGAATTCACAGACTGCCGGAAGCATACCGCACACCTGGTCTATAAGAAGCAATGACCGCGACCCTCCCACCCGCTCGTCATGGTAGAGCATTTGTGCCGTATTGTATGCCCTCTGCATACGATCCTGATTGAAATCAGGCAGTGTCTTCTTCAGATGACTGAAGATCTCAGACGACGCAAATGCTGGCAAAGCGGAAGTCATGGAGAAAGCGTCGCCCCATCATACGTGCCCTAAAACAGTTGGAGAAGCAAAAAGCGAGGTTTTAGGCATATCTGGCTCCAGTAGCCTATTTTCATCAGATACTTTTTCAATATATTGTCATTTCTTACAAAGAAGTTGACACAGAAGTGAATCTGACTATACTTAGCTCAAGTCCGAAGACCGGAGGTACTAGGCCCTAGGCTGAAAGTAAACCCTCCCGAGGAGTACAGCAGCGCTCACCCGGCCCCGGCTTGGTGAATCGTGCCGTGTTCCTCGCTGGTCTCCCGGACGGAGCCAGCGATTTTTGTATCTGGACGAAAGTGAGGATACGGAGAGGATCGGCTCAATCAATACTGATTTAAACGTAGAATTCTACATTCTACATTCTCAATTCTACATTCTATTTTATGGCTCTCACCCGTGATCAAAAAGAGGCCCAGCTCGCTGAGCTGAAGCAGAAGATGCAGGAATCCAAGTCCATCATCTTTACCAACTACATCGGCCTCACTGTCGCCGATATCAGCGATTTGCGCTCCAAACTCAAGAAAGAAAAGGCTGAGATGAAAGTCAGCAAGAAGACGCTGCTGCAGATTGCCGCCAAGGAACTGAATATGCCGGCTATTGAAGACAAAATGATCCAGGGTCCTGTTGCCTGTATTTTCAGCAACAATGATCCGACTTCCGGCGCCAACGTCGCATTCCAGTTCGCCAAGACGCACGACCAGGTGAAACTGATCGGCGGCATGTTCGACGGCAAGATTCTGTCCGCAGCAGAGGCAACGACCTTCGCTACTCTGCCAAATCGCATGACGCTCCTGGCTACATTCATGATGATGATCAACTCACCTCTCACCAAGTTTGCAGGTGCAGTCAGCTCCCCTCTTACCGGCTTTGCACGTGCTCTCTCCGAAGTTGCAAAGAAGAAAGAGGCAACCCCCGCATAATATTTTTTATCTCCATTTCTTATTTCTCTCATGTCAGACATTACTCTCACAACGGAAGAGCAGGCTGTTATCTCCGCTCTCGAAAAGCTGAACGTTATCCAGCTCAACAACGTCGTTAAATTCATGGAACAGGCTTACGGTATCTCCGCTGCTGCTCCAGTCGCTATGGCCGCTGCTCCAGCTGCCGGTGGCGCTGCGCCTGCCGGCGAAGAGAAGACTGCATTCGATGTCGAGCTCACAGACGGCGGCGCTCAGAAGATTGCCGTTATCAAGGTCGTCCGCGAAATCACCCAGCTCGGTCTCGGTGAGTCCAAGGCTCTCGTGGAAGGCGCTCCACAGATGGTCAAGAAGGGCGTTGCCAAGGCAGAGGCAGAAGACATCAAGAAGAAGCTCGAGGCTGCAGGCGCAAAAATCACTCTCAAGTAGTCTTTCTTCAATTCAGTATTCAGAAAAAGCCCATCTTGCCGGTGGGCTTTTTTGTTGATACATAACGGTAGCCGGCGGTTTAAACCGCTTGCTCCCATCTTGAGTCTTAAATATGCGTCTTGCGCAGTTATATTGAAATACCCAGATACATCGGTGCCGATGTCATCCTCTCGATTTTCTACTGACACGCCGTCCATCCACTGAGGATCGGGCAGACAATCGGAGACAAGCCGTTCTTGCCTCCACTCCCCTTGTGCTCAACCGAGCGCGAGGGGATGCCTTTTCGATATGGTTGTATGGTTAAGACTGAAAATGCTCTATTGTAAGCCCTGACCGCTGCTGTAGATGATTTGTCTTGAAACGATCATGTTTCAATTTCTGACGACGACGAAAGGCCATTATGTGAGCGAATGTGAACAAAAACTCACTAAAAAACTATAAACGAAAACCCAGAAACCTTACCGTTACTAGCTAATTCATAGCCCCACTACTTGACGAAAAGATGGCTTCGTCATATACTTACCACGCAATCACCTTCGTATCTGTCAAATCGGTCAATCCGTACGAACAAGAAAAGAAGGACACGATGCAATTTCTATTCTTTTTTTCTTTATCTTTATGGATGATCAGCAGATCACCTGCCGCGACTGCGGTGCAGCATTCACGTTCACCGCTGGCGAACAGGAATTCTACGCTTCCAAGCAGCTCGCAGCCCCTCAGCGTTGCAAGGACTGCCGCAACAAGCGCAAAGAGGAGCGTTTTGCCACTCGCAAAATGTTCCCTGCTACCTGCGCAAAGTGCGGTGCAGACTGCGAAGTTCCCTTCAAGCCACGTCCAGTGGAGGAAGGCGGACGCCCGGTTCTGTGTCTCAACTGCTTCAAGGCAGAGAAGAACGGTGGTGCTATGGCTGCGTAATACGCAACTCATATCCCAGCGAACTCAACGCACAAAAGCCGACGAAAGTCGGCTTTTTGCTGATGCAATAAATTGCAAAGACTCAGAAGGCTCAAAGGAGGGATAGTATGATCAAATCATTCATGGAGGAAGAAATAACAATAACTCATGGGCCAGATATCCGTGATACTTCCAATCCCCTGCTTCCTCTGAGTCCTTTGAGCCTTCTGAGTCTTTTTTCTAACCAGTCATCTCATTTCCAAACGTCACTGGGGCGGTGTATGCTATGAAATGATTTCCCCTCTCCCTCATGTCGTACGATGATTTCCACGCTCTTTGCAAGCAGCGTCGCAGTATCCGTTATTTCAGCGATGAACCGGTATCAATGAAAGACATCGAAAAGCTGCTGGAGACGGCAAATATGTCTCCGAGCGTGCAAAATACCCAGCCCTGGCACTTTCATATCATTCAAGACAAAGAGATGCGCAAAAAGCTGATGGAAACCTCGTGTTACGGCAACTTTATCGAGGGCGCCAGCGTATTCATTATTGTGACCTGCGATCGTACAGCCAGACCGAATAACCAGGAGATTATCTGGAACCCGAAGGAACTGGAGTACTCCTGCGTCTGTGCAACGGAACATTTGCTGCTTGCTGCCACCACCCTCAAGCTTGGGAGCTGCTGGGTATCGCTTCATCATGGAAAATCCCACGATATTCTCAAATTAAAAGACAGTCATATCGTGATTGGCGGCGTCATGCTGGGGCACTATAAAACCGGTGAAGACGAAGCGAGCGGGGTTCATGTCCGTCACAATTTGTCAGACATTTTCACCGTCTACGAGTGAACGCGGCAAAGAACGAATAAAGTTATATGACGACCAATCATTCAATGACAGGTTGTCAATTATCATTTTTTCATTCCTTCAGTACAATCTGCCTGATGTCATTTCAGACCAGACGTATCCGCGCAGACAGGAAGTCTTCGGCTTCGTGGAAAAAAACCGCCCTGTTTCTTGTTACCTGTGCACGACCGCTGATCAGTCTCTATCGAAAAATAGAACAACGGAAAAAGCGCCGGCAGGAACGACAGAAAGAGGAGCTTCGCGAAAGACGCTCCGTGCTGTCGGTTGTCAGCATAGGCCTGGCACTGTGCCTGGCGATTTTCATTATAATGGGCAGCATAAAACTGTTGGCATTTGTCGGTACGCTCATGCCTCTGCGCGCATCGGGAACCGCTGCCGCCGAACTCAAGAAAGACAAGGACGGGTTTACCAATATTCTTCTGCTTGGTGTCGGCGATGATAATCATGAAGGCATCGACCTGACAGACACCATTATGGTAGCCAGTATTGATCCGACTAAAACACACAGCATCATCATGCTTTCCATTCCGCGCGATCTGCATCTGGCGGATACAAAAAAATCCGGCGTGGAACGCATTAACGAACTCTACCGTAATCTCAAAATAAATCTGATCCGCCAAGGTTCCGGCAAAGAAGCTGCATCGACGGAAGCCATGAAACAGCTTGCCGATGAAATAGGCTCTCATCTGCACATGCAGATTCATGACGTACTCAAAATCAACTTCTCCGGATTTGAACAGGCTATCGATGCAATCGGCGGCATCGACATTACGGTACCGAAGGATCTGATTGATACGGAATATCCGGGACCGGATTACACTTACGAGACGTTTTCCATCAGTGCGGGTGACCAGCACTTAGACGGCGCAACCGCACTGAAATACGCACGCTCCCGACACTCCACCAGCGATTTCTCGCGCTCGGGACGCCAGCAGCAGATTATTGCCGCAGCTGTCAGCAAAATGAAAGCCAGCGGCTTTATCGGTAACATCGGCAATATTTCCCGGCTCTACAATATCTTATCCAAGAACGTCGAAAGCACTATGAGCCTCAAGGAAATGGTGGCACTCGCCAGCGTGGAACACAATATGGATACCAGTCGTATTATTTCGCAGCAGCTGTCTGACCAAAACGGTCTGTACGGCAGTATCGCAGATGCGGGAGGATTCCTCTATACGCCTCCGCGCAGCCAGTTCGGCGGCGCCTCCATTCTTATTCCCGTGAGTGCTGCGGGGACCCCAATCGGCAACTGGGACCGTATTGTCCTCTTTATGGACTTACTGCTTCATCATCGCGAATGGTATCTGGATAAGCCGCGTATTGCTGTGCTCAATGCCGGTTCCAAACCGGGCTCCGCCCACCTGCTTGCCAATGAGCTTATCCGCTTCGGCTTCAATGTTGTCAGCGTGAAAAATTATGAGGAGAAGAAGGATGAAACGTTTGTGCAATTCAGTGAGCCGGTCCAGCAAGCCGGCAGCGAAGCGTCATCCGATCCGAATCAGAAAGAAGCAATCGAGCGCCAGAAAGTAGCGCAGGATCAGGCGACGTTCTTTGCCAAAGCACTGGGAAATCTGCCTGTTTCCGCAGGCCAGACGCTCACACGCGATGAATCACCGGAAATTGTGATCGTTACCGGCAAGGATTTCAGCTACACCTCTCTTCCAGAGCTCCTGACCAATCAAAAAGTTGCCGAGTAACAGCGGCTGCTCTACCCTTGCGCGTACATGCTCACCCCCCGCGAGATTATCGCCGAAGCGTGGAAAATTACCCTGCAGGAACGCAGTCTGCGCCGTTGGGGGTTTTTTGGATCATTTTTTGAAATCCTCCTCGACGTAAAGCTGCTTATTTATCAGGTCTATTTTATTTACGAAGAACTCTATCATCACGGCGAGGCCGGCTTATTTGACATTGAAATCTGGCTCTACAATGCTCTGCCGTTCTGGTTTTTTATGACGATAATCATTACATTTCTTGTGTTGCTGTTTATCGAATTTCTCATCCCAAGTTTCATTGAAGGCGCCATCATAGGCCTGGCGGCCAAATCGTATCGCAAAGAACCGGTAAACGGTGGCTTTATTCTGGGTATGTATAATTTCTTTCCTTTGTTCGCACTGCATGAAATTTTTTCCTTCAGCAGTCTTACGATGCTCATCACAATCCAGTCTATTCTCTGGCGGTACGGTGGAAATATGGGGCCTCCGCTCATGGTGATTGCGATGATATTCTGGCTACTTTCAAACTTTTTTAAGTTTTTCTTCAATTTTGCATCCGAGGGTGTAGTGATACAAAAGCTCAGCATTTATCATGCGTCAGGCAAAAGTGTTAAATTGATTGTCAGTAACTTAAAGCACCTGATGTTTCTCATCATTCTTATGGTGGTTATATCGGTACGTATTATTATCAATGCCCTCGTTATTCTGCTGCTACCAGCCATCATCATAGGAATCGGCTTGTTTTTAGCGATGTTTTTAAGTCCGGCTATCAGCTACGTTATTGCAGGCGTTCTTGGAATTGTTCTCATCCTGATCGCCAGCTACTTCTTCGCCTATCTGCATGTCTTCAAGCAGACTGTGTGGACACTGACATTCATTGAGCTGAGCAAGCAGAAGGATCTGGATAAGATTGAATGAACCAATAAAAAGCCCTCTGCTTGATGCAGGAAGAAGCAAGCCTGCGCTGCAGCGAATATTCCAAACCGAACGAATATTTTTGATTGTAAAGAAATAGATTGTCGGCATCCCGAAGATACATATTTGCAGTGAGCATATGATTCTTCGATCAATTTTTCACTGATCATTTGACAGTGGACATTCGTTCACCTATCCTTGGTGTACATTCGTTCCCACTCCTTCTATGGCTATCACTGCTCACCAGCGAACAGTCCTCAACTTTATCGGGGAATTTCAGAAGAAGCATGGCTACTCGCCTTCCCTTGCCGACTTAGCCGTCGCATTTGGTGTGAAGAGTAAAAACTCGATTGCAAAGGTAGTAAATGCACTGGTGTTGCAGGAAGAGATCGAAAAAGATCCAAAAGGCCGCATCAAAATTCTCCATAAGCAGAAAGATGAAAAACCGTCTATTTTCTCGGCTTTCACCCTTCCTCTGTTCGGCCCGATCGCCGCAGGTTTTGCCGCACCGGTAGAAGAGCAGGCGGAAGAAACGGTCAATCTGGAGCAATATCTCATCAAAGATCGCTCATCAACCTTCCTGTTGCGCGTCAAAGGCGAAAGTATGATCAATGCCGGTATTCACGAAGGAGATCTAGTCATTGTCGATCGCAGCAAGACGCCGAAGGTCAATGATATTGTGGTTGGCATTCTGGATGGCGAATTCACGCTCAAGCGCTTAAAGAAGGGAAACGGAAAGTTCTACCTGCAAGCCGAGAATCCGGATTATCCGGATCTCTACGCCATGGATGAACTGAAGATTGGCGGTGTGGTGGTGGGAACAGTACGAAAATATTAAGAATGTAGAACGTAGAACACAGAACGATGGAATTTCCTTCCTACACTCCTGGCCGAAAGATTCAAAAATTTACTGATCTGCAAGCATGGCAACATGGTCATGCATTAGTTATTCTTATCTATCAGCTGACGAAACAATTTCCCAAAGAAGAACTATTCGGACTAACAAATCAATTGCGACGTGCAGCTGTATCTATCACTTCAAATATTGCCGAAGGTTTTCGGAGACTATCTCCCAAAGAAAAGATTCAGTTTTATGCCATCGCTTTAGGTTCATTAACTGAAATAGAAAATCAATTATTCATCGCCAGAGATGTGGGCTATGTATCAATAGAAACATTTGATAATGCTATTAATAAATTAAATCATGCCAGCAAAATTACTCACGGATTACTAATTGGAACAAAAACCATGCAAAGGAATATATAGATCGAATTCTACGTTCTACATTCTAAGTTCTACGTTCTTCTTTATGATTGCCCATGTCGATGCCGACTCCTTCTTCGTGTCGGTTCTCGTTCGCAAACATCCCAAGCTCGCCGGCAAACCTGTGCTAGCCATGGGCATGGGTGGCGGATCGGTGATTGCCGCCAGTTACGAAGCAAAGGCAAAAGGCGTACGAACCGGCATGCGTCTCTCGGAAGCAATAAAACTGTGCCCGGACGCACTGCAAGTGCCATCCGATTTCCGCGAAACGGGTTTGGCATCGGATCAGATTGAATCGATCATTCAGGAGCATTGTCCGTTCATCGAAAAGATGTCAGTGGATGAATGGTATCTGGACTTAACCAGTATGGTAGGCGGCGTTCCGAGGAATCTTTCTCTCTTCGCCGAGTCGATGCGAACCGCAATTCTCACGCGCACACATATTTCCGTCTCGGTAGGCGTCGGTCAGAGCAAATTACTGGCTAAAATGGCCGGGGAATACCGCAAACCCGGCGGCATTGCTGTGATTACCGATGCACCCGTGACAATCGAAAAATGGGCAATTGAGCGCGAGACATTTTTACGGGATCGTGTCGCTGCCGCCATTCCGGGCATTGGGCGCAAACGATCAATCCATACGGAAGAACAGGGATGGCACACGGCCTTCGACATTGCGACCGCTGATCCCGATACACTTATTCGCCTTTTTGGTCGTCCTGGGCGCGATATGCAGCGCGAACTGAATGGAGAGCCGTTGTCGCCTGTGTCGATTGACCACGGGCCACCAAAATCGATTTCGCGTGCCCGGAGTTTTAGACCAACCGCCGATCGCGATCTGCTCTTTGCTCATGCTCTGCGACACATGGAATATACGTCGCTGAAAATGCGCCGACAGCACTTAAGCTGCAAAGGACTCTCCGTTTGGCTGCGCGATGACAAATATGAATACGCATCATCCAATCGCAGTTTGCCCGAGCAAAGTGAAACCGAAGACCAGCTGCGCCCCTTTGTAGTGAGCTGCTTTGAAAGCCTGTTCCGTAAAAACCGGCGCTACACGCAAGTGGGCTTGAACCTGTGGCACCTTGTTCCCACCAGTGCCAAGCAATATTCCCTGTTTCAAGATCCCTCTGTCTCGGAAAAAGACGAGCGGATGCAGCAGGCACTCGATAGCCTTCATGATCGCTTCGGTCGTGATGCCATTACGCGTGGGGCGGCACTCAAAGTGAGCAGTGGTACCAAGCGCGATTTTGATCTGCCGATTTATGGGGATTGATCGATTGATCAGAGTATCCGCCGAAGGGACATCGTGTCCCGATGCACGAATATAACATCTACCTTCGGCGGAGCACGATGCTCCGCCTGCGGGAAATAAAGAAACTTACAAATTTTTCAGTTTCTCCTCAATTTTCATAAGCTTGTCCTTGGTGATCGCCAGCTTTTCTTTCTCCCCATCGACAAGAGCAGCCGGAGCGCGAGCGACAAAGGCTTCATTTGAAAGCTTGGACTCCAGCGTCTTCGCGTAGCGCGACAGATTTTCCAGTTCAGCCATCAGATTCCCTCTCTCTTTCTCGCTATCTATGAGACCCTCGAGGCTCACATGCACTTCCATGCCTTCCAGAAAGACACTGGCAATATCTTTCGTCGGCGCATCTTTCACAAGTTCCACCGTACATTTTCCCATGCGCTCGATGTGCGTTTTTTGCAAACGAATCAAATCCTGATTCGTCGCCTTGATCATCACGGACATCGTTTTGCCTGGCTCAATATTCTGTTCGGTACGGATTTTGCGGATAGCGGTGATGCTATCGATGATCGACTGCAGATCTTTCTCTGTTTTCCGATCAATCCAGCGCGCATCCGACACCGGCCACGGGGAATTGATGAGCATACCTGCACCGGTAGGCTTGATATGCGCCCACAGTTCTTCCGTCACAAACGGACAATAAGAATGCAGAAGCGCGACGATTGTGCGAAGTGCATGTACCAGTAATTCAATATTTGCCTCTCCCTTGCTGAGCTCTAAATACCAATCGCAGAAGAAGTCCCAGACAAACGCGTATAATTTCTCACCAACCTCGCTGAGCGTATACTCATTCACTCCTTTGGTGACATCATCAATGAGCTGCTGAAGCTTCGACAGCAAAGCGCCGTCGGCTAAAGACAATCCACCTATTACCAATTGTAAATTATCGATGGTGCATTTTTTCGGATCAATTCCCTTCTGCTCACACTGCATCAACACGAAGCGCGATGCATTCCAGAGTTTGTTGATAAAGTTTCGGTACCCCGCAATTTTTTCTTCGTATAAACGCGCGTCATTGCCCGCACTTTGTCCGACAATCATGGAGAGGCGCAGAGCGTCGGCACCGTACTTACTGATCATATCCAGAGGATCGATCATGGTTTCCGGGTGGCTCTTACTCATCTTCCGGCCATCGCGCGCACGAATGAGCCCGTGTAGGTACACCGTTCTAAACGGCACGTGGTCAGTGGCTTTCGTGCCAGCATCATCAACCTTGGAAAGCGTGTACGTCGTCATCAGAATCATGCGGGCGACCCAGAAGAACAGAATGTCGTAGCCCGTTTCCATGACAGTCGTCGGATGGAATTTGTGGAAATCCGGACTCTGCTTGAATAATTCTTTAAAGGATACAGATGGATCTGTTGCAAGTTTTGGATCGAGTAGCGTACTCCACGTCCAAAGCGCGGACGAAAACCATGTATCAAGCGTATCGCTGTCCTGTGTAATTGAACTATCGCAGTTTGGGCACTTGGTTAAAGGCTGGACTGAAACGAATTCGTAATTCGTGATTCGTAATTCGTGATTCGCTCCCGTCGCTTTCATAGCCTCTTCACACTTCGCGCAGTAATAAACCGGCACCCTATGTCCCCACCAAATCTGGCGGGAAATACACCAGTCGCGCAAATTATCTATCCAATGGAAATATGTTTTATTAAAATAATCTGGCAAGATTTTTATGTTCTCTTCGGCCACAGGTTCACGCATTAAATCTTTCAAAGTTTTACCTCCGCGACCA